>NZ_JASGEL010000079.1:0-26090 GCF_047606385.1 Microbacterium sp.
CGCCGCTGCGCGGGCGGCACGCGGGACGTGGACGAGCACGCCGGGCGTGGTGACGACGACGGTCGCGTCGGCGGGCGCCCGAGCGGCCAGCCGGGTGACGGCGTCGGATGCCGCATCGCCTTCCACCAGCAGCGGCGGATCGGCGGCGGCGATGTCCAGGGCACGCGCGATGCGCTCCACCCGCCCGGTCTCCCCCGGCCACACGAGCCCGGTGAGCCAGGCACGCGTGTCGGGCGCCCGCGGGTCCAGCGGGGCGAGGTCGATGCCGGCGCGCCACACGATGTGGGGCAGGCGCACCGGCGGGGACGTCTCGCCGTGCCATCGGCTGCGCAGCACGACCGGGCTCGCTCCTCCGGCCGGGTCCACGCGCGTCATCCGGCCGTCGTCGGTCTCGTACACGTACGAGTAGCGATCCGGGTACAGGCACAGTCCAGCGCTCGCCCCCACCTCGATCAGCGCGATCGGGCCCGGGATGCCGGCGAGCGCCGGCATGAGCGCCGCGCACCGCAGCGGCTCGTTGGTCTGCACCCGGCGGCGCGCGCACTCGGCGTGGACGGCTGCGCCATGCTCGCGCAGCCAGATCGCCCAGGCCTCGTCCGTCGCCTCGGGGGCGCCGAGCAGGCGCATCACGGCGAACACGAGCGGCGGCTGCCGATGCGTCGCGGGGATGCCGGCCACGACGGCGGTCAGGTCCGGCTCGGTCGCGATGCGCTGCGCCCATGCCCGGTACAGCTCGGAGCGTCCCGGCGCTTCCCGCCCGGCGAAGCGGTCGTAGCGCGCCGCCGTGGCGGAGAGGTCTTCGGGGGTGGCCACGGCATCCATTCTCGGGTAACAGTGGGAACAGCCGCCCTGCGCCCGCGGTTGAATGGTGTGACCGAAGGAGAAGCCATGAGCTATGCCGTGAACAAGTCCGAGGACGAGTGGCGCACCGAGCTGGATGCCGACCAGTACGCGGTGCTGCGCGAGGCGGCGACCGAGCGCGCCTGGACCGGTGAGCTGCTCGACGAGCACCGTGCGGGCCTGTACACCTGCGCGGCCTGCGGCGCCGAGCTGTTCAAGAGCGGCACGAAGTTCGACTCGCACTGCGGATGGCCGAGCTTCTACGAGTCGATCCGTCCGGAGGCGGTCGAGCTCATCGAGGACGACAGCCACGGCATGCAGCGCACCGAGGTGCGCTGCGCGAACTGCGGCTCCCACCTGGGGCACGTCTTCCCGGACGGCTTCGGCACCCCGACCGGCGACCGCTACTGCATGAACTCGATCTCGCTGAGCTTCACCCCCGAGAACGAGTGATGTCGGCCCGGGAGGCGATGCTGGGACGCCGTTCGCTCTCCCGCGTGACCGATGCGGCGCCGACGCACGACGAGCTCGCGGATCTCGTGTCGGCGGCCGGCCGCGTCGCCGACCACTCGTCGCTGCGCCCCTGGCGGTTGATCGAGCTGCGCGGCGACGATCGCCGCGCGCTCGGCCGCGCCATCCACGAGTCCGAGGGCAAGGACGGCGAGTCGTCGAAGCCGTTGCGCGCGCCGCTGCTGATCGCGGTCGTGGCGCGCATCCGGCGCAGCGGCAAGGTGCCCGACTGGGAGCAGGAAGCCGTCGCCGCCGGGGTCGCCCACGTGCTGAGCCTGCTGCTGGACGAGGCCGGATGGGGTGTCATCTGGCGTACCGGCGGCTACACCCGCTCGGCCGCGGTCGCCGCGGCCCACGGGCTGGGCGAGGCCGAGCGGCTGCTGGGCTGGCTGTACGTGGGCGGCAAGCCCGACCGCGAGAAGCGCCCCGGACACGATCGCGGCGTCGACGGGGAGGCGTTCCTGTCGACGCTGGATGCGCCGCCCGCCGCGACGCCGGCCCGGCGCACGCACAAGGGCGACAAGCACGACCGCACGCGCAAGAAGGGGCACGGGCGCGACCGCTGAGGCGGGCCGGCATCAGGAGCTGTCGTGAAGCAGCTTCGACAGCTGGATCCCCACCCATTCCTGTTCGATCAAGAAGCTGTCGTGTCCGTGCGCGCTCTCCAGCACGAGCGGACGATCGCCGGTGACGCTCGATGGGATATGACGTGCGATGAACTCCTGCTGTCGCAGCGGGAAGAGCTGGTCGGAGTCGATGCCGATGACGAGGGTGGGATGCCGCACCGTCTCCAACGCTCGCCGCGCCGACCCGCGGCCGCGCCCGACGTCGTGCGTGTTCTTCGACGTCACGAGGGTGACGTAGCTGTTCGGGTCGAACCGCTCGGCGAACTTCCTCGCCCCATGATCGAGGTAGGAATCGACGGCGAATCGCCCCGAGCCGTCGTCCTGCTCGGTCCGCCCGAACCGGTCGTCGAGCTCGGTCTCGCCCCGGTAGGCGAGCATCCCGAGCCTCCTGGCCAGTTGCAGCCCCGCGAGCGGTCGACCCTGGTGAGCGCCCGCACGGAACTCCGGTTCGCTCGTCACGAGCGCGAGCTGCAGGGTGTTGCTCGCAACCTGCTCGGCGGTGGTGAGAGGGGGCGCCGCGATGACGGCGGAGCGCTCGACCAGGTCGCCGTACGTCACCGCGAATTCGAGGGCGTGCATCCCCCCGTAGGAGGGCCCGATCACCGCCGCCCATCGGCGGACTCCGAGAAGCGGACCGAGGCGAGCAGCGGCTGCGGCCTGGTCTCGGATGCTGACCTCCGGGAAATCCGCCGCCCACAGGCGGCCGTCGGGCGCGAGCGTGCGCGGGCCGGTCGATCCGAAGCACCCACCGAGCACATTCGCGCAGACGACGAACCACTCGTCGGTGTCCACGCCTCGACCGGGTCCGACGACCTGCTCCCACCAGCCCGGGGTGGCGTCGTGGGAGCCGGATGCGAGGTGGCTGTCCGCCGACAGGCCATGGAAGAGGAGCACCGCGTTCGATGCCTGGGCGTCGAGATGTCCGTATGCCTCGAAGAACAGCGACGCCGCGGGGAGCGTCGCACCGGACTCGAGGGGGAGCTCTCCGAGCTCACAGGTTCCCGCGGTGGCGTGCGCGGCCCCGCTCTCCCCCGGATCCGGGGTCGATGCGACCTCGTCCACCAGTGCTCTCATCGAGACGTGCTCCCGTCTCACGGTGTCGGCGCTCAGGTCCCGTCCCCGGTCGGATCGACGCCGAGCTCACGCAACAGTGCGACCCGGACCTCGATGAAGTCCGGTTGCGCGCGGTCGCGGCTCTCACCCAGGTGCGTGATGTCCTCGTCATACGCGATACGACCGTCCTTGAGCACGATGACGCGATCAGCCAGATAGGCCGCCTCCTCCACGTCGTGGGTGACCAGGAGGGTGGCGAACCCGTGCTCATGACGCAACCTGGTGAGCAGATTCTGCATCTCGAGCCGGGTGAGCGCGTCAAGCGCCGCGAACGGTTCGTCCAGGAGCATGACCTTGGGCTCACGGACCAGCGCGCGTGCCACGGCGACACGCTGTTGCTCACCGCCGGAGAGCACACCGGGCCAGCTGCGCACGACGTGATCGAGTCGAACCTCCCGCAACGCGGCGAGGGCGCGCTCCCGATGCCTGCCTCCGAGGCCGAGCGTGACGTTCGACGCGACCCTCTTGTGAGGGATCAGACGAGGCTCCTGGAACACGACCGTGCGCGCCGGGTTCACGAGGACATCGCCTCGGGTCGTCCCATCGAGGCCGGCGACGATCCGCAGCAGCGTCGTCTTCCCGCTGCCGCTCTTGCCGAGGAGCGCCACGAACTCGCCCTCGCGGATCTGCAGCTCCACGTCTTCGAGCACGGTTCTCTCGCCGAACGCCTTGGCGAGACCGGTGATGGACACGGCGACGGGCGCGTCACGCCCCGACGCACGCGCGGGCGCGGTCGCGGGCCGGTCGGCCACATCCTGATATCGGATGCTCATCGCACACCTTTCTTGCCGAGCCACGGCAGCGAGATCCGTTCGAGAAGACTCACGAGGAGATTTCCGAGCAGGCCGAGGATGCCGTAGACGATGACGATGGCGAGGATCAGGTCGACCCGGAAATACTGCAGGCCCTGGCTGGCGAGATAGCCCAGACCGGATGACGAGTTCCCGTTCTCGGCCGCCACGAGCAGCAGGATCGAGATCGAGACGGACAGGCGCAGGCCGTTGAATATCGCGGGGAGCGCCGCCGGCAGCACGACCTGGAACGTCGTCTGCAGGGTGGAGAGGTCGAAGACCTTCGCCGTCTCCAGCAGCTTCTTGTCGACGCGGTTGATGCCGTTGGAGGTGTTGATGTAGATCGGCGCGGCGGCGGCGAAGGCGATGATGAGGTACTTCGACAGCTCGGTGAGGCCGAACCAGGCGACGAACAGCGGGAGGATCGCCAGCACCGGGATGGTGCGCAGGATCTGCGCCGTCGGGTCGACGAGCGCACCGCCGATCCGGCTCAAGCCGGTGACGATGCCGAAGAAGAGGCCGACCGCGAGCCCGATGACCAGACCGATCCCGGCGCGAGTGAGCGAGATGGCGAGCGCACCGCCGAGCGTGCCATCCGCGGCCAGCTCCCGCAGCGTGTCGAGCACCTTCTGCGGCGAGGAGAACACCGAGGTGTTGACCGCACCGTTCGCCGCACCGATCCACCACCACACGATGACGACGAGCGGGACGACCGCGCCGAGCGCGACGACGAGCCAGAGCGGGACACGGCGGCTGCCGCCGCGATAGGCCGGGCGAAGGGCGGAGGCGCTGCGCGCGACGGGAGATGTCTTGCCGGAGACCGTGGTCGCGGTCATGGCCGTGATTCCTTTCGATGTCGGGTTCTGGTGAAGCGGCGAGCGCCCCGGCCGGGGACCGAGATCCGCGGCCGGGCGCCCACCGTCGGTCGCGGCCTACGGCTGCGGCTGCTCCTCGGTCTCGATGGTCTGCTCGAACCGATCGTCGAAGAACACGGAGACATCGCTGACCTCGTATTTGGCTGCGCCGAACTGATAGAAGAGATCGGCGTTGTACTGGACGCCGTCGTACAGGACGTCGTCGAAGGTCCGCGCGTGCGAGCCCTTCACGCTGTTCCAGTTGTAGGCGGCGAGCTCCGGGGTCTGCTGCGAGAGCGACTCGTAGAGCCCTTCGATCTGCTCCTCGTGCGAGTCCCAGTACGTGGTGAGCAACTCGTTGTAGCGGCCGTACCAGTCCTCGATCGCCGCGACCTTCGCCGCGTCGTCGAGCGTCGTCGTCTTCACGGCGATGCCCTTCAGCACGGGAACTCCGAGCTCGCGGCTCGTGATGAGGATCTTCGCATCGCCGCTCTCGATCTGCGTGGCGATCGACGCGAACGAGCCGACGAAGACGTCCGCCTGGCCGGTGGCGAACGCCGAGACCTGCTCCGGCGTCGTCGAGAACGCGTAGTCGGTGATGTCGTCCTCCGTGAGACCGGCCTGGTCGAGCAGGGCGAGATACGACGGGTAGGCGTCGCCGCTGGTGCTGGAGGCGATGCTGTGGCCCTCGATGTCCTCGATCGAGTCGATCCCGGACGCGGTGGACACCGCGACGCCGAACCACGGGTACTCGCCGGTCTGGTCGGGCGACCAGCCGCCGATGAGCTTGATCGGCGCGTTCTCGGCGGTCCACGACGTCGGGTCGTTCCCGGCCTGGTTCACCGGGGTGGTGACGCCGTAGAACGCGACGTCGAACTGACCGCTGTTGAGACCGGCGGCGAGGTCGGGAAAGGTGCCGACGGAGGCGTTCAACGTGTACGGAACGTCGTCGAAGAGTCCTGAGTCCGTGAACAGCTGCTGGGTGACGGCGTCGATGAGGCCGATGTTCAGCGTGACGCCGCTCAGGTCGATGGAGCCGTCGGACTCGGTGCTGGACGAGGTGGGCGAGGCGGAGCAGCCGGCGAGGGCCGCGACCGCGAACGCCGTGACCGCGGCGGTGATGCCGATTCGCGCTCGGAGTGCCGTGATGGGCATGGAGGGTTCCTTACTCGGTGTGAATGCAGGCGTCGCGGGGTGAGCGACCGGACCAGCATGTCGACGCCGTCCGTCGAGGGGAATCCGGCCCGGACACACGCAGAAACAGCCCGACACATCTGCCGTAACACCTGTCAGCGGGCCATCGTGCGGCCGCGGAGGTCAGGCGGCGACGGCCTCCGGCCGCTCCGCGCCGAGCCGGGGCAGCAGGATCTCGGCGACCGTGGAGGCCTCCTGGGCGAGCGGCCAGGCCGAGAGGATGAACCGGTCGACGAGCGGCGTCTTGGCCTGGATCCGCTCGATCGAGCGTTGGACGGCATCGCCGGAGCCGACGAGATACACAGCGGTGCCCTCGGCGTTGATGTCGAAGGCGCCCCACGGCGTCAGTCCGGCATACACACCGGGCTCGAGCTCGAGCTCCGCCGGGGTCGGCAGCTTGCCCGCCAGCAGCCGGTCGACGATGCGCCGTCGCACCGGGTCCGGCGCAGTGAAGGTCGACAGCTCCAGCCGGCCCCCGCTCGAGGCCTTCAGCCGAGCCTCGAGCCGGCTACGGGTGTGCTCGACGCCGGTCGCCTCGATCTGGCTGTAGAAGTAGTCGAGGGCGTCTTCGTCGCGCTCGCGGACGATGACGCTGCCGTGCACGCCCTCCGCCTCGAAGCGGCGGCCGTGGGCGGCGGCGCGCGCCTCGCCGCCGTCGAACTGCGCCTTCAGCGCGTCCGACTCACGCAGGTGGGCGAGATACACCTCGACGATCCTTCCGGCGAAGTCCTGCCCCGCCTCCGACGCGCCCGCGCCCCAGAGCGGGGCGTGCGGCGCCTGGATCGGTGGGATCGGCTCGGCGGAGCCCTGCCGGAACGGGAAGTACGACGTCGGCTCGAAGGCGTGATCGAACGCCTTCGCGTAGATCTCGCGGTCGAGGTAGGTGCCGGCGTAGTCGACATCCCGACCTTCGTAGGCGGCCGTGAACAGCTCCCAGTACTCGGCGCTGATGTCGTAGCGCTGGTCGTGCGGGACCGGAAATCCGTAGGTCTGGATCTTCGCGTCGATGCCGTTGACGAGGTTGAGGATCAGCCGGCCACCCGTGAACTGGTCGAAGGTGAGCACCTGCTCGGCGAGCAGCTTGGGCGCGGTGAGCGCCGGGTAGAACGGCACCAGGAAGCGCAGCCGTCTCGTGCGGTGGGCGATCTGCGCGATGGTCAGGAACGAGTCCTGCGCGTAGGTGCCCTGCAACGCCCCGTAGAAGGGCAGCGTGTCGAGATGGGCCGCGAGCTCGGCGATGTGTTCGACGCTCCCCGGCGTGCGCGTCTCCTGCACCCACGGGGTGAATCCGTCGTACGGGCTCAGGTACCAGAGGATCTTGGTGGCCATGGACGGTCCTTCCGTGCGGTGTCAGTGCTCTGGACTCGTCGCCGGGGCGATCTCGCCCGCCTCGATCGGGATCGGCAGGCGGTTGCCGGGCGGTGGCAGCGGGCAGGTCGCGCCGGCGGAGTAGGCACAGGGCGGGTTGGTCGAGCGGTTGAAGTCGATGACGACGGTCTCCGGGCCGGTGCGGACGACCTCGACGTTCCTCGCCGCAGGGAATGTCCGGTCGCTCGTGTCGGCGAAGATCGCACGAAGCGCGTCGCCGTCCCCGAAGAGGGTGAGCCGCAGCGGTCGGCCGTCGAGCTCGAACTCGGCCACACCGGGCGAGTCGTAGTGCTGCGGCCTGTCCGGCACGATCGACTCGACCCGAACCTCCGGGCGCCGCTGCGGCACGAAGCGGGCCTCGACCCTCCAGCGGGGATGCGGCGGGAACACCTCGGTGCCCTCGTAGGCGATCAGGTCGGGCGATCGCGGGTCCCGGGTACGCAGCACGAGCGAGCCGCCGCGGGCCGCGATCTCGACGCGGAGGTCGCCGGCGACGAGCGTGCGTGTCTCGATACCGGACAGCGGGCCGACCTCGAACGTGCCGGTGAACTGCTCGGCGTCGAGTTCCAGTCGCTCGCCGTCGTCGAGATCGACGACGGCGACGCCGGCCGGCTCCTCCCGCCAAGCGCCGGGGACGCCGCCGAAGCGCTGCGACGTGGCGGTCAGCCAGTGGATCGAGGTGACGCTGAGCGGCCCGTACGGGGACGTCCGCCGCTCCTCGACCTGCTCGTGCCAGCGCGCGTGCCCCGCGGCGTACTCGACGCTGTCCGCGGTCGTCGTCTCAGTCATGGTGCGCTCCTGAAGAATCGAGCCGAGCCTAGGAAGGGACGGTGGCCCCCACCCAGCGCCGTCGTCGCGGTCGGTAACATGTGACGACCCGACGCGCGGTGCGGATCAGGCGCTCGTCCTCGACCGGGAGACGGCCGTCTCCTGCCGGAACGGTGCGCCACACCCGCCGCGCACGGAGGGCGAGAATCCGACATCACCGCGCCGGTCGTCGATCGCGACGGCACTCGTGACCGGGCGTTACGCGACGGCGTGGTGCGTCCCTGCCAGATTTCTAAACTCGCTCCGGCCGGCCAGGACGCCGGGCAGGAGGAGAGAGATGGCAGCGGGGACGAAGATCCTCTGGTATCTGAAGCACGTGGACGGGCGGTTCCCCTGGAGCGCGGCGGGTCGCTACCCGTCGGATTTCGCGCGCCTCGCCCGCACCGCGCAGGCGCTCGACCAGAACGGCTTCTACGGAGCACTGCACGGCACGTCCACGAGCGACCCGCTGGTGACCACCGCCGCACTCGCCGCCCTCACGCGGCGGTTGCGCTTCCTCGTGCCGATCTACCCCGCGATCACGCCACCGCGGCTGCTTGCCAAGCAGGCGCTCACGTTCGATCAGGTCTCGGACGGACGCCTGCTCATCAACATCGTCAACGGACAGGACGCGCAGCTGACGGCGTACGGGCTGCTGACTCCCCACGACGATCGGTATCGGCTCAGCGCGGACTACTGGCGGCTCTTCGTCGAGTTCTACGAGGGGCGCGAGGGCAGCTACGACGGCACCTATCTGGATACCCGCGCGACCACGGGCGACGCACACCAGGTCGGAGCGCCGAACGCCGCCGACCACGCTTCGGGCGGCCCCTACGGACCGTTCCAGCTTCCGCATACGCCGCTCTGGGGCGCAGGCGCGTCACCCGCCGGGCAGGAGCATGCCGGCGAGGTCGTCGAGGTCTATCTCGCCTTCCTCCGCGGCTTCGACGCGGTGAGGTCCCAGGTGGTCTCGGCACACGCGGCAGCAGCGCGACACGGTCGCCGCTTCGAAGGAGTCGGCATCCACGGATCGCTCATCGTGCGCCGCACGGACCAACAGGCGAAGGACGCCTTCTACGAGGGGTTCGCGGCAGTCGGAGCCGAGCAGTTCGCCCATGACGCCAACGAGCAGTTGAAGCGGATCACCGGCGGTCATGCGGATCTGTCGACCTTCGTCGCGCCCGATGCGCAGCGTCAAGGATGGGTCGACGCGCTCCGCGACGGACGGCTCCCCGAGCTGACGGATCTCGAGATCGAGCCCGGCGTGTACGCAGGGCTCACCGAGTTCGGGCCGGTGCTCGACTTCCGCGGCACCGGTGCCGCGACCTACCTCGTGGGCAGCGGCGAGCAGATCGCCGCACAGCTCCGGCGATACCGCGAGGACATCCCCGGTGTCGATCGCTTCATCTTCTCCGGCTGGCCCCTCGAGAACGAGGCGCTCGCGGCGGCCGACTACCTCTTCCCCTACATCGACGACCTGGAGTACTGACCGTGACGATCTCACTGACCGACCATGTGTACGCACGACGTCCGGAAGGCGAGCAGCTGCTGACCGTCCATCATGACGACGACGTGCCCCCGCGCGCCGTCCTGCTGTACTTCCACGGCGGCGGATGGCAGGGCGGCAGCCGTCTCGTCGAGAACGTCACGACGCGGTTGCAGCCACTCGTCTCGCACGGCGTGATCGTCGTCTCCGCGGACTACCGGCTGACCGGGGATGCCGTCTGGCCCGCCCAGCTGGAGGACGCCGGCGACGCGTTCGAGTGGACGGCGTCCGCCTACCCCGACCTGCCCGTCTTCGTCGCCGGTGCGTCCGCAGGCGGTCATCTCGCGGGTCTCGTCGGCCTGCGGGCGTGGGAACGCTTGACCGGCACGTCGCACGTCCGTCCCGCCGCCGGCGTCATCACCTACGCGACTGTCGCCGACCCATACCAGTGGGACAGCGAACGCCGCCACGAGCCTCTTCCCCTGCCGGGAACGTTCGCGCACTGGTCGTACTCCCGACACGGCCAGTGGCCGCCGGGCGGGCTCGGCGAGAAGCTGCTCGCCGGCGCTGACACGCGGGTCTCCCCGTCCGTGTACAACCACGTCGACGTGGAGGCGGTGCCGTTCCTCATCATCCACGGGGACCGGGACACGTGCGTCTCCCACCAGGAGAGCGTACAACTCCTGGACACGCTCAGCCGCCGCGGCAACAGGGCGTTCCTGCTGGAGATCGCGGGGGCCGACCACGAGGACCCGCGATTCGACGAGCCGTTCGTACGCGGAGCGCTCGCCGCATTCATCGACCAGTTCGCGGATCGTTCGTCCGCGCCGCTGGCGGAGGAGGGGCCCGCTCATGCCTGACACGAGCATCGGATCGAGATGGGAGCTGCCGCGCTCCTTCCCCGATCCGAGCCTGGCTCCGGTCGCAGACGACGCGCTCGAGCTCATCGGCAACACCCCCCTGGTACGGATCAACCGGTTGGCTCCCGGCGCGCCGGGGACCGTCTACGTCAAGCTCGACCAGTTCAACCTCGGCGGTTCATCGAAGGATCGCATCGGCATCAACATCATCCGGACCGCGATCGCCGACGGCTCCCTGCTGCCCGGGCAGCGGGTCGTCGACTTCGGCGCAGGCAACACCGCGATCGGCTACGCGCTTGCCGGACTCGCGACCGGCCACCCGGTGACGATCGTCGCGAGCGACACCCTCTCCCCCGAGAAGGCGAGCTATCTCCGTTTCCTCGGCGTCGACATCGTCCCCGGCCGCAATGACGTCCCCGGCGATCATCCCGAGAACTGGGCGGCGATCGCCGAGCGATATGAGAACGAGGATCCCCGCAACTGGTGGGCTCGCCAGCAATCCGTGCCTTCGAACCCGGCCTCGCACATCGAATCGACCGGGCCGGAGATCTGGGAACAGACCCGCGGCAACGTCACCCATTGGCTGGCGGCCGTTGCGACCGGCGGCAGCGTGAGCGGAACCGGTCGCTACTTGAAACAGCGGAATCCGGACATCGAGGTGATCGCCACGAACTTCGAGGAGGCCGCGGCCAAGACGAACCTCCGGGCCATCTTCGAAAGGCGGCCGGGATGGCAGGAGCTCGAACGAGACTTCCCCCTCAACTACGACCTGGACGTCCTGGACCGGGTGGAGACCCGCCCCAAAGCGGAGATCATCGACTACGGCTGGCACGTGGCGCGAACGGAAGGGCTCACGCTGGGGCCGTCTTCGGTGCTGAGCCTGAAGATCGCGGTCGATCTCGCCTTCCAGGTCGACGCCGGGAGCGTCATCGTCGCCTACTCGGCCGACAGCGGACGCGACTATCTCAGCCGTGAGTACAACGCGGACTGGCTCCGCGCGAACGATCTCGGCCACATCGCCGACAAGTACGCGCCCGAGGTATGAGCGTCCTTGTCCGGCCCGCCGGCGACGGCGACCATGACGACGTCGACCGCATCGTGCGGGAGGCGTACGACCACGATTACGGTCGGCGTGATCGCGGCGCAGACCCGTTCCGTCTGTCGGTGAATCGCGCACTCATCACGGACGTGTGGCTCGCGGTCGACCCGGGCACCGAGGCGCAGCTGGGAAACGTCACCGTCTCGAAGGTCGGCGGAGAACCGATGATGGAGGATACGCGTCCGGACGAACTCGATTTCCGCCTGCTCGCCGTGGCGCCGTCCGCTCGTAGACGAGGGATCGGCGAGCTGCTGACCCGGCACGTGATCGAGCTCGCGCGCGCACGAGGCCTCCGGGGCGTCTTCATGAAGAGCGGCCCGCAGATGAGAGGCGCACACGCGCTGTACGAGAAGATCGGCTTCCGTCGTGAGCCCGACCGTGACGGCCTCATCCGGAACGGAGTCACGCAGTTCGATCTCTACGCCTTCGCCGTCGACGTCGTCGACATCGATCCCGCCCGCTACGAATACCTGAAAGGACGGCGATGACCCGTCAGCGCCCACTGCGCAAGCTGAGCTTCTTGCATATCGTCCCCTACCAGCGGGACGATCCCGCGCGGGGCCTGGACGAAGCACTGCGACTCTTCGAATACGCCGAAGAGCTCGGCCTCGACGGCGGCTGGGTCCGGACGCGACATCTGCAGTACGGGCTGCCGAGCGCCGCGACCTTCCTCGCCGCCGCGTCGCAGCGCACGAACCGCATCGACCTCGGCGCCGCCGTCATCCCGACGGTGTACGAATCGGAGTTCCGGCTCGCCGAGGACTTGTCGGTCGCCGACCTCCTCTCCGGCGGCCGACTCCAACCCGGCCTGAGCGTCGGCAGCCCCCGCGGCCTGTCGGACGACGTGGCGGAACGGATCCTCGGCCCGGACTGGCGCGACCTGGACACCTCGCACGCCCGGATCGAGCGGATCCTCGACTTCATCAAGGGTGAACCACCGATAGGCGCCCCCCACCCGATCGGTCTCGGAGGCGCCACCGAGCTCTCGTCCGACCGGGTGGAGCCCCATGCCGAAGGCCTGGCCTCGAGGATCTGGTACGGCGCCGGCTCGTTCCGCTCGACCGAGTGGGCGGCGGCGCAGGGACTGAAGCTTCTCGTCAGCAACATCTCGCACATCGAGAGCTCAGAGGACTTCGACGAGGCGCAGCGCGCGCAGATCGATCGCTTCCGCGCACATCATCCGCTCGGGGAGGACGCCGTGGTCTCGCAGGGACACGTCCTCGTCCCGACCGACGATGCCAGCGACGCTCAGCGAGAGAGGTTCGCGGAGTACGTCTCCGCCCGCACACCGCGAACCAGTGCCCGACAGGCCAGCGGCGCCCTGATCGCAGCGGACGTCCACGGCTCGACGGAGCAGATCCTGGATCGTCTGCTGCACAGCCAGGCCACCCAGGCGGCAGACGAATTCCTGTTCGAGCTGCCCTTCCAGTTCGCCTACGAGGACTATCGCCACATCTTGGAGCAGGTCGCGACGGTCATCGGGCCCGCGCTCGGCTGGTCACCGACGCTCAGGGATCCCGCCTCATAGACGCGAAGGCGACAGGGGTCAGGCTTGCGCGAGGAGTCGGGCACGTTGGCGGTCCCGATAGCTCTGCGCCGCCGCTCGGGCACCGCACTGAGGGCTGCACCAACGACGATCCCCTGCCGGGGAGTTGTCGTAGAAGATCGCCGGGCAGGAATGCCAGTCGCACACTCGGATACGGTCGACGCCGGAGCCGGTGAAGAGCATCACCGCATCACGCGCGATGCTGGCGAGCAGGTCGTCGTGGGACTGCTCGGAACGCCGGACGACGAAACCGCCGGCGGGCAGCATCTCGATGCCGAACCCCGGCTGCGCTCTCTCTGCGAACGTGTTCAATGTCGTCAGGGCGTCCGATGAGGAGGGCTCGACGCCGATGACGGCGAGTGCCGTCTGACAGATCGCCTCGCGCAGCACGCGCACGCGACTCAACGTGTCCGCATCGATGCCCACACGGGGCGCGACGAAGCCGACCTCCGCCAGCCAGAGCGCCCACGCCTGCGGACCGTCGATCCGATCGACGCAGATCCCTTTCCGGTCGAAGACGCTGTCCACCAGGTCGAGCGCGACCGAGCCGAGACGTGCATCGTGATTGCGCACGCCGTGGCGTATCTGCCCGTCGGGCCCGGGTGCCACCTGGCGAACGCGAAGCCTTCCGGCGCCGCTGACAACCGGGAGCGGACGTGCGATCACGGCCTCAGTGTGGCACAGCGGATCCCGCATACCAGCGCGAACGTAAGAAATCGCCCCGGTACTTATTGCTCAACGTTACGGGCTTATCCCATGACGATGACACCGTGGCTAGCGTCGTGAGCAACGAAGGGAGGGTCCGGTGCCGGAGACAGCGATGCTGCCGCAAGGGCTTCCGGGCGATCGCTCGCGTCATCCGGACCCGCCCTCCGGTCCGCGCTCGACGGGCTTTGACGGCGCCGAGGCACCCGAGCAACTCGGAGTCGTCCTGGTCGGACCAGGTCTCTCGCGCGACGAACCCCGCCTGTTGCGCCTTCGCGGCTGGGCGCACCGGACCGGGAAACGGCTCGTCGACCTGCCACAACCCTGGTTCTATTCCCACCCACAGGCCAACGCCAACGAAAGACGCAGACTGGGGCGCAGAGACCAGAAGGAGCTGCTATCGCTGTTCCGTTCTCTGGAGACGCGACCGATCGCGGTCCTCGTCGCAAACGAGGACATCCGCGGACAGCAGGGCTTCGCATGGCGTGAGCGGCTCGAAGCAGCAGCGGCCGCGGTGGCGTTGCAACTGCCGAGAGTGATGGCGCTGATCACCGCGGAGGACTTCGACGAGGCCCGCCTCGAACAGCGGATAGCTCATTGGAACGCGACGTACGTCCGCAGCTCTCCGATCCCGTGATCCTCTCGCTCGCGGACGCGAGGTACTGCTATTCGGGGCGGTCCTCGTCGTCCAGTCGTCGCTCCTCAGCGGCCTCCAGGCGGTCCTTCTCCTTCTGCGCGGCCTCGCGCTGTTCACGGATGTGCTCGTGCGACTTCGAGTTGTTCGTCATGCGGCGATGATCCCACGCCGATCGTCATGCCGGGAAACACCTGCCCGACCTGAATCCCGTCCCCGGTTCGCACCACGACGGGATCACGCCGTGCCGGTGTCGGAGGCACGCCCCCAGCGTGCGGGCTTCCGGAACGACGCCGCGGGGGCCGGCCGTTACCCCGTGCCGGCTACAGGACTCGAACCTGCAACCCCCGTATTACAAGTACGGTGCGCTACCAATTGCGCCAAGCCGGCGTCGCCCGCACAGCGGGTACCGCGACGAGTCTAGGGCGTCGCGGTCGGCGAGGCCGTGCCGCTGTAGTAGCTGTCGCTGGCTGTGGTCAGCACGAACTGCGCGAACTCCTTCGGGTCGTCGAGCGATCCCTGGTACTCCTGACCGTTCACGAGCACCAGCGGAGTGCCGGTCAGCTTCAGGCCGTCCGTGCCGGGGATGCCGGCCAGCGCCGCGTCCGTCACGTTCTTCGCCCAGGAGACGTAGTCCTCGTCCTCGATGCAGGAGCGCACCCGATCCGCCGACTCGACTCCCGCCGCATCCGCGACGTCGGCGAGCTCCGAATCGCTCAGCCCCGACGAGTCGACCGCCGGCTGCTGCGCCAGCAGCGAGTGCGTGAAGGCAAAGGCGGTGTCGGGCGAGTAGGTCGCCACGCACGCGGCCGAGGCCGCGGCACGCAGCGAGTACTTGGTGCCGTTCGACTTCGCGGTCAGCATCGACACCGGGTAGTAGGTCACCGTCGCGGATCCCGCCGTGAACCACGTCGCGATCTGCTCGGCGTTGGCCAGCTCGAACTCCTGCGAGCCCGAGGCCAGGAAGTCGACGTAGACGCGGATGTCGACGGTCGACGCGGAGGTCGGCGAAGGAGTGGGGGCCGTGGTCGCCGTGGGTGTCGCAGTCGGATCCGACCCGGCGTCAGCGCTGAAGTCCACGCCGGCGACCGAGGTGATCGGGATGCCTCCGTCGGCATCGAGGTTGCGGGGGGACAGCAGCGGCTGCGAGGTCTTGGAGCTGATCGCGAGCACCACCCCGGTGACGATGGCGGCGACCACGACGATGCCCAGAACGCTCAGGCCCGCGATGCGCAGCTTTCGCAGACGGGCGTGCCTGACCTGCACCCGCTGCGCCTTCTCCCGCACCGCTTCACGGCGGTCGCTCGGAGCCGGGACGTTCGATGGATCGTCGCTGGACATGGAACCTCAAAGACACGAAAGGGCCGGGTGCCCCGGCGGGCCGCCCGGGTGAAGCGGCCCCATCGATGCTAGTCAGACACCCTGGGAAATGCCCAGACGGGCATGCCATACTGAGCCCTGCGCCCGAAGACGTGCGCGCGGGGGAAGTCCCCGTTCATTCCATTCACAACGGATCGTCCGGCACGTACCTGCCGGTGAAGGAGAAGAAACCATGGCGTCTGTCACGTTCGACAACGCAACCCGCCTGTATCCCGGAGGCACGCGCCCCGCGGTGGACAAGCTCAACCTCGAGGTCGGCGACGGGGAGTTCCTCGTGCTGGTCGGTCCCTCCGGCTGCGGCAAGTCCACCTCGCTGCGGATGCTGGCAGGCCTCGAAGAGGTCAACTCCGGCCGCATCCTGATCGGCGACCGCGACGTCACCGACATCCCGCCGAAGGACCGCGACATCGCGATGGTCTTCCAGAACTACGCGCTGTACCCGCACATGACCGTCGCCGAGAACATGGGCTTCGCCCTGAAGATCGCGGGCGTCGGCAAGGAGGAGCGCGCCACGCGCGTGCTGGAGGCCGCCAAGCTGCTCGACCTCGAGCAGTACCTGACCCGCAAGCCCAAGGCCCTCTCCGGCGGTCAGCGTCAGCGCGTCGCCATGGGCCGCGCGATCGTGCGTCAGCCCCAGGTGTTCCTGATGGACGAGCCGCTGTCGAACCTCGACGCGAAGCTGCGCGTGCAGACCCGCACCCAGATCGCCTCGCTGCAGCGCCGCCTGGGCGTCACCACGGTGTACGTCACCCACGACCAGACCGAGGCGCTGACCATGGGCGACCGCATCGCGGTGCTCAAGGACGGCGTGCTGCAGCAGGTCGGCAGCCCGCGCGACCTCTACGAGAAGCCGAACAACGTGTTCGTGGCCGGGTTCATCGGCTCCCCCGCGATGAACCTCTTCCCGGCGGACCTCGCCGAGGGCGGGGTGCGCTTCGGCAACCTGGTCGTCCCGGTCGAGGCCGACACGATCGGCAAAGCCACCGGCTCCGAGGTCACGATCGGTGTGCGCCCCGAGGACATCCAGGTCGCCCCGGCCGACGGCAAGGGCCTGACCGTGTCGGTCGACCTCGTCGAGGAGCTCGGCGCCGACGGCTACCTGTACGGACACACCGAGGTCGACGGCAAGCGCACCGACATCGTGGCCCGTGTCGACGGCCGCCGCCACCCGAACGCCGGCGACTCCGTCGTGCTCGCACCGGTGCCCGGGCACGTGCACGTGTTCGACCTGGAGACCGGCGACCGTCTCACCGACAAGGCCATCGCGGCGGCAGCCTGACCTGAGAAGATGGATGCGGCGCGGGGCGATATGCCTCGCGCCGCATCCGGTTCATGAAGGAGCCATGGCCGAATCGCTCACGATCACCGCGACCGCGGTCGACCCCGGCCTGCTCGCCCTGCCGTGGCAGACGCCGCTGGGCGAATGGCCGAGCTCGTCGATCGTGTACCTGCCCAAGGGCCTGTCGCGGCACCTGGTGCGGTTCTCCAGCCTTTCCGGCCGGGTCGTGGCGGTCAAGGAGACCACGGCCGAGATGGCGCGGCGCGAGTACGACCTGCTCGGGCATCTCGCCCGGCTGGACGCCCCGTGCGTGGAACGCGTCGCGGTGATCGCCGGACGCACGGATGTCGCGGGCAAGCCGCTGCCGGCGGCGCTCGTGACCGCGCATCTGAAGTTCTCGCTGCCCTACCGGGCGCTGTTCACGCAGGTGCTGCGTCCGCACACCGCATCCCGCCTGGTCGACGCCCTCGCCGTGCTGCTCGTGCGCCTGCACAACGTCGGCTTCTTCTGGGGCGACGTGTCGCTGTCGAACACCCTGTTCCGCCGGGACGCCGGCGCGTTCGCCGCCTACCTCGTCGACGCGGAGACCGGCGAGCTGCACGAGGCCGGCCTCACCCGCGGGCAGCGCGAGCACGACCTCGACGTCGCCCGCACCAACATCGCCGGCGAGATCATGGATCTGGAGGCCGGCGGCCGCCTCGAGGGGGGCGTCGACGCGCTGCAGATCGCCGACGGCATCGTGTCGTCCTACCGCTCGCTGTGGGGTGCGCTGACCGACCGCGAGTCGTTCTCGGCCGACGAGTCCTGGCGCATCACCGAGCGGGTGCAACGGCTGAACGCGCTCGGGTTCGACATCGACGAGATGTCGATCCAGGCGACCGCGGACGGCACGACCGTGTCCATCCAGCCGAAGGTCGTGGATGCCGGGCACCACCAGCGCCGGCTGCTGCGGCTGACCGGGCTCGACGTCGAGGAGAACCAGGCGCGGCGGCTGCTGAACGACCTGGACGAGTTCCGGGCGCGCAGCGGCCGGGCCGGCGACGACGAGGAGATGGTCGCGCACGAGTGGCTGACCCGGGTGTTCGAGCCGGTCGTGCGGGCGATCCCGTTCGACCTGCGCGCCAAGCTCGAGCCGGCGGAGGTGTTCCACCAGGTGCTCGAGCACCGCTGGTACATGTCGCAGGGCAGCGGCAGGGCGGTGCCGCTCGCGGAGGTGCTGACCGGCTACATCGACGACGTGCTGCGCCACCGCCGCGACGAGGCGACCGTGATGGGCCCGGTGACCGAGACGGTCAGCATCCCGGTCATCCGCACCGCCGACGCGGCATCCGACCCCGAGCCCGAGGTCGACTGGCGCGACCTGGTCTGACCGCGGGACCCGCGAGACCGCATCTGGGCGCCGAGCCCCTGGCGTCCTCCCACGGTCTCGGCGCGCAGATGCGGTCTCGCGAAATGGGCGGCGTCAGCGCTGCGCGGCGCGCAGCGTCGAGATCTGGTAGAGCGCGACGGATGCCGCGATGCCGGCGTTCAGCGACTCGGTCGCCGCCTCGATCGGGATGGACACCACCTGGTCGCACGTCTCGGTGACCAGTCGCGAGAGGCCCTTGCCCTCAGAGCCGACGACGATCACGACGGGGCGGTCGGCGAGCTCGAGCGCCGGCAGCGAGACGTCGCCGTCGCCGTCCAGGCCGAGCACGAACACGCCCTGCTTCTTGAACTCCTTGAGCGTGGTCGTGAGGTTCGCCGCGAGCGCCACCGGGATGCGGGCCGCCGCCCCGGCGCTCGTCTTCCACGCCGCCGAGTTCACGCTCGCGCTGCGCCGCTGCGGCAGCAGCACGGCGTGGCCGCCGAACGCGGCCGTGGAGCGGATGATCGCGCCGAGGTTGCGCGGGTCGGTCACCCCGTCCAACGCCACGAACAGCGGCGTCTGGCCCCGACCTGAGACCAGCTCCAGCACGTCCTGCGGGTGGGCGTACGCGTAGGGCGGCACCTTCAGGGCGATCCCCTGGTGCACCCCGCCGGGGCCGGCCATCCGATCGAGCTCGGGGCGGGTGACCTCCAGCACCGGGATGTCGCGGTGCGAGGCGATCGACAGCGTCTCCTTGACGCGGTCGTCCATCTCGACGCGCTGCGCGATGTACAGCGCCGTCGCCGGGATCCGGGCCCGCAGCGCCTCGAGCACCGAGTTGCGGCCCGTGACCGTCTCGGTGTCGTCCGCGGCCTTGGCCCGCGGGGTGCGGTTGATGCTCTGCGGCCGGGCGCCGGACTTGCCGCCGGCGGCGACGAACCGCTCCTGGGCGGCCTTTCGCTTGCCGGCGACGTGCCAGCTGCGGTCCTCCGCCCTCGGGGTCGGCCCCTTGCCCTCCAGCGCCTTGCGGCCGTTGCCGCCGGTGCCCTTGGTGGCGCCCTTCTTCTTGCTGTTGCCCGCTCCCGGGCGGTTCGGCTTAGCCATCGAGACTCCAATGCGTTGCGTCGGCGGTGTCCTCCAGCACGATGCCCGCCGCGGCGATCGCGTCGCGGATGCGGTCGGCCGCCGTCCAGTCCTTCGCCGCCCGCGCCTGTGCGCGCTGCGCGATCATGGTGCGCACGAGCACATCGAGGGCGTCCATGCCGCGTTCGGCCGCTGCCCGCCAGCGCGTGGCGGAGGCCATCGGGTCGATCCCGAGGAGCCGGGTCATGGCGGCGACCTGCGTGAACGCGTCATGCGCGGTGTCGAGCTCGCGCGCATCCAAGGCGATGTTCCCCGCGCGCACCGTCTCGTGCAGCGCCGCCAGAGCCTGCGGCACGCCGAGATCGTCGTCCATCGCCGCCGCGAAGGCGGTGGGCAGCTCGACCCCGGAGGCGAAGAGCCCGAACGAGCGGCTGCCGTCCGGCAGGAACACCGTGCGCGCCGCGCGCTGCTGGAAGGCGTGGATGCGCTCGAGCGCCGCCTCGGCCTCGTCGAACGCCTTCTGGGACACGTCGAGACTCGAACGGTAGTGCGCGGCCAGAAGCGCGTAGCGCACGACGAGAGGGTCGTGGGACTCGAGCGCCTCGCTGGCGAGGACGACGTTGCCGATGGATTTCGACATCTTCTGCCCGTCGACGGTGATCAGCCCGTTGTGCACCCAGTAGCGCGCGAACGCGTCGCCGGCGGCGGCGGACTGCGCCAGCTCGTTCTCATGGTGCGGGAAGCGCAGATCGAGGCCGCCGCCGTGGATGTCGAACGCAGGGCCCAGGTAGCGGCGGCTCATCGCGGAGCACTCGATGTGCCAGCCGGGACGACCCGCCCCCCAGGGCGAGGTCCACGCGGCATCCGCCGGCTCGCCGGGCTTGGCCCCCTTCCACAACGCGAAGTCGCGGGGGTCGCGCTTGCCACGCGGATCGGCGTCAGCGGCCGGCTCCATCGCGTCGAGCGACTGGTGGGTGAGATCGCCGTACGCGGGCCACGACCGTACGTCGAAGTACACGTCGCCGGAGCCATCGGGGGCGACGTAGGCGTGACCGGCGACGAGGAGTCGCTCGATGAGCTCGATCATCTGCGGGATGGACGCGGTCGCCCGGGGTTCGTAGGTCGGCGGACGGATACCGATGGCGGCATATGCGGCGGTGAACTCCTGCTCCACGCGGTAGGCGAGGGCCCACCATGGCTCGTCGAGCCACGGCTCGTCCTCGTGCAGGGCGTTGGCCAGCACCTTGTCGTCGATGTCGGTCACGTTGCGCACGAACGTGACACGGCCGAAGCGGTGCTCGAGCCAGCGGCGCAGGATGTCGAACGCGAGCGCTCCGCGCAAGTGTCCGATGTGCGGGCCGGACTGCACCGTGGGCCCGCAGACGTACATCGTGACGTTCGCGGCGTCCAGCGGGACGAAGTCGCGCAGCGCCTGCGCCTGGGTGTCGTAGAGCCGGACCGTCACCGCTCCAGCCTACCGGCGCCCCCTGTCACGGCTTCGTCACATCGACACGGTAGAACGGGGGGATGCTGCCCGTGCTCGCCGTCCTGGTCGCGGCGGTGCTGTTCGGCACGACCGGCACCTCGCAGGCACTCGGACCGGACGGCGCCACGCCGCTCGGCGTCGGCGCGGTCCGGCTCGTCGTCGGCGGCACCGCGCTGGCCGTGCTGGGCTTCGCACTCGCCCGGCGGCGCGCCGCATCCGGCCGGGCCAACCCGCCTCTCTCGGCTCGCGCGCTCGTCCTGATGGCGGTGACGGGAGCATGCCTGGCCGCGTACCAGCCGCTCTTCTTCCTCGGCACGGCGCGCAACGGCGTCGCCGTCGGCACCGTGATCGCGCTGGGCTCGTCGCCCGTGATCGCCGGGATCGTCGAATGGCTCGTCACCCGCCGAGCCCCGGGCGCGACATGGCTGGGCGCCACGGCGCTCTCGACCGTCGGGGTCGCGCTGCTCGCCTTCGGCGGGAGCGCCGGCGGCACCGGCGCCGACCCGGCGGGGCTGCTCGCATCGCTGGGCGCGGGCACGGCGTTCGCGATCTTCGCCAACGCGCAGCGCCGGCTCATGGCCGGTGGCTGGGACCCCTTCACCGTCGCCGGCGCCATGGGCCTCGGATCCGCCGTCTGCGCGCTCGGGCTGCTGCCGTTCGCAGACCTCGCCTGGGTCGGCGCGGCGTCCGGGGTCGCGATGGCGGCATGGCTGGGTCTGGCCACGGTCGCCGCCGCCTACACGCTGTTCACCTGGGGCCTGGACCGGCTGACGGCCGCGACCGCGGCCACGCTGACCCTCGCGGAGCCGCTGACGGCGAGCCTGCTCGGCATCCTGCTGCTCGGAGAGCGCCTGTCGCCGCTCGCCGTCGCTGGCCTCTGCGTGCTCGCAGGCGGCCTGGTCCTGCTCGCGTGGGGCTCGCGCACGCCGCGTCCCTTCGCCGTGGAGGGCTGACCGGCGCTCGCCCCCGACGCGACGGCGATCAGGCGGGGACGACCAGGGCGACGGCGAACGCCGCGACGCCCTCGGCGCGGCCGGTGAAGCCCAGCGCGTCGGTCGTCGTCGCCGTCACCGACACCGGGGCGCCGAGCGCGGCCGACAGCACGGCCTCCGCCTCGGCGCGGCGCGGCGCGAACCTCGGATGCTGCGCCTGCACCTGCACCGACACGTTCCCGACGCGCCAGCCCGCCTCCCCCAGCAGCATCCGCGTGCGGGCGAGGAAGGCGTCGGCGTGCGCGCCGGCGTACTCGGGGCGGTCGGTGCCGAAGTGGGCGCCGATGTCGCCCAGGCCGGCGGCCGACAGCAGCGCGTCGACGATCGCGTGCGCCACGGCGTCCCCGTCGGAGTGCCCGGACAGCCCCCGCTCGCCGGGCCATTCGAGTCCCGCCAGCCACAGCGGGCCGTCGCCGAAGGCGTGCACGTCGGTGCCGATGCCGACGCGCGGCAGCGCGGGCGCGGCATCCAGACCGGCGACGACGGGCGGGAGCGGCGCGACCAGGGCGCGTGCACGCTCCAGATCGGCGGATGTCGTGATCTTGAACGCGAGCGGCGAGCCCTCGACCGCCGCGATGCGATGACCGGCGGCGGCGACCAGTGCGGCGTCGTCCGTGTACTCCGTGTCCGCCACGCGGTACGAGCTGACCAGGACGTCCCGGCGGAAGCCCTGCGGCGTCTGCGCGGCGCCCAGCTCGGAACGGTCGACCATGCCGAGGATCTCCCCGCCGCCCACCCGCTTGATGGTGTCGACCACGGGCAGCACCGGCACCGCGCCGACGGCGTGGTCGAGAGCCGCGACGACCCGCGCGAACACGTCCGGCGGCGTCAGCGCGCGGGCCGCGTCGTGCACGAGCACGATCTCGACGTCGGGCCACACGGCGGCAAGCCCCGCCGAGACCGACCGCTGCCGGGTGTCGCCCCCGGGGACGACGCGGACGAGATCACGGCGCGTGCCGGCGGCCTCGACGGCATCCGTCTGCGCCGTGCCCTCGTGCCCGGCCGGGACGACGACGACGACCTGCGCCTCGGGCCCGGCGAGCACCTGCGTCAGGGCGTGACGGAGCATCGTGTGCTCGTCGATGCCGACGAACGCCTTCGGGACGCCGGCTCCCAGCCGGGTGCCGGATCCGGCGGCGACCACGATCACCGCGACCCGCGGCACCGGAACGACGCTCACGCGCGTGGCGCGATCAGCTCGCGAGGACCTCTTCGAGCAGGACGCTGGCCTGCTCCTCGTCGGTCTTCTCGGCCAGGGCCAGCTCGGAGATGAGGATCTGCTTCGCCTTGGCCAGCATGCGCTTCTCCCCCGCGGACAGGCCGCGGTCCTGATCGCGGCGCCACAGGTCGCGCACGACCTCGCTCACCTTGATGACATCGCCCGAGGCGAGCTTCTCCAGGTTCGCCTTGTAGCGGCGGGACCAGTTCGTGGGCTCCTCGGTGAACGGCGCGCGCAGCACCTCGAAGACGCGCTCGAGACCGTCCTTGCCGATCACGTCGCGCACGCCGACCAGGTCGACGTTCTCCGCCGGGACCTCGATGACCAGATCGCCCTGGGTGACGTTGAGCTTCAAGTACTTCTTCGTCTCGCCCTTGATGACGCGTTCCTTGACCTCGATGATCGTCGCGGCCCCGTGGTGGGGGTAGACGACCGTTTCGCCAACCTCAAAAAGCATGGAGTTATGTCCTTTCGGCAGCTAATAGGATACCACAGGAGATCTGCGCTAAGGTGTGCGCCCGCACCCTGCCCGGGGTCCGTCGACCGTCGTGTCGACCCCATAGAATGTGGACGACGCCCGTCTGCACCCTGGGAGGAACTGTGAAAGCGCGCCTGATCGCGACCGTGGCCGTGACGGCGGCGGTCCTCCTCGGAACGACGGGGTGCAACATGATCGCTCCGCAGAGCACGACGGTGCAGTACTCCCCCGCCGAGGGCTTGGACGTCCCGGATTCGAGCGGTCCGCTGCAGGTGCGCAACGCGCTGTTCGTGGCGAACGAGGACGGCAGCGAGGGCAACCTCATCGCGGCCATCGTCAACGGCACCGATTCGTCCGAGGTGCTGAACATCCAGGTCGGCGAGGGCGCCGACGCGATCACCAAGAGCATCCGCGTCTCGGCGCACACGACCAAGAGCCTCGGCATGAGCGACATCGAGGGCGTCGAGAACTTCGAGGGCGCCGACCCGCTCCTGATCAACGGCCTCGACACCCTCCCGGGCGCGACCGTGTCGGTCTACTTCCAGTCCGGCGACGGCGAGGGCACGCGGGTCGACATCCCCGTGCTCGACGGCACGCTCGCCTACCTGGCGCCGTACGCCCCGTAGGCTCCGTCCGCTCCCGCCGCACGCCGTGTCATAACTCCGCCTGTCCCGCCGCCGGGACGGCTACTGCCCGCGCATTCCCGGGCTGCTGAGGCGTGCCGCAACCGCACAGGCGGAGTTATGACACGGCGCGGGACGCGCAGCGCGGGCGGGACGCCCGGGTCAGGCCTCGAAGCGGTACCCGAGTCCGCGGACCGTGACGAGCATCTCGGGCTCGCTCGGCCGGCGCTCGATGCGGGACCGGATGCGCTTGATGTGCACGTCGAGCGTCTTGGTGTCGCCGAAGTAGTCGGTGCCCCACACCCGGTCGATGAGCTGGCCGCGGGTCAGCACCCGGCCCGCGTTGCGCATCAGGACCTCGAGCAGCTCGAACTCCTTGAGCGGCATGGCGATCTCCGCGCCGTCGACGGCGACGGTGTGCCGGTCGATGTCGACGGTCACCCGACCGGCGGTGAGGACCCGCTCGTCGAGGTCCGCGTCGGTCTGCGCGAAACGGCGCAGCACCGCCCGCATCCGCGCGAGCAGCTCCCGTGCCGAGTAGGGCTTGGTGACGTAGTCGTCCGCGCCGAGCTCGAGCCCGACGACGATGTCGACCTCGCTGTCCTTCGCGGTGAGCATGATGATCGGCACCGACGACTCGGCGCGCAGCTGACGGCAGACCTCGGTGCCCGCCATTCCCGGCAGCATGAGGTCCAGCAGCACGATGTCCGCCCCGCGCTCGCGGAAGGCGGCCAGTGCGGCCGTGCCGTCCTCGACCGCCTCGACCTCGAACCCCTCGCGGCGGAGCAGATAGGCGAGCGGGTCGGCGAGGTCGGGCTCGTCCTCGACGATCAGGACGCGGGTCATGCGATGGCTCCGTTCTGTGCGACATCCGTCGGCACCGGCTTCTTGGGCTTCTTCTTGCGCGGCTTGGCGGCCTTCGCGGCTGCGCGCGCGGGTTGCAGGTCGGGGGCGTCGATCAGGGGGAGCTGGATCGTGAAGGTCGATCCGCGGCCCAGCCGCGACCACACCCGCACCTCGCCGCCGTGCCGCTGCACCGCGTGCTTGACGATCGACAGCCCCAGCCCCGTGCCGCCGGTGCGGCGCGAGCGCGCCTGGTCGGACCGGTAGAACCGCTCGAACACCCGCTGCTGCTCCTGCTCGGAGATGCCGATGCCGCGGTCGGTCACCGCGATCTCGACGGCGCCGTGCACCTGCTTGACGCCGATGCCCACGCTGGACCCTGCGGGCGAGTAGGCGATCGCGTTGGCGATGAGGTTCCCCACCGCCTCGCTGAGGATCTGCCCGTCTCCCCGCACGAACAGACCGCGCGTGCCGCCCCGCTGCAGGCTGACGGCAGCGACGTCGGCGGTCACGGCGTGGGCCTCGATCGCGCTGGTGACGACCTCGTCGATGGAGACCTCGCGCAGCTGGGCGTTCTCGTCGGCCGCCTGCAGCCGGGACAGGTTCATCACCCGCGAGGTGAGGGCGGCCAGCCGCGCCGCCTCGGCGCTCATGCGGCTCGCGAACCGCCGCACCTGCTCGGGGTCGTCGGCGGCGGACTCGATCGCCTCGGCCAGCAGCGTGATCGCCCCGACCGGAGTCTTCAGCTCGTGACTCGTGTTGGCCACGAAGTCGCGGCGCATCTGCTCGACGCGCTCACGCTCCGTGATGTCCCGCATGACCAGGAGCACGAGCCGGGCGGAGACGGGAGTGGCGCGGGCGGCGACCTGCCGCTGCTCGGCGGGCGCCGCGGGACGACGCAGGGCCAGCAGGGCGGAGCCGGCGCC
>NZ_JASGEL010000080.1:0-5443 GCF_047606385.1 Microbacterium sp.
CGCTCGGTGCGCCCGGGCGCGCCCGCGACGACGTTGACGAGCACGACCGGGCGACCGGACGCGCGGAAGGCGTCGGCGAGGTCCGCCGCGCGGGCGACGACCGGTGCCGCCAGGGGCGAGCCCGCGATGCCGCGCTGCAGGTCGATGACGACCAGCGCGCTCGTGAGGTCGAGGGTGGACACGGGCATGGAGTGCTCCTTCGTTCGGGTCAGGACTGCAGCAGCCGCTCGACGAGGTCGACGGCGCGGGCGAGGTCGTCGAGCTCGTCCGCGCCGAGCCGCTCGGTCAGCGCGCGCGTCAGCCACTGCTGCTTGAGGTCGCGTCCGGCCTCGATCTGCTGCCGGCCGGTGTCGGTCAGCGACACCTGCGACGCCCGCTGGTCGCCGGGGTCGGGCCGGCGGACGACCATGCCCGCGGCCTCGAGCGATGCGACGGTGGCGGCCATCGACTGGGGGCGCACTCCTTCGGCGCGCGCGAGCGCCGAGGTCGTCGCGGAGCCGTCGGTCAGCAGTCGCCGGATGACGGCGATCTGCGCGTCGGAGTACTCGCTCTGGTGGGCCTCGGCGCGCAGCCGGCGCGCGAGGCGGGTGGCGGCGGCGCGCAGCGCGAGCGCGAGGTCCTCGGGATCGGTCACAGCACAGACGCTACCAGATGTACAGTCGACCTGTACAGTTCACCTGTCTATATTGTGGGATCACGCTCGCGCGATGAGCGGGGCCAGATCGTCACGGCCCAGACGCTGCCACGGGCCCTGCGGGTTGACGACGATGCCGCCGAGCTCGGGCTCGCCGACCAGCGCCGCCGCGATCTGCGCGGCGGTGATCCTCACCGCCTGGTCGCCACGGCCGAGCACGTGCACCTCGAGCGGGTGCGAGAACACCTCGAGCATGCGGGTGCCGTCCGGCATCCGGGTCTGCGAGACGCCGACCCGGCCGTCGTCGTCGCGCTTGGCGGCGATCCACACCGGGGCCGTCTGCAGCGCGTCGACGAGCGCGGCGACGCGCTGCGGTGTCCGCTGGCCGGTCAGGGCCGACTTCACCGCGAGGCTCTCGTCGAGGTCGGCGAGCACCTTCTCGAGGAGTGCGCGCGGCAGCACCGCGGCGGCGGGCGCGGAGGCGTGGTCGACCACGATGCCGGCGAGGTCGGTGTCGACGACCTGGTGCAGCAGCGGCGGCACGGCGACCGCGATCGCCGAGGTCGAGGTGTCGCCGTCGGCGCGCACCGCCGCCTGCAGCGCCGCGCCACCGGAGAACGCGAGCGCGTACCGTGCGTCGCCGATGGTCACGATCGCCATCGGCAGCTCCTGCCCGGCGGCCAGCAGGTCCTGCGCCTGTCCGCGCACGCGCAGGTACACCCGTCCCTGCAGCAGCTGCCGGGCGACCTCGAGGGTCTGTGCCGGCGTGGGCTTCGGATCGAGCCGCGCGAGCGCCTCGATCAGCAGCCCGTTGTCCTCGATCCCGCGCACCGTCGGGCGGGGATGCGCCGGGGCGGCGGGCGCGCCGTAGGTCGTGACGGCGATCGGCACCTCGGGGACGTCGGGGACGTCGGAGACGTCGGGCGCCTCGGGGACGTCGGGCGCCGCGGACTCGACCGCAGGCGCCGTCTCTTCGTTCTTCTTCGGACGACGCGAGAACAGGGGCATCCCTCCAGGCTACGCCGGGGGCGCCGGTCGCTATCCCTCGAGCTTCTCGATCGGCGCGATCTTCACGAGCAGCTTCTTCGCGCCGGCCCTCTCGAACCGCACATGCGCCACGCGTTTCGCGCCCTCGCCGGTGACCGCCTCGACGCGTCCCTCGCCGAAGTCGTCGTGGCGGATGCGGTCGCCCGGCGCGAGGACGAGGTCGCTGTTGTCGCGCACCTTCGCGGGGATGCGGTTCGGGAACCGGTCGAGCGACGTGGACTTCGGCTTCAGCGCCGGGATCTCCTCACGCCGGCCGAAACCGCCCGGGGACGAGCCCGGACGCCGCGCGTTCAGCGCACGCGACTGCGTGCCGCCGCGCGAGTTCACGTCGCCCGGAGACTGCCGCCAGTCGATGAGCTCGGACGGGATCTCCTGCAGGAACCGGCTCGGCATCGCCACGGTCACCTCGCCGAACTGCGCGCGGGTCATCGCGAGCGACAGGTACAGACGCTTGCGCGCCCGCGTGACGCCGACGTAGAACAGCCGCCGCTCCTCGGCCGGGCCCCCGGGCTCCCCCGCCGAGATCCGGTGCGGGATGAGATCCTCCTCCACGCCGGTGACGAACACGGTGTCGAACTCGAGCCCCTTGGCGGTGTGCAGCGTCATGAGCGACACCGCCCCCGACGCGTCGTCGAGGTCGTCGGCGGCGGCGACCAGCGACACCTCGGTGAGGAAGTCGAGCAGCGTGCCCTCGGGGTTGTTGCGCGCGAACTCGCGCGTGACCGCGACCAGCTCGTCGACGTTCTCGAGCCGCGCCTCGTCCTGCGGGTCGCGGCTGGCGCGCAGCGCGTCGAGGTAGCCCGACTTCTGCAGCAGCAGCGTGAGCCCCTCGGCGACGGCGGTGGGCGGCGGCACCTCGCCGGACGCGGGCTGCATGACCTCGGTCGCCTCGCGCAGCACCGCATCCAGCTGCCCGATCGCGGCCTGCAGCTTCGGCCCGACGCCGAGGGCCGCGGGGTCGGCGAGCGCCTTTCGGAACGTGATCGCGTTCTCCTCGGCGAAGCGGGCGATCGCGGTCTCGGTCACGTCGCCGATGCCGCGGCGGGGCCGGTTCAGGATGCGGCGCAGCGACATCTCGTCGGCGGGGTTCGCGACCGCGATGAGGTACGCCAGCGCGTCCTTGATCTCGGCACGCTCGTAGAACTTCGTGCCTCCCATGATCTTGTAGGGGAGAGCGGCGCGGATGAAGATCTCCTCCAGCGCGCGGGTCTGCGAGTTGGTGCGGTAGAACACCGCGATCTCGGCGTACGCGACGCCGCGGCGGCGCAGCGCCTCGATCTCGTCGGCGACGAACTGCGCCTCGTCGTGCTGCGAGTAGCCGGTGAAGCCGACGATGGGCTCGCCCGACCCGGCATCCGTCCACAGCCGCTTGTCCTTGCGGTCGAAGTTGTTGCGGATGACCGCGTTCGCCGCGTCCAGGATGTTCTGGCTCGACCGGTAGTTCTGCTCGAGCAGCACGACCTTCGCCCCCGGGAAGTCGCGCTCGAACTCGCTGATGTTGCGGATGTCGGCGCCGCGGAACGCGTAGATCGACTGGTCGGAGTCGCCGACGACGGTGAGCGAGGCCCCCTCGAGCGCGGGCTCCCGCTCGGGCTCGAAGATCATCATGCCGCCCGACGAGAACGACTCCCCGGCGCCGAACGCCGGCCGGGTCAGCTCGTGGATCAGCGCGTACTGCGCGGCGTTGGTGTCCTGGTACTCGTCGACGAGGATGTGCCGGAATCGCTTCCGGTACACGTCGGCCACGTGCGGGAACGCCCGGAACAGGTACACCGTCTGCCCGATGAGGTCGTCGAAGTCGAACGCGTTCGCGCGCTGCAGATGCCGCTGGTAGTCGCCGAAGATCTCGACGAACATGCGCTCGGCCGGGTCGGCGAGGTTGGCGACGCGGGCGTAGCCCTCGGCGTCGGTGAGCTCGTTCTTCAGCTTCGAGATGCGGCCCTGCACACCGGCGGGGGTCAGCCCGTAGGCGTCGGCCTCGTGCTCCTTCACGAGCCGCTTGATGAGCGCGCGCGAGTCGCCGGAGTCGTAGATCGTGAAGCTCTTCGTGAACCCGAACTGGTCGGCCTCGCGCCGCAGGATGCGCACGCACGCGGAGTGGAACGTCGAGATCCACATGCCCCGTGCGGCATCCCCCACCAGCTGCTGGACGCGCTCGCGCATCTCGCCGGCCGCCTTGTTCGTGAACGTGATCGCGAGGATCTGGCTCGGCCACGCCTCGCGGCCCTGCAGCAGGGAGGCGATGCGGTGGGTGAGCACGCGGGTCTTGCCCGACCCGGCCCCGGCGACGATCAGCAGGGCCGGCCCGCGGTAGGCGACGGCCTCGCGCTGCGGCGGGTTGAGCCCGGCGAGCAGCTCGTCAACGTCGGAGGCCTCGGTCATGTCCCCCCAAGTCTAAATCGCCCCGCCGACACGTCCTGCCGGCCCGGCCGCTCGAGCGCGCATCAGATGCGCGGCACGGCGTCGCGGGCCTCGGCGGCGGGCATCCCGGCCGCGGTCAGCAGGTCGACGGCCAGCGGCCGCATCGCCGAGACCAGGCTCTGCTCGCCCAGGGACGCATCGGGCAGCATCCGCGCGGGGTCCAGGTGCGCGGCGATGGGCCGCAGCAGGTCGCGCGCGGCGGGCTCGAGCGAGATGTCCTCCAGCGACTGGCCGATCAGCGCCATGCCGCGTCCGAGCCCTGCCAGCACGTCGGCGGCGATCGGGCGGCGGCGCCCGTCGTCCACGAGATATGCCGCCCGGCGGCCCACGACCCGCAGGTTCCGCACCGCCAGGTCCATCGCCGCGAGCACGCGCCGCTGGCGCTCCAGCTCCGCGCGGCGGCGCCGGAGGAACGGCGAGATGCGGGCGACCGCGGTCGCCGACTCGAGCGACTCCTGCCACGCGCGCACGAGCAGGTCGAGCCGGCGCGCCCGGTCCAGGCCGCGCTCCGCGTGCCTGCGGTCGCCGCGGGCGAGGCCTTCCGCGGAGGCGGTCACCGCCCGCTCCGCGGACGCGAACAGCGCCCGTGCCTCGCGGAGCAGCTCGCCGCGCAGGTTGCGGGGCACCACGACGGTCATCAGGATCGCGGAGGCGCCGCCGACGAGCCCGTCCAGCGGGCGCGCGAGCACCGCCACGGTGCCCGCGGTCGGGAACAGCATGACGATCAGCCCCTGCACGGCGGCGGCGATCGCGAAGGCCGGCTGCGACGAGATCGTCCGCGCGACCAGCAGCACGAGGGCGAGCACGATCGGCAGCTGCCACCACCCCGATCCGATCGCCCACACGACGCCCTCGGAGATGAGCACGCCGAGCATCATCCCGACGACGGTCTCGATCACGCGGCGCGGCCGGGCGTCGCGCACGAGCCCCAGGCTCGACACCGCGACGGTGCCGGCGAGCACGGGAGCCGCGTGCCCGAGCACGAAATGCGCGAACGCGTACGCCGCGGTCGCGGCGATCACGATCTGGATGACGGCGGGCACCGACTCCCGGGCGCGGCGCAGCCCCGGCCGCGGGTCCAGCCGGTCCCGCACGCGCACCGGCACCGTGGTGGTCTCGGGGCCGGGCCGGCTCATCGACGTGCAGATCGGGCCGGTGACGGGCGGACGCCTGCGCATAACTCAGGCAGATTCGCCCCTGGGGCGGCTGCCGGCGACGCCGTGCCGCGTTCTGCCTGAGTGATGAACGGCCGTGCGGCGGCAGCTGCAGCGGTCATCGGCTCAGCGCCGGCGTCCCAGCCGCGGCAGCCGGGGCACGGATGCCGTCGCCCCGGCTGCCGCC
>NZ_JASGEL010000081.1:0-11910 GCF_047606385.1 Microbacterium sp.
CTCCGGCGAGGGGGCCTGCGGCAGCCCGGCGGTGCAGCGGCCCGCGGCCCTCCCGCAGCGGCCGGGCCGACCCGCCGTGCGTGACGGCGACGATCTCGGCGAGCACCGCCAGCGCGGTGTGCTCGGGCGACGAGCCGCCCAGGTCGAGCCCGAGCGGCGAGTGCAGCGCCGCCAGCTCGGCATCGGTCACACCCGCCTCGTGCAGCAGCTCGACGCGGCGCGCGACCGTCGAGCGCGCCCCCATCGCGCCCACGAATCCCACCGGCATCCGCAGCGCGGCGGTGATCGCCGGCACGTCGAGGCGCACATCGTGCGTGAGCACGCAGATCGCGGTGCGGGCGTCGACGTCGTCGCCATCCTGCGCCCGCAGGTACTCGTGCGGGATGCCGGTGACCAGGCGCTCCGCATCCGGGAAGCGCTCGGGGGTCGTCAGCAGGTCCCACACGTCGCACACGGTCACCGCGAAGCCCGCCGCCGCGCCGACGCGGCACAGTGCGGCGGCGTGCTCGCCGGCGCCGAGCAGGATCAGCCGCGGCGGCGGGGTGGCGCACACCACCAGGACCTCCCCCGCTCCGTCCGACACGGTCGTCGTCTCGCCGCGCGCGAGCACGGCCGCCGACCCCGGCACCAGGGCGGGGTCGACGATCTCGCCCGTGCGCGGGCCGGACAGGCGGATGCCGATCGCCGTCGCGCGGCCGGACGCCGCCCGCTCGAGCGCCGCGAGCGCCACGTCGTCCCGCGGGCCGACGAGGCTGACCACCGCGTCGATCGACCCGCCGCACGCCAGGCCCGCGGCGAACGCCTGCTCGTCGCTGAAGCCCAGCCGCGACACCTCGCCCCGGCCCCGCCCCAGGGCGGCGAGCGAGAGCGAGACGGCGTCCGACTCGACGCATCCGCCGGAGATCGCGCCGATCACCCGCGCGGTGCGCGTCACCGCCATCGCCGCTCCCGCGCCCCGCGGGGCGCTGCGGGCCACGCGGGCCACCGTGACGACCGCGACCGTCTCACCCGCGCGCAGCAGCGGCAGGAGGTCGGCGGCGAGGTCCAGCATGCCGACACGGTAATCGGCGCGTGTTTCCGGCGCGCTACGCTGAGCCGACGATGAGCGACCACCGCACCGCTGGCCTGGTTCTCGCGGCCGGCGCGGGCACCCGATTCGGCGGCCCGAAGGGACTGGCGCGCACCGCGGACGGCGAGCCGTGGGTCGAGCGTGCGGTGCGGATGCTGACGGACGCCGGCTGCGCCCCCGTGCTCGTCACCGTCGGGGCGGCGGCCGCCGAGGTCGCGGCGCTGCTCCCCGGCGCCGCGATCGCGGTGCCGGTCGCGGACTGGGCGGACGGGCTCTCGGCGTCCGTCCGCGCCGGACTCTCCGCCGTCTGGGGGATGGCGGCCGACAGCGCGCTCGTGGTCGCCGTGGACACGCCCGACATGCCGGCGGCGGCGGCCCGCCGCATCCTGGCCCAGGCCTCATCCACCGCGCTGGCGCAGGCCGTCTACGACGGTCGGCCGGGGCACCCGGTGCTCATCGGCCGGACGCATGGGCCGGCGCTCGCCGCCGCCCTCTCCGGCGACCGGGGTGCCGGCCCGTACCTGCGCGCCCACCACGCGGTGCGCGTCGAGTGTGGCGACCTGTGGTCCGGCGCCGACGTCGATTCCCGCTGAGCTCCCGTCCCCTCGGCGCCCGCCCGCGAGATGGCGCCAGTTCCTGCGCATGGCTACCGGAATTCCTGGCGCCATGCGCAGGAACTGGCGCCATCTCGAAGAGGGGAGGCGCGCTCAGCTGCGCAGCACCACGTTCCGCGGCGGCTCGCCGGCGAGCATCCGCTCGATCTGCTCGCGGATCAGGCGCACGACACGCGGCACCATCGCCGACGACGCTCCGCCGACATGCGGGGTGATGAGCACGCCCGGCAGCGTCCACAGCGGGTGATCCGCGGGCAGCGGCTCGGGGTCGACGACGTCGAGCGCGGCGCGGATGCGTCCCCGGCGCACATGGTCGACGAGCGCCTCCGTGTCGATGAGCGGGCCGCGGCCGACGTTGACCACCAGCGCGCCGTCCGGCAGCGCCGACAGCTCGCGGTCGCCGATGATGTGCCGCGTCGAGTTCCCGCCCGGCAGCGCGAGGATCAGGATGTCGGTCGCCGTCAGCAGCTCCGGCAGCTCGTCGACCGCGTGCACGTGCACGCCCGCCTCGTCCCTGGTGTGCGCCGCGACGCGCACGAGATCGACCTCGAAGCCGGCGAGCCGCGCGGCGGTCGCGCGGCCCACGCCGCCGTATCCGAGCAGCAGCACCCGGCGGTCGGCGAGGCTCTGCGCGAACTCCGGCTGCCACTGCCCGTGCTCGGCCTGCCGGACGTACCGCGGCAGGTCGCGCTGCGCGGCGAGCGTCAGCGCGACGGCGAGCTCGGCGGTGGACGTCTCGTGCACGCTGGCGGCGTTCGCGAACACGACGCCCGCCGGCAGCAGGTCCGCCACGCCCTCGTAGCCGATCGACTGGCTCTGCACGAGGCGGCTCGCCACCTCCGCCAGCCGCGGCAGGATCGCGTCCGCGTTCTGGTACGGCGGCACGACGAGATCGATGTGCGCGCGCGGCGGCGGGCCGTCCATCGGCCACACGATCACCTCGACCGCGGGGGGCAGCGGCGCGAGAGCGTCGGCGAGACGCTGCGTGGGCACGGAGACGAGGATGCGTTCGGTCACCCGTTCGACGTTACGCCCCCGCGACGTTCACCCCTCCCGCTCGCGGAGACACGCTGCGTGAGAACGCGCGACGCGACTCACGCCGCGGCACCCACCACGGCCGCGATCGCCGAGCTGAAGAAGCCCAGGCCGTCGACGCCGGAGCGCATCGCCGCAGCCGTGTTCGGCCCGAAGCCCGGCTCCACCGCGTGCTCGGGATGCGGCATGAGCCCGACGACGTTGCCGCGCTCGTTCGTCAGACCCGCGATGTCGTTCAGCGACCCGTTGGGGTTCACGCCGAGATAGCGGAACGCCACGAGCCCGTCGCCCTCGATCCGGGCCAGCGTGTCGGAGTCGGCGGTGTAGCCGCCGTCGGCGTTCTTGAGCGGGATGACGATCTCCGCGCCCGCCTCGAAGTCGCTCGTCCACGCCGTGGCGGTGTTCTCGACGCGCAGCCTCTGGTCGCGGCGGATGAACTGCTGGCCCGCGTTGCGGATCAGCCCGCCGGGCAGCAGGTGCGCCTCGACCAGCATCTGGAAGCCGTTGCAGATGCCCAGCACGGGCACGCCGGCGGCCGCGGCATCCTTCACCTCGGCCATGATCGGCGCGAGCGCGGCGATCGCGCCGGCCCGGAGATAGTCGCCGTAGCTGAAACCGCCCGGCAGGACGAGCGCGTCGACGTCCTCGAGGTCGTGCGACCCGTGCCACAGCGCCACCGGCTGGGCGCCCGCGACACGGATCGCGCGCTGCGCGTCGCGGTCGTCGAGCGAGCCGGGGAAGGTGATGACGCCGATGCGGACGGTCATTCCACGACCTCGATGCCCACCACGTCCTCGATGACGGCGTTGGAGAGGACGTCGTCGGCGATCTCACGTGCTTTCGCGAGCACGGCCTCGTCGACCTCGCCATCGACGGTGAGCTCGAAGCGCTTGCCGATGCGGACGCTCGAGAACTCCGCCACGCCGAGACGGTCCAGGGCCCCGGCGACCGCCTTCCCCTGCGGGTCCAGCAGCTCGGCCTTGGGCATGACGTCGACGACGATGGTGGGCATTCGAAAGCTCCGGGAGGGTGCGCGGCGGGTGTGCCCCACCAGTCTACGGGGCAGCCCCGACCCCTCGCCCGGAAACTCGTGGGAGCGCTCCCGCGCAGATCGTGCCATCATGGCTGGGACGCTCCGGGCCGGCGTCCCCGCCCCGGAGCGCGATCGACGACGAGAGCGAGAAGCAGGTCCCGATGAGCGGCACCCCCCGGTCCTTCCCCGACTCCTTCCTGTTCGGGGCGGCGACCGCCGCGTTCCAGATCGAGGGCGCCGCGCACGAGGACGGACGGCGCGACTCCATCTGGGACGCCTTCTGCCGCGTGCCCGGTGCCGTCCTCGGCGGCGACGACGGCGAGATCGCGTGCGACCACTACCACCGCTATCCGGAGGACGTCGCCCTCATGGCCGGGCTCGGCATCCAGACCTACCGGTTCTCCACATCGTGGGCACGCGTCCGCCCCGACGGTGGGCCGGTCAACCCCGCCGGCCTCGACTTCTACCGGCGCCTGGTCGACGAGCTGCTCGGTGCCGGCATCCGCCCCTGGCTCACGCTCTACCACTGGGATCTGCCGCAGGCGCTGCAGGACGCCGGCGGCTGGACGAACCGCGACACCGCCGCCCGGTTCACCGAGTACGCGCTCGACGTGCACGACGCGCTCGGCGACCGGGTGTCGGTGTGGACGACGCTGAACGAGCCCTGGTGCTCGTCGTTCCTCAGCCACACCGCCGGCATCCACGCCCCCGGTCACTACTCGGCCGCCGAGGGCGTGGCCGCCGCCCACCATCTGCTGCTCGGGCACGGCCAGACCGTGCGGGCGCTGCGCGGGCGCGATGCGTCGCTCGAGCTGGGGCTGACGCTGAACCTCACGGTCGCCGATCCGGTGGATCCCGCCGATCCCGCCGACCGGGACGCCGCGCGCCGCATCGACGGGCAGTTCAACCGATGGTTCCTCGACCCGGTGTTCCGCGGCGCGTACCCGGCCGACATCGTCGAGGACCTGCGCGCGGCGGCGCCCGGTGCCGCGGCCGCGCTCGAGGAGGTCGTCCGGCCCGGCGACCTCGACGTCATCTCCGCCCCGATCGACGCGCTCGGGGTGAACTACTACCACGGCGAGCTCGTCGGCGCGCGGCCGCCCGCCGAGCCGGTGCCCGGCGGGGACGCGCCGACGCAGCGGGAGACGCGCTCGCCGTTCCCGGTGCACCACGACATCCACTGGCACGACCGGGGGCTGCCGCGCACCGCGATGCACTGGGAGGTCGACCCGGCGACGCTGACGCGGCTGCTGCAGCGCGTCTGGGACGAATACGCGGCGCCGGCCGGGACACGGCTGTTCGTCACCGAGAACGGAGCGGCCTTCGACGACGAGCCGGTCGTGACGGACGGGGTCGTCACGGTGCCGGATGCCGCGCGAGCCGCGTTCGTGACCGGGCACCTGGCGGCGGTCCTCGACGCGATCGAGGCCGGCGTGGACGTCGGCGGATACTTCTACTGGTCGCTGCTCGACAACTTCGAGTGGGCCTGGGGGTATGGACAGCGCTTCGGCATCGTGCGCGTGGCGGGGGACAGCCTCGAGCGCACCGTGAAGGAAAGCGGGCAGGTCTACAGTCGCATCATCGTGGATCGCGCACTGTAGGAGGCCTCGATGACATCTCAGCCGCGCACGACCATCACGATCGAGGAGGTCGCCCGCGCCGCGGGCGTCTCCCGGTCGACGGTGTCCCGGGTCGTCAACGGCCAGGCGGCGGTGAGCCCGGAGGCGCTGCAGGCCGTGCAGCGGGCGATCAGCGACCTGAACTATGTGCCAAACCAGGCGGCGCGCACGCTGGCAAGCAGCCGCACGCTCGCGATCGGGGTCATCATCCCCGAGGACACGCACCGCTTCTTCGGCGACCCGTTCTTCGCGTCGATCGTGTCCGGCATCAACGCGACCGTCTCGTCCTCGCCGTACGTGCTGACGCTGTTCATCGCCTCCGGCGACCCGGGCGACAAGGTGGTCGGTTACGCGCGCAGCGGCTCGATCGACGGCGCCATCGTCGTCTCGCACCACACCAGCGACACCTTCGTCTCGGCGGTCGCCTCCGCGATGCCGGTCGTGTTCGCAGGGCGTCCGGCCGTCGAACGGCCCAGCGACCATTACGTCGACGTCGACAACGTCTCCGGGGCACGGGAGGCGGTGGCGTACCTGATCGGCCGGGGGCGTCGTCGCATCGCCACCATCACGGGACCCGCGAGCATGGTCGCGGGCATCGACCGTCTCGCCGGCTATCGGGAGGCGCTCGCCGCCGCGGGTCTGCCGGCGGTAGCGGTGGCGGACGGCGACTTCACCGCCGAGGGCGGGGCCGCGGCGATGCGCCGCATCCTGGAGGACGGCAGCCGACCCGACGCCGTGTTCATCGCGAGCGACCTGATGGCCCAGGGCGCGATGGGCGTGCTGCAGGCGGCGGGCGTGTCGGTCCCCGACGAGATCGCGATCGTGGGCTTCGACGACTCGGCGATCGCGACCGGCACGGTGCCGGCGCTGACGACCATGCGCCAGCCCTCGTTCGCGCAGGGGCAGACGATGGCGCGGGTGCTGCTGGACCTGCTCGCCGGCCTCGAGCCGCCGCGGTCGACGATCCTGCCGACCGAGCTCATCGTCCGCGGCTCCGCCTGACGCGGGCGGCTGCCCGTCGGCGCGGGCCGCCTCCGTCGCGCGTCGGGCCCCACCCACCTCCGCTGCGCAGGAGGAATCCGCTGCGCAGGAGGGAATCGGCCGCATCCGTCCTGTTCAGCGGATTTCTCCTGTTCAGCAGAGGACGCCGGATGCCGGAGGCGAAGCCCGCGCGCGACACGTCCGGCATCCGGACGCCGCTACTCCGGGTCGCCGCCGAGCGGGCCGATCACCGGCAGCGGGCCGCCGTCGTCGGCACCGGTCCCGCGGGCGCGGGCGATGAGGTTGCCCAGGTGGTAGATCACCAGCGCGGCGGCGGCGCCGAGCACGATCGCACCGAGCTGGAAGTCGCCCCACGCCATCGTGAACTGGGCGATCGCGATCACGAGCGACACCGCGGCGGTGTACTGGTTGACCGGCCGCGAGAAGTCGACGCGGCCCTCGACCCAGATCTTGATGCCGATGATGCCGATCAGGCCGTACAGCGCGGTGGTCGCACCGCCCAGCACCCCGGCCGGGATCGAGTTGAACACCGCTCCGACCTTGGGGGAGAGGGCGAGCAGGATCGCCGTGACGCCGGCGACCCAGTACGCGGCGGTCGAGTACACCCTCGTCGCCGCCATCACGCCGATGTTCTCGCCGTAGGTCGTCGTGCCCGACCCGCCGAACACGCCCGCGAGCGTCGTCGAGACGCCGTCGGCGATGAGCGCCCGGCCGGTGGAGCGGTTCACCGAGCGGTCGGTCATCGTGGCGACGCCGCGCACGTGCCCCACGTTCTCGGCGACGAGCACGAGCACGACCGGCAGGAACATCGCGATCGCCGCCCACGTTCCCGGTGTCGTGAAATCGGCGACGCGGAACTCCGGCAGGCCGATCCACGCGGCGTCCCCGACCGCGCTGAAGTCGAGCACCCCGCCGATCGCGGCCGCGATGTAGCCGACGACGACGCCGAGGAAGATCGAGATGCGGCCGAGGAATCCGCGGAACAGCACGCTGAACAGCACGATCGCGACGAGCGTGATCGAGGCGACGACCGGCTGCACCTTGAAGTTGCTCCAGGCCGCGGGGGCGAGGTTGAAGCCGATCAGCGCGACGATCGCCCCCGAGACGACGGGCGGCATGAGCTTGTCGATCCAGCCGAGACCGGCCAGCTGCACGACGACGCCGACGAGGGCGAGCAGGATGCCGACCGCCACGATGCCCGCGAGAGCGGAGCCCATGCCGGCGCTCGCCGTCGCGGCGGTCACCGGCGCGATGAACGCGAACGACGAGCCCAGGTAGCTGGGCAGCCGGTTCTTCGTGATGACGAGGAACAGCAGCGTCCCGATGCCCGAGAACAGCAGGGTCGTCGAGACCGGGAAGCCGGTCAGCACCGGCACGAGGAACGTGGCGCCGAACATCGCGATGACGTGCTGCACCCCGATGGCGATCGTGGCGGGCCAGCTCAGCCGCTCGCCGGGGGCGACGACGGCCCCGGGCTCGACGGTGCGTCCGTTGCCGTGCAGCTTCCAGATGGCCATGCGCGCTCCTTGCGGTGAGGTGGTCGTCGTGTCGCGGTCCGTCGCCGAGGCCGGGTCCGCGAGACCGCATCTGCGCGCCGAGACCGTGGGGTCCACCCAGGGTCTCGGCGGCACGATGCGGTCTCGCGGAGAATAGCGGATCCGCGCCGCGGCGCGAAGGGCGACGTGCGTCAGGCGGTCAGCCGCTCGAGCAGCTCCCGGTAGCGGGCGGTGGTGCGGGCGACGACCTCGGCGGGCAGCGCCGGCGGCTCGCCCTCCTGCCCCGGCCACGCGGCGGCGAGCCAGTCGCGCACGATCTGCTTGTCGAAGCTGGCCATGCGCTCGGACGGGGTCGTGCCGGTGCGCCACGCCTCCGCATCCCAGTACCGCGACGAGTCCGGCGTGAGGACCTCGTCGGCGAGGGTCAGGATGCCGTCCTCGTCGAGGCCGAACTCGAACTTCGTGTCCGCCAGGATCAGCCCGCGGGCCTCCGCGGTGGCCGCCGCGCGGGTGTAGACCTCCAGCGAGAGGTCGCGCAGCGCGGCGGCGCGCTCGGCGCCGACCAGCTCGGCGGTCTGCGCGAACGTGATGTTCTCGTCGTGCTCGCCCAGGGGCGCCTTGTACGCGGGGGTGAAGATCGGCTCCGGCAGGCGGTCGCCGTTGCCGAGGCCGCCTCCCAGCCGGATGCCGCAGACCGTGCCGTGCTCGCGGTACTCGGCCCAGCCCGACCCGGTCAGGTATCCCCGGACGACGCACTCCACCGGCTGCATGTCCAGGCCCCGCACGACCATCGCGCGGCCGGCGACCGCATCCGGGATGATCGACCGCGCGTCCCCGCCGGCGTCGAGCACGTGGTCGGCGGCGAGGTGGTTCGGGATGCGCCGGCCGCCGTCGCCGCCTGCGAGCCGGTCGAACCACCACAGGCTGAGCGTCGTGAGGATCTCGCCCTTGCCGGCGATGCCGGGGGAGAGCACGTGGTCGAACGCGCTGACCCGGTCGCTGGCGACCACCAGCATCCGCCCGGCCGCCCGGCCGTCGGCGTCCGCCGGCACGTAGAGGTCGCGCACCTTGCCGGAGTAGACGTGGCGCCAGCCGGGGAGGGTCTGAGGGTCGGTCACCCGCCCATCATCCCAGACGGTCAGGGTGTGATCCGGTCGAGGTAGGCATACGCCTCGGCGACCGCGTCGGGCCAGAACCCCGCGTCCTCCTGGCGCAGCACCAGCCACTCCCGCATCTCGCGTCCTCGCATGAGCATGCGGGTCGCGGGCGTGGTCGCGCAGAGCTCCTCGCTGCGCCCGGCCGGCACCTTGACCACGAGGTCGCCGTCGAAGCCGAGGAAGGCGAAGACCTTCCCCCGCACGCGCAGGCCCTCCGAGCCGAACATGCGACCGATGTCGACGCCGGCGCGCGCCAGGTACGGCGCGGCGACGGGCTCGAAGAGCTCCCACCCGCGCCGGCGCGCGGCATCCCGCTGCGGATCGGCCATGGCGGAACGGTACCCGTCCCGTGTATAGTCCATGTGGACTAATCGAAATGGATCATTGATGACGGATGTCTCCTCGCGCCTCACGCCGCTGGCGGTGATGGCGCTCGGCGTGCTCCGAGAGGGCGCGATGCATCCGTACGAGATGATGCGGCTGATGCGGCAGCGCCGCGACGACCGGCTGGTCGCGATCGCGGGCGGCACCTTCTACAACACGATCTCCCGCCTCGAACGCTGGGGACTGGTCGAGGAGGTCGGCGTCGACCGGGCGGGCAACCGTCCCGAGCGCACGACGTACGCGGTGACGGATGCCGGGATCGCCGCCGCCGACGACTGGATCCGTCGCGAGCTGCCCCGCATCGACCGGCTCGCCGAGTTCCGGGTCGCCCTCTCCGAGGCGCACGACCTGTCGCGCGACGAGGCGTCGGCTCTGCTCGCCGACCGACGGCGAGCGCTGCAGTCCGAGCTCGACGACACCCGCGACAGCCTCGAGGATGCCATCTCCCGCGACGTCCCCCTGCAGTACCTCATCGACGGCGAGCGCGAGGTCGCGCTCCTCGAGGCGGAGATCGCCTGGCACGACGCGATCATCGCCCGCTTCGACGACCACACCATCCCCTGGGGCGAGCACGCCGCCCACAGCCACGACGTCTCCGCCCACAGAAAGGGCCCTCGCACATGACGACCACCGTCCCCACAGGAACCAGCCCCATCCGCACCCGCAGCCCGTGGCCCGCCCTCTGGGCGCTGGTCATCGGGTTCTTCATGATCCTGGTCGACACCACGATCGTCTCGGTCGCCAACCCCGCCATCAAGGCGGCGCTGGACCCGAGCACCAACAACCTCGACAACGTGGTGTGGGTCACCAGCGCCTATCTGCTCGCCTACGCCGTCCCGCTGCTGATCACCGGGCGCCTCGGCGACCGGTTCGGCCCGAAGCGGATGTACCTCATCGGGCTCGCGCTGTTCACGCTCGCCTCGCTCGGCTGCGGCCTGTCGACCACGCTCGGCGCGCTCGTCGCCTTCCGCGCCGTGCAGGGCCTGGGCGCCGCCCTGGTGACGCCGCAGACCATGGCCGTGATCACCCGCACCTTCCCGCCGGAGCGCCGCGGCGCCGCGATGGGCTTGTGGGGCGCGACCTCCGGCGTCGCCATGCTCGTCGGTCCCCTCGCCGGCGGCCTGCTCGTGGACGCGTGGGGCTGGGAGTGGATCTTCTTCGTCAACATCCCGGTCGGCATCGTCGGCTTCGTGCTGGCGTGGTTGCTGGTGCCCACCCTCGAGACGCACGCGCACCGCTTCGACGTCCTCGGCGTCGTCCTCTCGGCGGCCGGGTTGTTCCTCATCGTCTTCGGCCTGCAGGAGGGCGAGCACTACGACTGGGCGGCCTGGGTCTGGGTGATGATCGCCGCCGGCGTCGTCGTGCTCGGGCTGTTCATCTGGCAGCAGCTGCGCACCCGCTCCGAGCCGCTCGTGCCGATGGGGCTGTTCCGCGATCGCAACTTCTCGGTCTCCAGTCTCGCGATCGCCACGGTCGGGTTCATGGCCGCCAGCATGTCGCTGCCGCTCATGTTCTTCGTGCAGCTCGCGCGGGGCCTGACCCCGACGGAGTCGGCGCTGCTGATGGTGCCCATGGCGGTCGTCGTCGGCGTGCTCTCGCCGTTCGCCGGGCGGTTGCTGGACCGGGTCGACGCGCGATGGCTGCTCGTCCCGGGCCTGCTCCTCGTCTCGGGCTCGCTGGTCTGGTACGCCGTGCTGATGAACATGGACACGCCCGTCTGGATGTACCTGCTGCCGTCCGCGGTGATGGGCGTCGGCCAATCCGGGATGTGGGGGCCGCTGGCCACGACCGCGACCCGCAGTCTCGAGCCGCGGCAGGCGGGTGCCGGCTCGGGCATCTACAACACCACCCGCACGATCGGCTCGGTGCTCGGCTCCGCCTCGATCGCCGCCCTCATGCAGTCGCGGCTGGAGGCGAACCTGCCCGGGATGTCGGATGCCACCAGCACCTCGGGCACGCTGTCGGATGCGGTCGCCGGCCCGTTCTCGACGGCGATGGCGCAGTCCCTGCTGCTGCCGGCAGCGGTGCTGCTGATCGGCGTCGTCGCGGTGGTCTTCCTGCAGCGTCCCGCGCATCTGCGGCGCTGAGCCGGTCAGGCCTCGTCGGGGCCGGCGTGGCCGCGCTTCCAGTACCCGTGCAGCGCGAACTGGTCGCGTGCGAGTCCGAGACCGCGCAGATGGCGGCGCAGGCCGACCAGGCGCGAGGCCTCGGACGCCGCGAACACAAAGGTCTCGGCATCCACGCCGACCGCGGCCACGGCGTCCGCCAGCTCGGGCCCGGCCGGCCGGATCGGCACCCGCCGGCCGCCCTCCGCGAGGAGGTAGTCCTCGACCCAGCCGAGGTCTCCGGCGATGTCCGCGACGACCTCGATCGTCGTCGAGACGGGCAGCTCGGCGATCCACCGGCCGGCCGCCGGCAGCGCCGTGCCGTCGACCGCGAGCAGCACGCGGGGCGCGCGCTGGGGGGCGCTGCGCGACGTGCGCGGACCGACCAGCACGAGC
>NZ_JASGEL010000082.1:0-6617 GCF_047606385.1 Microbacterium sp.
GCCTGCTCGCGGGCGAGCCGCGCGCCGTCGTGGTGCTCCCGCCGCCAGGCGTCGTCGCGGGCGCGCCACGCATCGTGCCGGGCACGCCAGTCGGCGATGTCGGCGTTCCCGGCGCCCTTGTCCGGGGGGAGCGGCTCGGGGCCGGGCGGGGGCGCCGCGGGGTCGACGGCGCCCTCACCCGTCGACGACGTGGGGGCCGTGGGGTGGCCGCGGCGCGAGCCGCGCACGACGACGAAGACGATGCCGCCGACGAGAGCCAGCCCGAGGATCCAGCCCGCGATGCCGAGCCCGCGCCAGCCATCCCACGTGGGAAGGAGCCAGGGCGTGACGGGCACGAAGCTCACCGCGAGCAGGATGCCGATTCCGGCGATCGCCGGATCGAACCGTCCATGGACGAGCTCCCGGGCGTGGATGCGCCCGGTCGCGTCGGGCAGCAGCGCCCAGGCGATCGCGTAGAGGAACAGCATCGGGAAGCCGAGCACCGCCGCGACGGCGACGATGCCGCGCACGAGCGCGGTGTCGATCCCCAGTCGCGCCGCGACGCCGGCGGCGACGCCGCCGAGCCAGCCGTCGGCGCGGACGATGCCGAACCCGCGCACCCAGTCGAAGAACCGGTCCGCGCCGCTCGTGCCAGGCAGCGGGGGCGGCGGTGCGGGATCGGCCGGTGTCTCGATGCGTGCGTCGTCCATGGCTCGATCGTGGCAAGCGGCGAGAAGGCACGGCTATGGGGTGCTTCCCTGACCCGACCCTGATTTCGCTCTCCGGGGCGGGCGTCGTGACCGCGACATGTGATGCGATGGGCACATGGCCCTTCCCGTCCGGACCGCGCTGACGCGCCCACCGCTGCGGCGCCCGCGCGAGTGCCTCGTGTCCGGCACGGCGTCCGGGGTCGCAACCCATCTCGGCTGGAGCCCGACCGGTGTGCGGATCGTCTTCGTCCTCCTCACCCTCTTCTCGGGCGCCGGCGTCCTCCTCTATGCCTGGCTGTGGGCCTTCACGCCGTGGGAGGAGGCGGTGCCGCAGAACGGTCCGGACGCCGCGGGCACGCCCTCACGCCGCGTGCCGGTCGCCTGGATCCTCTTCGGGCTCTCGGGCGCCGGCCTCGCCCAGGTCGGTGCGTTCGCGATCGTTCTCGGGACCCGCGGCGAGGCGTACTCGACCGGCAGCGCGTGGTGGGCGGCGTTGCTGTCCACCACGGCGCTGGCCGTCGGGGCGGGGATGTGGGCGACCTTCATCGACGAGGACGACACCGCTCGCGGGCCGCGGCACGCGCTCGTCGTCCGGCTCGCGGCGACCGGAGTGCTCGCCCTGCTGCTCGTGCTCCAGCTGGCGGGGCTGCAGCAGGGCGGGATCGTCGCGTTCGCGGGCGCGCTCGTGCTCATCGCGGGCATCATGCTCGTACACTCCTCCGTGCTGGTCGAGCGATGGCGTGAGCTGGCAGGGGAGCGGGTGCGCCGCATCCGTGAGGAGCAGCGCAGCGAGATGGCCGCCCACCTGCACGACTCGGTGCTGCAGACCCTCGCGCTCATCCAGAACCGGGCGGGCGCGTCGAGCGAGGTCGCACGCCTCGCCCGCGCGCAGGAGCGCGAGCTGCGCGCCTGGCTCTACGACGGCGACGCGCCCGCCGACAGCGATCTGTCGACCGACCTGCGCGACTACGCCGCGGCGCTGGAGATCGACTACCCGGTGCGCATCGGCGTCGTCTCGGCGGGCGTGTCGACCGAGCGGGCGAGCGGCGAGGTCGCGGCGGCGGCGCGCGAGGCGATGCTCAACGCGGCTCGACACGCCGGGGGCGAGGTCTCGGTCTACATCGAGGGCACGACGGACACGGTCGACGTCTACGTGCGTGACCGCGGGCCGGGCTTCGATCTCGATGTCGTGCCCGACGACCGGCTCGGCGTGCGCGAGTCGATCCTCGGGCGGATGCGACGTGCCGGCGGCTCCGCCACCGTGCGCGCCGGGGCGGGCGGTGTGGGCACCGAGGTGCACCTGCGATTCGGAGGCGGGTCGTGAGCGGCGTCCGCGTCGTGATCGTCGACGACCACTCGATCTTCCGGTCCGGGCTGCGCGCGGACCTCGACGCCGGGCTCGAGGTCGTCGGCGAGGCCGCCGACGTGCCGGGCGCCGTCGAGACCATCGTGCGCGAGCAGCCGGAGGTCGTGCTGCTCGACGTCCACCTCCCCGGCGCCGAGGGCACCGAGGCCGCCGGAGGCGAGGCCGTCATCCGCCGCGCGGGGCCACGCGCCCCGTCGACCCGCTTCCTCGCGCTGAGCGTCTCGGATGCCGCCGAGGACGTGGTGCGCGTCATCCGCGCCGGCGCCCGCGGCTACATCACGAAGGGCTCCTCGGGTGCGGAGGTGAGCCGCGCGGTCATCGCCGTCGCGGGCGGAGACGCGGTCTTCTCGCCACGCCTGGCCGGGTTCGTGCTCGACGCGTTCGGTGCAGTCGTCGGCGAGACGGCGGCGACCAGCGACGAGCTCGACCGGCTCTCCTCACGGGAGCAGGAGGTCATGCGACTGATCGCTCGCGGATACGCCTACAAAGAGGTCGCGGCCGAGCTGTTCATCTCCGCGAAGACGGTGGAGACGCATGTGTCGGCCGTGCTCCGCAAGCTCCAACTCTCCTCCCGCTACGAGCTGACCGCCTGGGCCACCGAGCGCCGGCTGCTCTGACCGCGCGTCGGGCGTCGCGGGAGCGATCCCGCGGCGCCGCCCGCAGGATTAGGCTGGTCGGATGACCACGGAGCAACGGCGGGGCATCATCGCCGTCGCCGTGTTCGCCGGGCTCCTGGTCGTCGGGGGCGTCTTCGGTGCCGTGCTCACCCCGGCGGCGGCCCCGGCCACCCGGGTCGCCTCGCCCGCGATCGTGTGGCTCTCCCGCAGCCTGCTGCTGCTGTGCGTCGCCTGGCTCGTCATCGGGATGCTCGCCGCCCGCACCCGCGTGGTCGGCGCACCGGGCGCCGCGGCCGCCCGTGCCACGTGGCTGGCCGCGAGCCGACCCTGGCGCGCCCGCGAGTCGACGCTCGGCCTGCTGTCGCTCGACCGCTGGCTCATCTTCATCGTCCCGGTCGCGGTGCTCATCGCGACCCGCATGTTGCAGACCGCCCTCACGAACTGGCTGCACCTCGCGATCGTCGTCGGCGCCTGGACCGTCTTCGCGCTCGTCCTGCGGCTCGCCGTCGGCCGGCGCTCGCCGTGGCCCGTGATCGCGGCGGTGGGCGGGGTCGTGGTGCTGCGCTGCATCCTCACCCTCGTCGTCCTCTCCATCGCCGGGCCCGACGGCTTCTCGCACGAGTTCTGGCTGCTGCCGGCGCTGCGCACCCTCTTCGTCGCGGCCGCGTTCGCCGGATTCGCCTGGGGCTTCGTCGCCGCCGGCTGGGCTCTGCGTGGCCAGGGCGGCTCCCGCTACGCCGCCGGATCGCTGCTCGCAGCGCTCGGCGCCGGGCTCGCCCTGCCCGCGCTCGGCGTCGCCCTGGCCGGCGCGCAGAACACCGTCGAGGGCTGGGACGACGGTCTCGGCCTCGTACCGCACGCCGTGCTCACGGTCTTCGGGCTGCCGGTGGCGGTGGATGCCGTGGCGTGGTGCGCGGTCGTGCTCGGCGTCGCCGTCTGCGTCGCCGGCTTCGTCACCCTGGACCGTCGCAGCGAACGCCGACCTGCGCTCTGATGCGAAAGCCCCTCGGACTCTCGCATCCAGACAGTGCTGCACGCCGTCTCAGCCGGGCGCGACCGCCGACCACGGCACGCTGACCTCGCCCAGGCGCCAGCGTCCGCGCGCGAGCAGCGGCCAGCCGGCGTCCCGCAGGGTCGTCATCGCCCGGCGCCACCGCTGCACCGGGCCGAACGGTGCCAGGCCCACGGCCCGATCCCACTCCCGGTCGATCGCCCGCAGATAGTCGTGCACCCGCTCGCCCGGCACGTTGCGGTGGATGAGCGCCTTCGGCAGCCGTTCGGCGGCGACCGACGGGTGCTCCAGACCCGTCAGCCGCAGCGAGATCGTGAACGTGACGGGAAGACCCGCGGCATCCACCGCGACCCACGTCGAGATGCGCCCGATCTCGTCGCACGTGCCCTCGACGAGCAGGCCGCCCGGCTCCAGCCGCGACGCCATCCGCGTCCACGCATCGGCGACGTCCGCCTCGTCGTACTGCCGCAGCACGTTCATCGCGCGGACGATGCGCGGCCGTCGTCCGGTCGGCACCTCGAATCCGCCCCTCGCGAACGAGACGCGCGCGCCGGGACGGAACGGCGTCCCGCCCGCCCGCACCTGCGCCAGCTGTGCGCGGGCACGGCCGACCCGCTCCGGATCGATCTCCAGGCCGGTCACCTCGACGTCGGGACGTGCGCGGTGCAGCCTGGCCTCGAGCTCCAGCGCCGTCACCGCGCTCGCGCCGAAGCCGAGGTCCACCACGAGCGGCTCCGGTCCGGCGGTGCGCAGCACCGGATGCCGCGCGATCCACCGATCGACCCGGCGCAACCGGTTCGTGCCGGTCGTGCCCCGTGTCGCACGGCCGAGCGGGGACGACGGTGCGGGCATACGCCCATGATCCCAGGCCGCCGCCGATATCATGGGCCGCATGACCTACACCCTGATCCTGCTGCGCCATGGCCAGAGCGCGTGGAACGAGCTGAACCTGTTCACCGGTTGGGTGGACGTGCGCCTGACCGACCAGGGCAAGGCCGAGGCCGTCCGCGGCGGCCAGCTGCTCGCGGAGGCGCGCCTCCTGCCCGACGTGCTGCACACCTCGCTGCTGACCCGCGCCATCCAGACCGCGAACATCGCGCTCGATGCCGCCGACCGCCTCTGGATCCCGGTCAAGCGTTCGTGGCGCCTCAACGAGCGCCACTACGGCGCCCTGCAGGGCAAGGACAAGGCGCAGACCCTGGAAGAGTTCGGTCCGGAGCAGTTCATGCTCTGGCGCCGATCCTTCGACGTGCCGCCGCCCCCGCTGCCCGACGACAGCGAGTTCAGCCAGGTGAACGACCCGCGCTACGCCGACATCGACGGCGAGATCCCGCGCACCGAGTCGCTCAAGCTCGTCATCGACCGGCTGCTGCCGTACTGGGAGGACGAGATCGTGCCCGACCTGCAGGCGGGCAAGACCGTCCTCGTCACCGCCCACGGCAACTCGCTGCGCGGCCTCGTGAAGCACCTCGAGGGCATCAGCGACGCCGACATCGCCGAGCTGAACATCCCCACCGGCATCCCGCTGGTCTACCGGCTCGACGAGGACCTGAAGCCGCTCGGACCGGGGGAGTACCTCGACCCGGATGCCGCCGCTGCCGGCGCTGCGGCGGTCGCCGCCCAGGGCAACAAGTGACAGCCCACTCCGGTCCCCGCGAACCCGTATTCATGTCGCGAGCCCGTACCCGATCCGCGTGGATCGCCTACGGGCTCGCGACTCGAGTACGGCCTCGCGGAGATGGGCGGGCTCAGGCCTCGGGCGTGCTGCCTCCGGTCCATTCCTCGCCGGTGGTGACGACCCAGTCGCCGGTGGCGAGGTAGACGATCTTCTTGGCCACCGACACGGCGTGATCACCGAAACGCTCGTGATAGCGGCTGGCCAGGGTCGCGTCGACGGTGGCGCCGGCCTCGCCCTGCCACGAGTCGCTGAGCACCTTCTCGAACACGGCGACGTGCAGGTCGTCGAGCTTGTCGTCCTCGTTGCGGATCTCCTCCGCGAGGTCGAGGTTGCGGGTGTCGAGCAGACGGGTCAACTTGCGGGCGACGTCCACGTCGATCTCGCCCATCTTCGTGAACGTGCCCTTGAGGCCCTTGGGGATGGCGCGGTCGGGGAAGCGCATGCGGGTCAGCTGCGCGATGTGCTCCGCGATGTCGCCCATCCGCTCCAGCGACGCGCTGATGCGCAGCGCCGAGACGACGGTGCGCAGGTCGCTGGCCACCGGCTGCTGCCGGGCGAGGATGTCGATGGCCAGCTCGTCGAGCTCGATCGCCTTGTCGTCGATGACCGAGTCGTTCTCGATGACCTCCTCGGCCAGCGCCACGTCGCTCGTGCCGAACGCCTTCGTGGCCTTCTCGATCGCCTCGGCGACGAGCTCGGAGATCTCGACCAGGCGCACGCGCACCTCATCCAGGGACTGCTGGAAAACCTCGCGCATGGAGATGCACCTTCCTTGTCGGCGGCCGGGCGAACGGTCGCTGGGCGATTGTCCCGGCCGAAGGTTAACGGTCGGTGCCTCGGTGGTGAATAGTAGTCCGGCCCCGATCGCACGCTGATCCGTCCGGAGACGGCCATCTACGCTTGATGTCATGGACTCGACACAGCTGGCGCTCGTCGCGCTCCTGGTGGGTCTGTTCATCGGAGCGTCGATCGTGCTGCTGCTGGTGGCCGCCTACCGGGCGCGCGCGACCGTGCGGCAGCAGGCGTCCAACAGCCTGCCGGCCGGCATCGAGGACGTGCTCGGCGCCATGGACGACGCCGCGATCGTGCTCGACGGCTCCGGCACGGTGCGTGCGGCATCCGCCGCCGCGGCCGGCTTCGGCATGAACGTCGGCGAGACCCTGCAGGAGGAGCGGCTGCGCGAGCTCGCCCGGGACGTGCGCGAGCGCGGCGGCGCCGGCTCCGCCCTGCTGGCCCTGCGTCGTCCCGCGGCGCC
>NZ_JASGEL010000083.1:0-4463 GCF_047606385.1 Microbacterium sp.
GTCCGCGAGCTCGACGTCGCGGGCGCCGAGCGCGAGCAGGGCGCGCAGCGCCGCGCCGGCGCGGCGCCGCGCACGATCCTCGAGGAAGCGGCCGAGCAGCAGGAAGACGGTCACGGCGGAGGCGACCTCGAGGTACACGGCCTCGCCCGGCTCGCCGCCGAACCCGAAGCCGTGGACCATGCCGATGCGCCCGGCTCCGCCGAACAGCAGCGCCCACACGCTCCACAGGTAGGCGGCCATCGTGCCGAGGCTCACGAGCGTGTCCATGGTCACCGCGCCGTGGCGCAGGTTCGTCAGCGTCGCGCGATGGAACGGCCAGCCGCCCCACAGCACGATCGGGGTGGCCAGGGCGAGACTCGCCCACTGCCAGCCGGGGAACTGCCAGGCCGGCACCATGGCGAGCAGGACGACCGGGAGGGCGAGCGCGGCGCCGACGACCACCCGCACCGGCGAGGTGACGGCGGCATGATGGCCTTCGTGGCCCTCGTGGCCCTCGTGGCCCTGGTCGTCTCCGTGGTGGTCGTGGTGCACCCCGGGCGCCGGGCGCACGTGGGCGCGGTAGCCGGCACCGTCCACCGCCCGCACGAGGGCGTCGGGCTCGACATCAGCCGGATAGGTCACCCGTGCGGACGAGGTCGCGAGGTTCACGGCCGCCGTGACGCCGTCGATGGCGGTGAGGCGCCGCTCGACCCGGGCGACGCAGCTGGCGCAGGTCATGCCCTCGATCTCGAGGACGGCGATGCGGTCGGACATGCCCCCATGATACCCCCCTAGGGTATGTGCGGAGGTCGAGTCGCGCATAGGCTGGACGAATGCCGCAGATCACCGAACGAGAGCTCGCCGCCACCATCGACCACGCCATCCTGCGGCCGGAGCTGACGCGCGCGGACGTCGACGCCGAGCTCGACGTGGCACGGGAGTGGGGCGTGTTCAGCGTGTGCGTCCGCCCCTCCGACGTCGCGCACGTCGTCGCCCGCCTGGCCGGCTCACCCGTCGCGGTCGGCACCGTCATCGGCTTCCCCCACGGCACGACCTCGACCGCCGCGAAGGTCGCCGAGGCGCACCAGGCGATCGTCGACGGCGCGACCGAGCTGGACATGGTCGTCAACATCGGATGGCTGCGCAGCGGCCTCGACGCCCAGGTCGTCACCGACGTCGAACGGGTGGTGGACGCCGCCGGCGGCCGGGTGACGAAGGTGATCCTGGAGACGAGCCTGCTGGACGACGAGCAGATCGCCCGCGGCAGCCGGCTGGCCGAGGCCGGCGGCGCCGCGTTCGTGAAGACCTCGACCGGGTTCGCCGGCGGCGGCGCGACGGTCGACGACGTGACGCTCATGCGCGCGTCGGTGAGCGATGCCGTGCAGGTCAAGGCCTCGGGCGGGGTGCGCGGCCTCGCGACCGCCCTCGAGATGCTCGACGCCGGCGCGACGCGCCTGGGCACGAGCGCGAGCGCGGTGATCCTCGGCGAGCTCCGGGCGGTGCTCGCGGGCGAGGCGCCCTCCGGCGCCGTCGACGCGTCCTCCTACTAGGTCAGCAGCGCGCGCACGCGCGCGACGTCGTCGGTCATCTGCGCGATGAGCCCCTCGAGCGAGGCGAACGAGGCCATGCCGCGCACGCGCGAGGCGAACTCGACCTCGACGTGATGGCCGTACAGGTCCAGATCCGTCTCGTCGAGCACGTACGCCTCGACCTGCCGGACCGGCACGTCGTCGAACGTCGGGTTCGTCCCGACGCTGATCGCCGCGGGGTACCGGATGCCGGGACGCAGCCCCTCGTCCTCGTCGACCAGCCAGCCGGCGTAGACCCCGTCGGCGGGCAGGAACCCCTCCAGCGCGGGCGACAGGTTCGCGGTCGGGAAGCCGAGGTCGCGACCCCGCTTGAGTCCGTGCACGACCTCGCCCCACACCGACGGCGCGTGGCCGAGCAGGCGCGCAGCGCGCTCGACGTCGCCGTCCGCGAGGAGCTCGCGCACCCAGGTGGAGGACACCCGGCGTCCCTCGCCGACCGCGCGCACGTCGTCGACGACGTCGACGCGGAAGCCGAACTCGCTCCCGAGCTGCCGCAGCGTCTCCGGCGTGCCGGCGCCGCCGGCGCCGAAGCGGAAGTCGCTGCCGACGAGCACCATGCGGGTGCCGAGCGGGCGCAGCACGCGCTCGACGAACTCACGCGGGGTGAGCGCGGCCAGCTCGTGGTCGAAGGCGAGGACGAGCACGGCGTCCACGCCGGTCTCCCCGAGCAGCCGCACCTTCTGGGTGACGCCGACGAGGCTCTCCGGGCAGCGATCCGGCCACAGCAGCGCCAGCGGGTTGCGGTCGAAGGTGACGGCCACGACCTGGGCGTCGAGGGACGCGGCGTCCACCTGCGCCCGCTCGATCACCGCACGGTGCCCGGCGTGCACGCCGTCGAACTTGCCGATCGCGACGACGGCGGGCCCGAAGCCCGCCGGCACCTCCTCGGGACCGCGGAAGACGGTCACCATGACGACCGCGAGACGACGGGCTCGGGCTCGGCCAGGCGAGCGGCGCGGTGGTTCCACAGCCAGATGAGGCCCATGACCGGCAGCACGAGCGGCACGAAGACGTATCCGTCGCCGTAGAGCGACCAGACCGTCGGATGCTGGAACAGCGCGGGCTGCACGATGCTGAGGGTCCCGATCGTGAGCACCCCGGCCAGCTCGAACCCGATCGCCACCCATGCCACGACATACCAGCCGGGCCGGTCGGCGAACACGAGCGCGAGGGTCGCCATGACGTAGACCACGGCGGAGGCCGCCGAGAGCGTGTAGGCCAGCGGGGCGGCGTCGAACTCGCTGACGATCTGGACGAACGAGCGGCCGGTCGCGGCCAGGGCCATGATCGCGTACACCACGACGAGGACGCGGCCGATGCCGGTCATGCGGCGGGGGGCAGGGGTGGACATGACCTCCCCATCCTAGTCAGCGCGGCCGGGGCCTCCTCAGGCGTACTGCACGCTCCAGATGATCTCCATGCGCCACACCATGACCGCCACGGCGAGGGCGGCCGCTCCCATGACGACGGTGCTCCACCGGCTGCGCTCGACGAGGGCCCAGGCCACACCGGCGGGCGGCAGCAGCACGGCGGAGACCAGGTAGACCCAGTACTCGAGCGGGTTGCCCAGCGGGGGGTTCCCGGCGAGGGGAGCCACGATCGCGACCACGACCTGAGCGATCAGCAGCAGCTCGAGCAGGGCCAGCGCGCCGACCGACAGGTCGCTGGGACGGCGGCCGGCCAGGCCCAGCACGACGCAGAGCACGCCGCCGGCGGCGGCGACGGCGACCTGCACCAGGGTGAACCACAGGATCATCGCGGCCCCTCGGGCATGTTCACGACGCTGCGGACGTCGTCGCCGCGACGCTCGACGATGCCGACCAGCAGCCCGGCGGGATCGATGGCGGCGGCGGGCGAGCCCGGCAGCCGGGCGGCCAGCCCCGTCAGCCGCCTGCCATGGCGCAGGTCGACGGCCTCGGCGGCGTCGACGGCGAACACCGGGAGGGCGGCGGACGCGGCATCCGCCGGGCTGCGCAGCCCGGCGACGGCGATGTCGTCGAGGGCGGCGGAGTCGGCGACGTCGAAGCGGCCGATGCGCGTACGGCGCAGGCGGGTGAGATGGCCGCCGACGCCGAGTCCGGCGCCGAGGTCGCGGGCGAGGGCGCGGACGTAGGTGCCGCTGGAGCAGTCGACGACCACGTCCAGGTCGATGGCGTGCTCCTCGCGGCGGATGGCGAGCACCTCGAAGCGCGACACGGTGACCGCTCGCGCCGTCAGCTCGACCTGCTGGCCGGCGCGCACCAGATCATAGGCGCGGCGTCCGTCGACCTTGATCGCGGAGACCGCGCTGGGCACCTGCTGGATCGCGCCGGTGAGCAGGGCGACGCCGTCGTGGACGGCGGCGTCCTCGATCGCTCGCAGCGCCGCGGCGCGGGCGACGGCGACCACCTCGCCCTCGGCGTCGTCGGTGGTGGTCGTGATCCCCAGCCGGATCGTCGCCTCGTACGTCTTGCCGAGCCCGACGACGTACGTCAGCAGGCGGGTGGCGCCGCCGACGCCCAGCACGAGCAGGCCGGTGGCCATCGGGTCGAGCGTGCCCGCGTGTCCGACCTTGCGGGTGCCGAGCGCGCGCCGGGCGCGGGCGACGACGTCGTGGCTGGTGAGGCCCGCCGGCTTGTCGACCAGCAGCACCCCGGCCGGTTCGGAGGCGGTCATCCGTCCAGCCTACGAGAGAGCGGCGGCCACCAGGATCCAGATGCACAGCGCGACGAAGCACAGCTGCTCGGCGCCGCGGACGACGATGCGGCGGGCGAACGAGGCGTCGGCGGCGCCCTTCGTGCGCGCGTCGACGACGTTCGCAGGGAAGACCGCGATCAGCAGCAGGGTCAGCGCGGCCGCGGCCACGGGGCGGGTCGCCGGCAGCAGCACGCCGACCGCGCCCGCGGCCTCGCACAC
>NZ_JASGEL010000084.1:0-12702 GCF_047606385.1 Microbacterium sp.
CCCGGGATCGCGCCGAGCCGGAACGGCCCCGGCGGCCCCGCCTCCGCGGGTGCCGGTCCGGGTGTGCGCGCCGGCCGGCCGGCCTCCGCCGCACCCGGCGCGGGTCGGCGACGCCTTCTCATCCGGCTCATCCGGCATCCCTCGCCCGGCCATGTCCCACTTCGGCGCGGTATGGCGACCTCATACCGCGCCGAAGTGGGACATCGACCGCGCCGAAGTGGGACATGGTGGCGCACCGGTGCGGGCTCATGCCGCCACAGTAGCCGCCTCGGCGGCCTCGCCCGTGTCCCGGCGATCCCTCGGGACGAGCGGCACCGCCGCCGCCGGGGCGAGCGCGACGGCGGCGAAGGCGAGCGGATATCCCACGAGGGTGATGAGCGCGCCGACCGCGGGCCCGACGATCGAGGCGGCGAGGAACTGCCCGGTGTTCTGCATCCCGAGCGCGCGTCCCGACCAGAACGGTCCGGCGATCTCGGCCACCGCGGTGTAGGCCAGGCCGTTGTCCGCGACCGTGATGCCCGTCGCCGCGACGAGCACGGCCGCCGCCACCCAGAGCGGCGCGAAGGACGAGGCCGCCAGCACGACCATGACGCCGGCCGCGCACCACGCGACCATCCGCAGCGGCCGCAGCCGGCTGCCGACGCGGTCCGACAGGGCGCCGATGGCCACGCGGCCGAGCGCGCCGACGAACTGCGCGACGGCGACCACGACGCCCGCGACGGTCAGATCCATCCCGCCGGATGCCGTGAGCCACACCAGACCGAAGATCGACACCGTGAACTGCGGCACCACCAGCAGCGCCGAGGCGAGATGGATGCGCACGAGCGTCGCGGGCCCGCGGTAGGGGTTCGCCGCCGCCGGGTGTCCGGCCCGTCGCGGCGGACGCGGCGGATCGCGCACGACGAGGGCGGCGAGCACCGCCGACACGGCGGTCAGTACGAGCGGCAGCGCCATGGCGGCGCCCACCCCGGACGCGGCGGCCAGCGCCGGGATGCCGATGGCCGCGACGGCGACCCCGAGCGGCTGGCACATCTGCCGGATGCCCATGGCGAGACCCCGTCGCTGCGGCGGGAACCAGCCGACGACGACCCGGCCGCTGGCCACGTTGCTGCTGCCGGATGCCGCGCCGCCCAGCAGCAGCCAGGCGCCCAGGGCCGGGTAGCCCGACGCGGTGACGGCGCCGATCGCCGCGGCCGCCGTCAGCGCCATCCCGCCGGCGATGACCCAGCGCTCGCCGATCCGGTCCGTCAGCGCACCCCAGAGCACCAGGGTCAGCACCAGGCCGAGCGTCGGCGCCGAGGCGAGCAGTCCCGCCTGCGCGAGCGACACCCCGCGTTCGGAGTGCAGCAGCGGGATGAGGAACGCGGGCGCCGACTGGAACACCGTGCCCGAGGCCTGCGCGACCACCGTCACGACGAGCATGGACCACGGCCGGAGCGCACCGACCTGCGGCGGTGGGTCGAGGTGTGCGGTTCGCCTGATCGCCATCGGAATCTTCTCCTCGTCGGGCGGTGGCTCCGACCGTGGTTACTGGTATACCGTAGTGGTATACCACCTGAGCGGCAAACCGGACGGAGGACAGGATGCCGGAGCCATCGCAGACCGAGCTCGTCTACGACCGGGTGCGTCACGGCATCCTGGAGCTGGAGATCCTGCCGGGCCAGCGCCTGAGCGAGCGCGGGCTGGAGGCCGAGCACGGGGCCTCGCGGACGCCGGTGCGCGCCGCGCTGTTCCGGCTCGAGGCGGAGGGGCTCGTCGTGCGGGACGCCCGGGCGTGGCAGGCGGCGCCCATCGACTTGGACGAGGTCGCCGCACTCAGCGAGCACCGCGCCGCGCTGGAGAGCACGGCCGCGCGGCTGGCCTGCGCCCGGGCGGACGACGCCGACCTCGCCGCGTTCGCGGCATCCGTCCCGCCTGAGCAGGACACCGGCGACCAGGGCGAGGGGCTGCGCCGCGGCAACGACTTCCACCTCGGGCTCGCGCGTCTGGGCGGCAATCCGTTCGTCGAGGCCGCGATCGCCGACGCGATCACCCGGATGGCCCGGGCGCGCTGGCTCGAGCTGCGCAGCGCCGCGGGGCGCGCGGACGCGTGGCACGAGCACGCGGCGATCGTCGCGGCGATCTCCCGGCGGGACGCCGACGGCGCGGCGGCCGCGATCGAGGCCCATGCCGCGGCGAACCTCGACCGGCTGCTCACGAGCCTGCGCGCCGACCGCCGCACCCTCGGCGCGCGCGGGCTGCGGATCGTCGGCACCTGACAGGTCGCTTCCTGCCCTCCCTCCCCGCGAGACCGCATCCAGCCGCCGAGACCGTGGGGCGGAACCACGGTCTCGGCGCGCGGCTGCGGTCTCGCGGAAAACGCGGCCGCGAGCGCGGAGGGGAGCGTCAGCGCTCGCGCCACTCGGCGACGAGCTCGGGCATGCGGATCGCCAGGAAGCGCAGGAAGCCGGCCATGTCGCGGGCGCGGGCGACGGATGCCGGGGCGCCCTCGTTCTCGTCGGCGATCTCGTCGATGAAGTCGCCCAGCCTCGCGTAGGTCGGGCTGTTCGCCGTCATCAGGGCGCCGAACCCGTCGGCCATGAGGTCGTAGCGGGCGACGCGCTCGCCCGCCCGCGACAGCCGGCGGACGAACCCGGCCGTCTGCAGGTAGCGCACCGCGCCGGACACCGCCGCCGGCGAGACGCCCAGGCGCGTCCCGATGTCCGCGGCCGTGAGCCCGCCGTCGGGCGCGCCGACCAGCGCCATCATGACCCGCGCCGGCATGCGCGGCATCCCCGCGTCGGCCAGCATGGCCGCGGCGTGGTCGGCCGCGTCCTGCGCGCTCACTGCGCGCCCGCCAGCTCTCGCCGCCGCATCAACGTGATCGCGGCGCCCGCGCCCGCCGCGATCACGAGGAGCAGCCACCACAGCCCCCGCACGTCGACCTCGCCGCCGCTGACGGTCGGCGTCACCGCGAACGGGGAGATGTCGGTGGACCATCCCGGCAGGCCCAGCAACGGTCCGAACATGCCCAGCATGGTGCCCGCGAGCACGAGGGCCCATGCGACGCCGATCGTCTGACGCGGGGCGAGCACGAACACGAGCGCCGTGACGGCCGTGAACACGGATGCTGCCGCCAGCTGCCCGAGACCGGCGACGGTCACGACCCGGTAGAGCGAGGCGTCGCCGTCGTTCGTGGCGATGCCGGCATAGGCCGCGAGCATCGCCACGGCCACGACGACCAGCACCGCGCACGTCGCCACGACGAGGTAGCCGGTCAGCCAGCGCACGCGGCCGACGGCCGACGCGAGCAGTGCCTCGGCCGTGCCGTGCGCCTCCTCCTGCCGAGCACGCACCACGGTCTGCACTGCGCAGCAGGCCGCGAGGATGCCGAGCATCGTGAAGAAGACGCCGACGGTCGCCTCCTCGAGCGATCCGCTGCTGGCGATCTTCTCCAGGATCTGCGCCACGGCGGGATTGCTGCCGGCGACCTGGTCGACGATGCTGCCCAGGGTCGTCGCCAGCAGGCCGGTGAGCGCCGCGCCGACCGCCCAGCCGACGATCGATCCGGCGGCGAGCCGCCAGACCAGTGCGTGCGCGGTGCGCAGGCCCGGTCGCGCCGCCGCCGGGCCGCGTCGCTCGGGCAGGAATCCGGCGCCCAGGTCTCGGGCCGACTGCAGCAGGGCGGCGGTGAGCGCCAACGCCAGCCCGACGCCGAGGGCGAGCAGGGCGGGCCACCACAGGTCGGCGTCGTACGGCCGGGTCTGCTCGGCCCAGCCGAACGGGGAGATCCACGTGGGCCATGCGCTGGTGAGATGCGTGAGGTCGTCGCCCGCGACGCCGGCGGCGTTCCCGAACCCGCGCACGACGAAGGCGGCGACCAGCACCCAGACGCTCAGCGAGCTCGCCCCCCGTGAGGTGCGCATGAGCTGCGCCGCGACCAGGGCGATGCCGAGGAACGCGACGCCGGTCGCCCCCGCTGCCGCGCCCATGAGGAGGGATCCGCCGGCGTCGAGCCCGGTGGCCGCGAGCGCCAGGCCGGTCAGCGCCCCGAGCACGAGGTTCGCCAGCACCCCGTGCACGATCGTCGCGATCGTGGGCGCGACGCGGGCGGCAGGGGTCGCCGAGACGAGCTCGGCCCGGCCCGCCTCCTCGTCGCCGCGCGTGTGACGCACCGCGAGGAACACGCTCATGAGAGCGGCGAGCATCGCGAGCCAGGGCAGCACCTCGAACGCGACGAACGCGCCCTCCGCCGGCCCCGACGGCAGGCCGCGGAACATCAGGATGACCGGGTTGGCCAGCGCCGCGGCGAGGACGTTCTGGCGGTCCTCGAACGTGCCGTAGGACTGCGAGACGCCGGCATACCCGGCATAGGCGAGAAGCGCGGTGCCGAGGATCCACAGCAGCAGCTGCAGCCGGTCGCGCCGAAGACGCTGCCGCAGCAGCGGTCCGAGGCCGTTCATGCGCCGGCCCCCTCCGCGGCCGGGCCGGCGAGGTCGTCGCCGTAGTGGCGGAGGAACAGCTCCTCCAGCGACGGCGGCGCGATGCGCAGCCCCTGCACGCCGAGCTCGGCCAGCGCGGGCAGCACGGCGGCGACGCGGTCGCTGTCGACGGTGAGCTGCGCGCGACCGTCGTGGATGCCGGCGTCGTGCGCGCCCGGCAGGCCCGCCAGGCGCTCCACCGTCACATCGTCCGCGACGAACGACACCTCGGTGCGGGTCAGATGCCGCAGCTCGGCGAGCGTCCCCGACTCCACCACCTTCCCGGCCCGGATGATGCTCACACGGTCGCACAGCTGCTCCACCTCGGAGAGGATGTGGCTCGACAGCAGCACCGTGGCGCCGGCATCCCGTACGCGTGCGAGCTCGCGCTGGAAGACGACCTCCATGAGCGGGTCGAGCCCGCTCGTGGGCTCGTCGAGGATGTACAGCTCGGCAGGCACCGCGAACGCCGCGATGAGCGCGACCTTCTGGCGGTTGCCCTTCGAATAGGCGCGGCCCTTCGTCCGCGGGTCGAACTGGAACGCCTCGACGAGTCGAGCCCGCTCCAGGCGGTACGCCTCGTCCCGCCCGCCGCCGCGGAGCCGGGCGAGCAGATCGACGGCCTCGCCGCCGGACAGGTTCGGCCACACGCTCACGTCGCCCGGCACGTAGGCGATCCGGCGGTGCAGCGACACCGCGTCCCGCCAGGGATCGGAGCCGAGGACGGTCGCGGCGCCGCCGGTCGCGCGGGCGAGGCCGAGCAGGATGCGGATGGTGGTGGACTTCCCGGCGCCGTTCGGGCCGAGGAAGCCGTGGATCTGCCCGACCCCGACCTCCAGGTCGAGGCCGTCGAGGGCGCGGGTGCGTCCGTAGCGCTTGACGAGTCCGCTCGTCACGATCACGGTGCTCACGCTCCGCGAACATACGCTTGTTTCACGAATTTGTGAAGGACGTGAAATTCGTGCGTCCGAGGCACGGCGGACGCGCGGTGCGGAATCGGAGATGCCGCAGCGTGTCTCCTGCTCGTCGGCGGACGGGTGTGCGCGGCCGCGCGCGGCCACCCGCGGACGGGGAGCATCATGGAGGGGAACGTCCGCCCGAGCGAGGAGCAGCATGACCATCACCCACCATCTCCGCGTGCACCGCAGCGAGGAGAACCTGGCGCGCGAAGGCCAGCTCGCGTGGCACATCGCCCAGGTCGCGGCCGACCCGGTGCCCGTGCCGGCGGAGGCGGTCGACATGGTCGTAGGCCGCGTGATCGACAACGCGGCGGTGGCGGCGGCATCCCTCACCCGGCGCCCGGTGAGCGCGGCCCGCCAGCAGGCGCTCGACCACCCGGTGTCGATCGGCGGGCGCGGCTCGACGGTGTTCGGCTGCCCGGTCGAACGGCGCACGAGCCCCGAGTGGGCGGCCTGGGCCAACGGGGTCGCCGTGCGCGAGCTCGACTACCACGACACGTTCCTGGCGGCCGAGTACTCGCATCCCGGCGACAACATCCCCCCGATCGTCGCCGTCGCCCAGCACGTCGGCGCCGACGGCGCAGCGCTCGTGCGCGGGATCGCGACCGGGTACGAGATCCAGATCGACCTGTCGAAGGCCATCAGCCTGCACGCCCACAAGATCGACCACGTCGCCCACCTGGGGCCGTCGGCGGCGGCCGGCATCGGCACGCTGCTGGGGCTTCCCGTCGAGACCATCTCCCAGGCCGTCGCCCAGGCGCTGCACACCACGACCGCGACCCGGCAGTCCCGCAAGGGGGAGATCTCCACCTGGAAGGCGTACGCGCCGGCGTTCGCGGGGAAGATGGCGGTCGAGGCCGTCGACCGGGCCATGCGCGGCGAGACCTCGCCCAGCCCCATCTACGAGGGGGAGGACGGCGTCATCGCCTGGCTGCTGGGCGGCCCCGACGCCGTCTACGAGGTGCCGCTGCCCGCGGCCGGCGAGCCCAAGCGCGCGATCCTCGACTCCTACACGAAGGAGCACTCGGCCGAATACCAGGCGCAGGCGTGGATCGACCTCGCCCGCAGGCTGCACGACGAGGGGGCGTTCGATCCCGCCGACGTCGAGTCGATCGTGCTGCACACCTCGCATCACACCCACCACGTGATCGGCTCCGGGGCGAACGACCCGCAGAAGTACGACCCCACCGCGTCCCGCGAGACCCTCGACCACTCGATCCCGTACATCTTCGCGGTCGCGCTGCAGGACGGCGCGTGGCACCACGTGGACTCGTACACGCCCGGGCGCGCCGGCCGCGCGGACACCGTCGCGCTGTGGCGCAGGATCAGCACGGCGGAGGACGCCGAGTGGACCCGTCGCTATCACTCCCTCGACCCGGCGGAGCAGGCGTTCGGCGGCCGCGCCGAGATCCGCCTGGCCGACGGCACCGTGCTCACCGAGGAGATCGCCGTCGCCGACGCCCATCCGCTGGGGGCCAGGCCGTTCGCGCGGGCGGACTACATCCGCAAGTTCCGGCTGCTCGCCGAGCCCGTGCTCACCCCGGAGGAGATCGAGCGGTTCCTCGCGCTGGTGCAGCGCCTGCCCGAGCTCGACGCGGCCGAGGTGCGGCAGCTGACGATCGTCGCCGCGCCCGGTGTGCTGGCGTCGGCGCCCGCCCCGAAGGGTCTGTTCTGATGCGCGCTCTCGCCGTCATCCGCACCGCCATCCCCGTTGACTTGCCCTATATGCACGTCCGAGACGGTGTGTCGCGTGCATGTAGGGCAAGTCAACGGGGCGGGACGGGGTGGGAGGGACGCTGATGCTCTACGCGACCACGCCGGCGGGCGAGAAGCGCCGGATCCTGCGTGAGCGGCTCGCGTCCGGCGAGCTGCTGCGCTTCCCCGGGGCGTTCAACCCGCTGTCGGCGCGCCTGATCGAGCGGAAGGGCTTCGACGGGGTCTATGTCTCCGGTGCGGTCATCGCCGCCGACCTGGGCCTGCCCGACATCGGGCTGACCACGCTCTCCGAGGTCGCCGGTCGCGGGCAGCAGATCGCCCGGATGACCGAGCTACCCGCGATCATCGACGCCGACACCGGGTTCGGCGAGCCGATGAACGTCGCCCGCACGATCCAGACCCTCGAGGACGCCGGGCTGGCCGGCGCCCACATCGAGGACCAGGTCAACCCGAAGCGCTGCGGCCATCTCGACGGCAAGTCGGTGGTGGATGCCGACACCGCCCGGAGGCGCATCCGGGCCGCGGTCGACGCCCGCCGGGACGCGAACTTCCTGATCATGGCGCGCACCGACATCCGGGCCGTCGAGGGTCTCTCCGCCGCGATCGACCGCGCCCGCGCCCTCGTCGACGCCGGCGCCGACGCGATCTTCCCCGAGGCGATGCGCACCCTCGACGAGTTCGCGGCCGTGCGGGCCGCCGTCGACGTGCCGATCCTGGCCAACATGACCGAGTTCGGCAAGAGCGAGCTGTTCAGCGTCGACCAGTTGCGCGACGTCGGCGTGAACGTCGTCATCTGGCCCGTCTCGCTGCTGCGGATGGCGATGGGCGCCGCGGGCCGCGCCCTGGACACCCTGCGCGACGAGGGGCACCTCACCGGGCTGCTGCCCGAGATGCAGCACCGCGCCGACCTCTACGACCTCGTCGACTACGAGCAGTACACCCGCTTCGACACGAGCATCTACGACTTCACCGTCACGAAGGAGCGACCATGACCGACGTCGACATCCACAAGGGGCTGGCGGGCGTCACGGTCGACCGCACCGCGATCAGCAAGGTCAACCCCGACACCAACTCGCTGCTCTACCGCGGCTACCCGGTGCAGGAGCTCGCGGCGACGCAGTCGTTCGAGGCGGTCGCGTACCTGCTGTGGCACGGCGAGCTGCCCGCCCCGCAGGAGCTGAGCGAGCTCGAGACGTTCGAGCGCACGCACCGCGACCTCGACGAGAACGTGCGGGCGGCGATCGACCTGCTGCCGTTGACGGCGCACCCGATGGATGTGGTGCGCACCGCCGTGTCGGTGCTCGGCGCCTCCGACCCGGATGCCGCCGACGACTCGCCGGCATCCGACCTGGCCAAGGCGAAGCTGCTGTTCGCGAAGATCCCGGCGATGGTCGCCTACGACCAGCGGCGCCGTCGCGGCCAGGAGCTCGTGCCGCCGCGCGGTGATCTCGACTATGCGCGCAACTTCCTGTGGATGACCTTCGGCGAGGAGCCGGCAGACGTCGTCGCCGACGCCTTCACGGTCTCGCTCATCCTCTACGCCGAGCACTCCTTCAACGCCTCGACGTTCACGGCGCGCGTGATCACCAGCACGACCGCCGACCTGTACTCGGCCGTCGTCGGCGCGATCGGCGCGCTCAAGGGCGCCCTGCACGGCGGGGCGAACGAGGCCGTCATGCACATCTTCGACGAGATCGGGTCGGCCGCGAACGTCGCGCAGTGGCTGGATGCCGCTCTCGCGGCGGGGCGCAAGGTCATGGGCTTCGGGCATCGCGTCTACAAGCACGGCGACTCCCGCGTGCCGACGATGAAGGCGGCGCTCGACACGCTCGTCGAGCACTACGACGCTCCCGAGCTCGCGGCGCTCTACGACGCGCTCGAGCACGAGTTCGTCGCCCGCAAGGGCATCTACCCGAACCTCGACTACCCGTCCGGCCCGGCGTACCACCTGATCGGGTTCGACACCCCCACCTTCACCCCGCTGTTCGTCGCTTCGCGGGTGACCGGGTGGACCGCGCACATCATCGAGCAGACGGCGTCCAACGCCCTGATCCGCCCGCTGTCGGCCTACGACGGCGTCGACGAGCGGCACGTCGACGGCTATGTCGCGCAGATCCCGGACACGGCCGGATAGCCGCCGCGCGCGCGGCTCAGTCGGAGGACGGCTCGTCCCAGGCGCGCCGCATGAGGAACGTGACGTCGCGGTCGAGGTGGTCCATCCGCTGATCGACGGCGTCGAAGCGCGCGTTCACGGCGTCGAAGCGCGCGTTCACGGCGTCGAACCGTGCGTTCATCTCTTCCCGCAGCCCGCCCACGGCCACGGTCGTCGTCCGGGTGATGAGCGTGGTCATGAGGGTCATGCCGCCGAGCATGACCGCCGCGAACACCCCGATGAGGGTCCACACCTGCGGCTCGCTCACGATCGTCATCCCTCCATTGTGGACACCGGAAGGGGATCCCGGAAGACCAGGATGCCCGTGGCGCAGACGTGCCGGGGCCGGATCCCGCACCTGGGGACAGTCGGCTGACGGGAGGCGCCTGGGGAGAGCAGGATGAGACCCATGACCCGCACCGCCGTCATCGTCGACGCGATCCGCACGCCGTCGGGCCGGGGCAAGCCCGGCGGCGCGCTGAGCGGCGTGCACCCGGTCGACCTCGCCGCCGAGGTGCTCACCGCGCTGCTGGCGCGCAACTCGCTCGAATCCGCCCAGATCGATGACGTGCTGCTGGGCTGCGTCAGCCAGGTCGGGGAGCAGAGCAGCAACATCGCGCGGCAGGCGGTGCTCGCCGCCGGGTTCGACACGGCCGTGCCCGCCGCGACGATCGACCGGCAGTGCGGATCGAGCCAGCAGGCCGCCCACATCGCCGCGCAGGCCGTGTCGGCCGGGGCGTACGACGTCGTGATCGCCGGCGGCGTCGAGTCGATGAGCCGCGTGCCGCTGGGCACCTCGACGGATGCCGGCGGCTCCCCCGTCTCGCCGCGGCTGCGCGAGCGCTTCCCCGACGGGCTCGTGGGCCAGGGGGTGTCGGCGGAGCTCATCGCCGCGCGCTGGAACCTGTCGCGCGAGGCCCTCGACACATATGCCGCGCAGTCGCACCGGCGTGCCGCGGATGCTGCGGCATCCGGCTTCTTCGACTCGCAGCTGTTGCCGGTCGCCGGCCTCGACCGCGACGAGACCGTGCGCGCCGGCACGACCGCCGAGGCGCTCGCCGCGCTGCCGCCGGCGTTTCGCACCGCGGAGCTGGCCGCGCGGTTCCCCGAGCTGGACTGGCGGATCACCGCCGGCAGCTCCTCACCGCTGACCGACGGCGCCTCCGCCGTGCTGATCATGAGCGAGGAGCGCGCGAGGCTGCTCGGACTGACCCCGCGCGCCCGCTTCCACTCCTTCGCGGTGGTGGGCGACGACCCGCTGCTCATGCTCACCGCGCCGATCCCGGCGACACGCCGCATCCTGGACCGCGCCGGGCTGTCGATCGACGACCTCGACGCCTACGAGGTCAACGAGGCGTTCGCGTCGGTGCCGCTGGCCTGGGCGGCCGAGCTGCACGCCGACCCGGAGCGGCTCAATCCGCGCGGCGGCGCCATCGCGCTGGGGCACGCCCTCGGCTCGAGTGGCACCCGGCTGCTGGGCACGCTGCTCGCCCATCTCGAGGCCACCGGCGGCCGGTACGGGCTGCAGACGATGTGCGAGGGCGGCGGCATGGCCAACGCGACGATCATCGAGCGGCTCTGACCGCCCGGATTCGGGTCCGTCCGGCGGTGCCGCGTCGGCGACCGCCGGACACGCCGACGTGGAACGATGACGATATGAGCGACTACGAGACGATCCTCGTGACCACCCGCGGACGCGTCGGCTGGATCACCCTGAACCGGCCGGAGGCGCTGAACGCGCTGAGCTCGACGCTGGCCCGCGAGCTGGGCGAGGCCGCCGCCGCGTTCGACGCCGACGAGAACATCGGCGCGATCGTGCTCACCGGCAGCGAGCGGGCGTTCGCGGCCGGTGCCGACATCAAGGAGATGGCCGACAAGGGCTACCGCGACATGGCGCTGGGCAGCCCCTTCGCCGGGATCGAGGGACTTTCCCGCGTGCGCACGCCCCTGATCGCCGCGGTCGCCGGCTTCGCCCTCGGCGGGGGCTGCGAGCTGGCGATGATCTGCGACGTGATCCTCGCCGCCGACACCGCGCGTTTCGGGCAGCCCGAGATCACGCTGGGCGTCATCCCGGGCCTCGGCGGCACGCAGCGGCTCACCCGGGCGATCGGCGCCTACAAGGCCGCTGAGCTGGTCCTCACCGGGCGCATGATGGATGCCGCCGAGGCCGAGCGCGCCGGGCTCGTGTCACGCGTGATCCCCGCCGCCGAGCTGCTGGACGAGGCGGCGCGGGTCGCCGAGTCGATCGCGGCGAAGTCGCTGCCGGTCGCCTACGCCGCGAAGGAGGCGCTGCGGGCGGCGCAGGAGACCGTCCTGTCCGCCGGCCTCCGGTTCGAGCAGCAGACCTTCGCCTCGCTCTTCGCGCTCGAGGATCAGAAGGAGGGCATGGCGGCATTCCGTGAGAAGCGGCAGGCCGAGTTCCGTCACCGCTGAGCGCGCTCCAGTCCCCTGAATAGACTCGCTCTGCGGAAGGAGTGCGCATGAGGATCGTCGTGCTGGTCAAAGAGGTGCCCGACACCTACGGCGACCGCAAGCTGTCGCTGGAGACGGGTCTGGCCGACCGTGCCGCGTCGGACGCCGTGCTCGACGAGATCGGCGAGCGGTCGCTCGAGGTCGCGCTCGCCTACGCCGACGCGCATCCCGGCACCGAGGTCGTGGCGCTGTCGATGTCGCCCGCCTCGGCCCAGTCGACGGTGCGCAAGGCGCTCGCGATGGGAGCGGCGTCCGCCGTGCAGGTCGTGGACGAGCAGCTGCGCGGCGCCGACCTCGGCCTCACCGCCGAGGTGCTGGCCGCCGCCGTGCGGCGCATCGGCTTCGACCTCGTGATCTGCGGCAACCAGTCGACCGACGGCTCGGGCGGTGTGCTGCCGGCGATGCTGGCCGAGCGCCTGCGCGTGCCGCAGGCGACGGCCCTGAGCTCCGTGACCATCTCGGACGTGACGGTGTCGGGGACACGGGCGACGGACGCCGGCGTGGCGCAGGTCGAGGCGCCGCTGCCGGCGGTGATCTCGATCACCGAGGCGCTGCCCGACGCGCGGTTCCCGAACTTCAAGGGCATCATGGCGGCCAAGAAGAAGCCGTTCGAGACCGTGTCGCTCGCGGAGATCGGTGTGGACGCCGAGCGCGCCGACGCGCCGAGGTCGATCATGACCGCCGTCGCGGCCAAGCCGCCGCGGGCGGCGGGCGTGACCATCGTCGACGAGGGCGACGGCGGCGAGCGGCTCGCCGCGTTCCTCATCGAGAACCAGTTGGCGTGAGGAGGGTGCGATGAGCTTTGCGGCGGATGCGATCCTCGTCCTGCTGGAGGTCACCCCCGACGGCGAGCTGGCGAAGTCCTCGGCCGGCCTGGTGGGCGCGGCCGCGCTCGTCGGCGCGCCGGTCGCGCTGGTCGTGGCGGGCGAGGCGCGGCACGAGG
>NZ_JASGEL010000085.1:0-24681 GCF_047606385.1 Microbacterium sp.
CGCCGTCGCCTGCGCGGCCGCCAGCCCCGCGGCGTCGGCGGCGTGCCGGGCCGAGCTCCGCGCGACGGCCGCCGACCATCCGACGACGACGCCGATCAGACCGCCGACGATGAGGCAGATCAGCGCGATGACCACGAATGATGCGTCCATGGTCGCATTCTGGCGTGGGTCGCCGACATCGAGCACCGGCCGCGCCGGCAGACGCCGGGTGTCAGGCCGCGGCGGCCTCGGCCGGCTCGATCCGTCCGACCTTCACGCCGGCGAGCTCCGCGAGCGCGCGGACGTCGCCGGCCCCGACCCGGCGGGCGGCGTCGATCATGATCTGGGCGCAGGCCGCCGCGTCCGCCGTGGCGTCGTGGTGGGCGAAGGCGCCGTGTCCCGCCTCGGCCGCGACCGCGGGCAGCCGGTACGACGGCAGGTCGTAGACGCGGCGGGCGACCTGGAGGCTGCAGGCGTAGCGGTACGGCGGGCACGCGTCGCCCGTCGCCTCGCAGGCACGACGCAGCACGGCCATGTCGAACCCGGCGTTGTGGGCGACGAGCACGTCGGCGCCCGCGAAGGCGACGAGGTCGTCGAGCTGCTCGGTCCAGGACTTGGCGCTCGCGACGTCCTCGGGGCGGATGCCGTGGATGCCGATGTTCAGCTCGAAGAACCGGTCATGGCCGACGGGCGGGCGGATGAGCCATCCGGCGGTCGCGACGATGCGCCCGTCGCGCACCCGGGCGAGACCCACGGCGCAGGCCGAGGCGCTGGACGCGTTCGCGGTCTCGAAGTCGATCGCGGTGAAGTCCAGGGCCACGGGTCCACCCTGCCGGCCACGCACGGGCCGGCGGACGAGGCGCGCCGGTGCCCGTGCGACTCGCCCGCGGTTGCCGGTGCGACTCGCCCGCGGCGTCCCCGGCGTCCGTCCCGGCGCAGAACACAGGACGCTGAGGCCGACATGCCGCGGCGCGCCGCCGATTCCGCGCGCGGCGCGGCGAGCGTCCTGTCTTTTGCGCTCGGACATGCCGACGCGGGCCGGCCGTAGGCTCGCAGCATGGCGGATCGTGCGGAGATGTCCCGGAGCTTCGGCGCCGTGGCCGGCGTCTACGAGTCCGGGCGGCCGGAGTACCCCGCCGAGGCGGTGGCCTGGCTGCTCGAGCCGCTCGGCGTCGGCGCACCGCGGGTGATCGACGTCGGCGCGGGCACCGGAAAGCTCACACGTGCCGTCGAGGCCGCCGGCGCCGTCGTGACGGCGGTGGACCCGGACGTGGAGATGCTCGCGGAGCTGCGCCGGCGCTCGCCGCGGATCGAGACGCTGGTGGGGACCGCCGAAGCGATGCCGGTGGCCGATGCGTGCGTCGACGCCGTCGTCTCCGGCCAGGCGTGGCACTGGGTCGATCCGGTCGCCGCGGCCGCCGAGGCGGCGCGTGTGCTGCGGCCGGGCGGCGTCCTGGGCCTGATCTGGAACGTCCGGGACGACCGCGACCCGGACGTGCGGCGGCTCACGGCGATCATGCACGACTCGGCCGCCGAGGCGCTGGTCGCGTCCGGCGGTCCCGTCGCGCATCCGCCGTTCCCGGGGTTCGAGCGGCGCACCTGGGAGTGGACCAGGCCGATGAGCCGCCGGCAGCTGCGGGACATGGTCGCCTCCCGCAGCTCCGTGATCACCGCGACGGCGCCGGTGCGCGACCGCATCCTGGCAGAGGTCGACGCGCTGTTCGACGAGGTGTCCGTCGACGAGAGGCTCGCGCTGCCGTATTGCACCGAGGCCTTCCGGACGCGGCGACCTATGCGGGTTTCGTGGCCAGCCCCAGGTCGATGAGCGCCTGGGCTGAGTCGATGACGACGTCCTTCGACGGACGAGGCTTCCACCCGAGGACGTCGCGCGCGGCCGTCGTCGAGTAGGAGTAGCGCCGCCCGAGCATCGGAACGAGTCCGCGAAGGTCTGACTGGAACCAGGACGCGACTCGAACCAACCAGTCGGGTAGCTCGCGCGGCGTGGACGTGGCGAGTTCGGGGAACCGCTCGTGGAGAATCTGACCGACTTCACGCATCCAGAGCAGGTCGCCGACGGCGATGAATCTGCGGCCAGCAGAATCCGGGGTGTCGAGCGCGAGCAGGTGAGCCTTGGCCACATCGCGCACGTCTACGACCCGGAGGCCGATTCGTGGGACGCCCGGCATGCCTTTGAGCATCCTCTGGATGATGGCGACCGAGCCGACCGTCTCGGGACTGAGCAATGGGCCGAAGATGGCGCCCGGCAGGATCGTGGTGAGCGTGGTTCCGCTCTGGGTGCCGATGTAGTCCCACGCGGCGCGCTCGGCCAGGGCCTTTGAACGACGGTAGGCGTCAAGACCACGCTGGGCGGGATTCGTCCAGAGGGACTCGTCAAACTCGCCCTCGGAACCCTCCGGCGGAGTCGCGGCCGCGCCGCTGGAGGTCATGACCACGCGGGGAACACCCGCCTCAACCGCTGCACGCAGCACTCGAAGCGTGCCGTCCTTCGCGGCCTCGATCAACTCCGCCTCGCCAGTTCCGGCGTGCCCGAGCGGGGAAGCGACATGGAGCACCGCATCCACGCCCGCCATCGCCTCGGCCCAGCCGTCGTCTGAGGTCAGGTCGGCAATGGCGAACTCCAGCCGCTCGCCCGACTCAGGGGACGTCGCCCGGATACGCGCCTCGGACTTGCTGCTCCGAAGCGTCGCCCGCACGGAATCGCCGCGTTCGAGGAGCTGCTTGATCACCCAGCCTGCAACGAACCCGGAGCCGCCTGTGACAAGTGCTTTCATCGCCGTATCCTTTCGTTAGCCGAACGGCTAACGAACTGTAGCATGGGAGCGTGAGCACTCGTTCTGAGCAGGCGACCCGCACTCGACAGACGATCTTGGAGACCGCGCGACGACTCTTCTTCTCTCGCGGCTACTCGGCGACCAGCCTCCAGGACATCGCCGACGAGATGGGCGTGGTCAAGGCGAACGTCTACTACTACTTCCGCACCAAGGACTCGATCATCACCGAGCTGCTTGCCGAGCGAATCGCAGAACTGGACGTGCTCATCGGTGAGGTCGAAGGCATTGCCGACCGAGAGGAACGCGAGCACCGACTCATCCAGGGCTATGTCGAGCAGGTGGTGATCGCTCACCGCTCGCTGGCTCCGGTGAACTTCACCGACCCAGCCATCCGCGACCTTCCCGAGGTGACGGAGCGACTTGACGCACTTACTGCGCGCGCCGCCATCGCGCTCTTCGGAGCCGCCCCGACACCCCGACAGCGGGCCAGCCTCGCCATCGCACTCGACTTGAAACCCGCCCTCCGGGAGCTGACCGCACTCTCGGACAGCGAAGTCCGGGCAGGGCTTACCGCAGTCTGCCGAGCGCTGCTGGCGGCTGCATGGCCCGAAGGGGTGGCAACTCCGGCGGGGCCCCAGGCCTGGCCGCGACCAGCTCGAAGACCTTGACGACCTGCGTCCCGAGGCTCGCTGCGAAACGCGCATCGCCACCGACCGACCCACACCGCCGGCCAGCGGCTTTCCGGGGGTTCCGAGCCGTATTCGAACGGTTCTTCGGGGCGCCTAGACTGGATGCCCGTGGCTCTCACCATCGGAATCGTCGGACTGCCCAACGTGGGCAAGTCCACCCTGTTCAACGCCCTGACCAAGAACCAGGTGCTCGCGGCGAACTACCCGTTCGCGACGATCGAGCCGAACGTCGGGGTCGTGAACCTTCCCGACGGTCGCCTGGACCGGCTCGCAGAGCTGTTCCACTCCGAGCGGGTCGTCCCCGCGTCCGTGTCGTTCGTCGACATCGCGGGCATCGTGCGCGGGGCGAGCGAGGGGGAGGGGCTGGGCAACCAGTTCCTCGCGAACATCCGGGAGGCCGACGCGATCGCGCAGGTCGTGCGCGGGTTCGCCGACACCGATGTGGTGCACGTCGACGGCGCGGTGGATCCGCGCAACGACCTGGAGACGGTGGGCGCCGAGCTCCAGCTCGCCGATCTGCAGACGCTCGAGAAGGCGATCACGCGGTACGAGAAGGAGGTGCGCGGCAAGAAGACCGACCCCGCGGTGCTCGAGGCCGCCCTCGCCGCGAAGGACGCGCTCGAGCGCGGCGTGCTGCTGTCGGCATCCGGCCTGGACCTCGCGCCGATCCGCGAGCTGGGGCTGCTGACGGCGAAGCCGTTCATCTTCGTCTTCAACGTGGACGAGGCGGTCCTCACCGACCCGGACCGGAAGACCGAGCTCGCCGAGCTCGTCGCGCCTGCGCAGGCGGTGTTCCTCGACGCGAAGATCGAGTCCGAGCTGATCGACCTCGACCCGGAGGACGCCGCGGAGCTGCTCGCCTCGACCGGGCAGGAGGAGTCGGGGCTCGACCAGCTCGCGCGCATCGGCTTCGACACCCTCGGCCTGCAGACCTATCTCACGGCGGGGCCGAAGGAGGCTCGCGCCTGGACGATCGGCAAGGGCTGGAAGGCGCCGCAGGCCGCGGGCGTGATCCACACGGATTTCGAGAAGGGCTTCATCAAGGCCGAGGTCATCTCCTTCGAGGACCTGGTCGCGCTGGGCTCGGTGGCGGAGGCGCGCGCGCACGGCAAGGCCCGCATGGAGGGCAAGGACTACGCCATGCAGGACGGCGACGTCGTGGAGTTCCGTCACAGTTAGGCATGTTGGAGAGGTAGCCACAGAGGGCTACCCATTGGTATACTCTCGTGTGTGAGCATGACGACCATTAAGGTACCCACCCAGCTCAGAGACCGCATCAATCGTGACGCGCAGGAGCGGGGGCTTCCAGCTGCGGGGTTGATTGAGAGCTTGCTCGACGCGTATGAGCGACGACGTCGCATGGAGTTGTTCGGGCGGGCGTTTCGCGGTGCTGATGCTGAGTACTGGGATGAGTTCACGTCGTGGGATCTCACCGTAGGCGCACTGCCCGATGAAGCCTGACCTTCGCAGAGGCATGGTGGTGTGGGCAGAACTCGACCCGGTTCGTGGTCGGGAGCAGGCCGGCAGAAGGCCTGCACTGGTGGTCGCGAGCGACCTCTATCTGGAGCAGGCGGACACCCTCGCCATCATCGTTCCCTGTACGACTCGCGACCGTGGGTGGCCGAACCACGTGAAGCTCACGGGGAAGAACCTGAACCTGCCCGACGAGACGTATGCCATGACCGAGCAGCCCCGCACCGTCACGCGGGAACGTCTGTTCGACATCGCTGGAATGATCGATGTCGGAGCGATGCGCGAAGTCGATGGGTGGTTGCGTGACTTCCTGGCCCTGTCGTAGCACTGGTGAGCAGGACGGCGACGTCGTGGAGTTCCGCCACGGTTAGCGGTGCGAGAGGTAGGTGTTCAATGAACTGTCGTAATCCGAGATGTGCTCTGTCGGTGCCCGTCGGAGCGAACTACTGTCCCGCATGCGGCGAAGCTATCGAATCGACTCCTGCGCAGAGCATGTCAAACACGGGAGACGCGGGCAGAGATATCCACCAGTATCAAGCGGGGCGCGACCTTCACTTCCACTCATCGGCCGCAGGTCCATCTAGCGCTGGTACTCCCGAGTACGACCTGAAGTGGTCGTGGAGGAGTCCTCTCACGTTGGCCGCGCTCACCTGGATCAGCGTCATCCTAGGTGTTCTGAGCCTTGGCTCGGTCTACAAGGCTTTCGAGCCGCTGGTGAGCGCGCTGACGAGCGGGGAGGGACTCGCCGGTGTTGGGACGATCGAACCAGTCTGGGTGTTTGTCTTTCTCGGGCTGATACTGCTCTTCGTGATTGCGATGTCGCTGCGGAGGATTACCAGGAACGAGACTCAGCACCTCTCGCCCCTGAGCGTGTTACCCGCGATTACCGGGTGGGGTGGACGAATCGGACTCGCGCGGCTGAGGGGGAAGTGCACTTGTGGAGGCCGCTTGCGCTTCTACAACAAGGCAGTGGGTTACTCTTCGCCGCACCCGCAGACGGGTAAGCAAGTCGTCACTGAGCGAGAAATGACGGCCGAATGCGTTCGCGACCCAAAGCACCACGCTTGGCGGGTTGAGGCCACCGACCGACGCTAGAGTTCACCATGACGTCAGACGAAACGTCGTCGAGTTCCGCTTCAACGTGTGACGGCGCGGCTGAACCGTAGCCTGAGCGAGATGGGATCGCGTTGGTAGCATATTCCCATGGAAGCTGTCATCGACTCGGGCGGACGGATCCTGCTGCCCAAGCAGCTGCGCGACGCGCTCGGGCTGACGCCCGGCACGACGGTGGACATCTCCGCGTACGGAACCGGGGTGCAGGTGACTCCGGGCGGGCGCACGGCGCGTCTGGTGCGCGAGACGGGCGGACGCCTCGTCGCGCAGGGCGACACCCGCGTCACGGACGAGGCGATGTACGCGCTCATCGACTCGGGCCGCCGGTGACGGCGACGCCGCTGGCGGTGGACACGAGCGTCGCCGTCCCCCTGCTCGTCGCCTCGCACGACGCCCATGGCACCGTGGCGCGGTGGGCGCGGGGGCGGTCGCTGTCGCTGAGCGGTCACGCGCTCGCCGAGACGTACTCGGTGCTGACCCGGCTGCCGGGCGACGCGCGCGTCGCACCGGCGGACGCCGCCGTCCTCATCGACGACAACTTCGCGGAGACGTCGGCGCTGCCCGCGGATGCCGCCCGCGCGGTCCATCGCGAGCTCGCCGGCCGCGGTATCGCGGGCGGCGCCGTCTACGACGGGCTCGTCGCGCTGACCGCTCGCGAGCAGGGCGCCGTGCTCGCCACCCGAGATGCTCGGGCCCGGTCGACCTACGAGGCGCTCGGCGTGGTGGTCGAGGTGCTCGTCGATCCTGAGGCGTCGTCGTGACCTGCTGACCTCCGTCGCGAGATCGAGGAGTGCGCGCGGTGTGACGGGGCTGCCATCTCTCACCCCGGCAGCACCAGCCATTCCGAGCGCGCGCTGCAGCGGGCCACCCGGTCGCGCGGCCCCAGCTCGGCCAGCACGCCCAGGCTCGCGTCCGCATCGAGCAGGTGGCGGGCGTGGACGCGAGCCCAGTCCTCGATCCCGCCGTGATCGCCCTCTCCGCAGGTGAAGATCCAGTCGCCGTGATCTCGGCAGACGTAGAGCACGGGCCGGAACCGGTTCAGGACGTGTCGGCAGGCGAAGCAGGAGTCGTCGAACATGGTGTGCCCCTTCCAGGTCAGGACCGACCGCCCGGGTGCGGGCGCCGATGACGGGGGAGAGGGGCACTTCTCTCACTCGCGGGCTCGAGCATAGGCGCATGCTCCGACACGGCGCCCGGCCGGGGAATGAGCCGCGGGACTGAGCCGGTAGCATGTGCTCATCGCCCGACGAGACGATTCACCCTTCATGACGCACACCCAGATCTTCGAACCCGACTCACGCGCGATCCCCTACGCGGTCGAGGGCGTGCGACGCACGGTCGTGCTCATCGCCGACGCGGGTCTCGGCATCGACTCGCTCGGCGCCCTCGCAGCATCCCTCGCCGTGGAGGAATACCGTGTGGTCCGGGTCGGGGCACGAGAGCGCGCGGATGCCGCGGGCTCGTCGCACGTCCAGGCGCAGGACGTCGTCGACATCCTCGACCACCTCGGCATCGCCGATGCCTGGATCGGCGGGCACGGCGCGGGCGGCACTGTCGCACGGGCCGTCGCGGCGGATCATCCGAGCCGCGTGGACGGGGTCGTGCTGCTCGGCGTCGAGGCGGGCGGCGACGCGCCCGCCGACGGCATCCCGGTGCTCGTGATCCAGGGCACCCAGGACGAGGTCACGCCGCCCGCGAACGGCGACGCGCTGCAGGCTTCGGCGCCCGGCCTCGTGAGCCTCGTCCGCGTCGACGGCGGCGGGCATCTGTTCCCGGCGACGCACGTGGGCCAGACGTCGTGGGCCATCGAGGACTATCTCGACTGGGACTGACCGGTCCTCACCGCATCCCCAGCATCCGCCCCTAGCCTCACGCCGTGCAGAAACCGACGCGTCTCGAACGACGGATCGACGATGCGGCGAAGCGGACGCTGCGGCGCACGCCCCGGACGGGATGGCGCGCCGGCCTCGTCGAGGCGGCCGTGTTCCTCGCGAAGCAGGCGTGGGCGTGCGTCTTCGGAGCGCTCCTGCTGACCGTGATCGTCGCGGCGCGGGTCTGGTATCCCGACGACGCGCTGATCGCCCGCAACGACGCGCTCACGATCGCGGCGGTGCTGATCCAGGCGGGCATGATCGCCGGCGGCCTCGAGACCCGCCGCGAGCTGTGGGTGATCGTGCTGTTCCACCTCACCGGCACCGCGATGGAGGTCTTCAAGACCGGCGTGGGGTCGTGGATGTACGACAGCGGCGGCGTCCTGCACATCGCCGGCGTCCCGCTGTTCAGCGGCTTCATGTATGCGGCGGTCGGCTCGTACATGGTGCGGGTGTACCGGCTCTTCGACATCCGCTTCACGCGCTATCCGTCGGTCTGGGCGACCGGCGTCCTCGCCGCGGCGATCTATGCGAACTTCTTCCTGCATCACTTCTGGTGGGACGCGAGATGGATGCTGCTGCTCGGCGTCGTGGCGGTCTGGGCTCCCACGATGATGCATGCGCGCGTCTGGCGCTCACGCATGCGCCTGCCGCTGCTCGCCGCGTTCGCGGGGGTGTCCGCGGTGATCTACGTCGCCGAGAACGTCGGCACCTGGGCCGGGGCGTGGCTGTATCCGAACCAGGTGGACGGCTGGGAGCCCGTCTCGGTGTCGAAGCTCAGCTCCTGGTTCCTGCTCATGATCATCTCCGTCGTGCTGGTGACCATCGTGTATCCGCCGCGACGCCCGCATCCGGCGCCGTCACGGACGGCGGTCCGGGCTCGTGCGCGTCCGGCCGGCGGTGCGGCGTCCTAACGCCGGCGCCGCCCCGGGGACAGCTCGTCGAGGAACGAACGGATGGCCTCGGCCGCGGGTCGGGCGTCGCGGATCATCGTCTCGTGCCGGTGGCCGGGCACCGCGACGAACCGTGCGTCGGGGATGCTCGCGGCGACGAAGCGGCACCACTCGGCGGGGCACACACGGTCGTCGGCGCCGCGCAGCACGAGCGTCGGGGCGGCGATGCGGGGGTAGACGTCCTCGGGGCGGTGGCGCAGCATCGCGCGGAGCTTGCGGCGCAGGTGCGGACCGGCCCGGAGGTATTCGCGCCCGCCGAGCAGCAGGACCTTGGGACTCTCCGCCAGCAGGTCACGGCCCAGACGGGCCAGCTGCCGCGACGCCGAGCGGGCGGTGCGGTCCACCGTCGGCGCGACCAGCACGACGCGCCCCGCCAGGTGCGGATGCCGCACCGCGATCTCGGTCACGACCTGGGTTCCCATCGAGTGGCCGATGAGCACGGCGTCGCGGATGCCGCGGTGCGCCAGGAACGCGGCGACGACGTCCGCCGTGCGCTCCATCGTGGGCGTCCGCGGCGGCTCCGGCGCTTCGCCGTAGCCGGGCTGGTCGATCGCGACGACCGTGCCGTCCGCCGCGAGGAGCTCGGTGAGATCGCCGAAGACCTTGCGCCCCATGCCGATCCCGTGCACCAGCACGAACGTCGGACCGCCCGCGGGCCCGTGCCGTGTCTCGGCGACCAGCGCCGCGCCCGCGTGGTCGAACCGCTCGATCCGGCCCGCATCGGAGATGTCCGTAGGGTCGTCGGGTGCCCCGTGCATGCGCTCCACGATAGTCACCGTCCGGTGCGGTCCGTCATGCCGTCCCCCTGACACCGGGCGCGTCGATCGCCGTGGATGTCAGACTGATCCGATGACCGCCACACTCGTCGCCCACGACCTGGCCGGCGGGTACGGCCATCGCACGCTCTTCGACTCGCTCGACCTCACGGTCGCGCCGGGCGACGTGATCGGGGTCGTCGGGGCGAACGGAGCGGGCAAGACCACGCTGCTCCGCCTGCTCGCCGGCATCGACGAACCGCAGGCGGGCGGTGTCCGTCGCCGTCCGGCCGATGCGTTCGTCGGCTGGCTGCCGCAGGAGCACGAGCGCGTCCCGGGCGAGACCGTCGCCGCCTACATCGCCCGGCGCACCGGATGCGCGCAGGCCACCGGAGACCTGGACGCCGCGGCCGCGGCCCTGGGCGATCCCGCTCTCGCGAAGCCGGGCGAGGACCCTGCCGACGTGTATTCCGCGGCCCTCGACCGGTGGCTCGCCAGCGGGGCCGCCGACCTGGAGGAAAGGCTGCCGGCAGTGCTCGCCGAGCTCGGGCTCGACCTCTCGGACACGCCGGATCGGGCGCTGATGACCTCGCTGTCCGGCGGGCAGGCCGCCCGCGTCGGCCTCGCCGCGCTGCTGCTGAGCCGGTTCGACGTCGTGCTCCTCGACGAGCCCACGAACGACCTCGACCTCGACGGGCTCGAACGGCTCGAAGCATTCGTGACCGGGCTGCGCGGGGGAGTCGTGCTCGTCAGCCACGACCGCGAGTTCCTCGCGCGCTGCGTCACCGGCATCCTGGAGCTCGACCTCGCGCAGGGCTCGAACCGCCTCTACGGCGGCGGCTACGACGCCTACCTCGAGGAGCGCGCGACCGTGCGCCGCCACGCACGCGAGAGGTACGACGAGTTCGCGGAGAAGAAGGCCGACCTCGTCGCGCGGGCGCGCACCCAACGCGAATGGTCGAGCCAGGGTGTGCGCAACGCGATGCGCACAGCGCCGGACAACGACAAGATCAAGCGCAAGGCGTCGATGGAGTCCAGCGAGAAGCAGGCGCAGAAGGTGCGCCAGATGGAGAGCCGCATCGCCCGTCTCGAAGAGGTCGACGAGCCTCGGAAGGAGTGGCAGCTGCAGTTCACGATCGGGTCTGCGCCGCGTTCCAGCTCGGTCGTCTCGACGCTGAGCGGCGCGGTCTTCCGGCAGGGGGCGTTCACGCTGGGGCCCGTGTCGGTGCAGGTGAACGCGGGGGAGCGCATCGGCATCACCGGTCCGAACGGTGCCGGCAAGTCGACGCTGCTGCGCGCGCTGCGGGGCACCCAGCGTCCGGACGAGGGATCAGCCGCTCTCGGTGCGAACGTGCGGATCGGCGAGATCGACCAGGCTCGTTCGCAGCTCGCCGGCTCGCGACCGCTGGCGACCGCGTTCGAGGCGCTCGTGCCGGAGATGGCGACGGGAGAGGTGCGAACGCTCCTCGCCAAGTTCGGGCTGAAGGCCGATCACGTGAGCCGGCCGGTCGGCGAGCTGTCCCCGGGGGAGCGCACCCGCGCCGGCATGGCGCTGCTGCAGGCCCGCGGCGTCAACGTGCTCGTGCTCGACGAGCCGACGAACCACCTCGACCTGCCCGCCATCGAGCAGCTCGAGCGGGCGCTGGAGACCTACGAGGGGTGTCTGCTGCTGGTCACCCACGACCGGCGGATGCTGGACACGGTGCGCCTCGACCGGCAGTGGCGGGTCGCCGCCGGCCGGGTCGTCGAGCTGTAGCGGCGCGGCGTCCGAGTCGGAGGTCGCCGAGGTCATCGACGGGTCGTGTGCGACCGGTCGGGTCAGTCGTCCTCGGTCTGCTCCGTCTCCGGGGTGTCTTGTTCCTCGCCGATCGCATCGGTCGGCTCCGGGTCGCTGACGTTCTGCAGCACGACCTCGTCCGGGACCACCAGAGCCTCGACACCCTTGTCCTCGATGGCCGCATGCAGCTCGTCGAGCGCGTCGTTGCGCAGCGGATCCGGGTGGTCTGAGGTGCTCATGGCACCAGCGTATCTCCGAGCTCGCTCGGATGGGTCAGCCGCCACCAGGACGTCGGCGGCTCGATGTCGCCGTCGATCTCGACCTCCGCGGTCACGGTGTTCGGGCCGGCGGTCCAGGTGATCGCGCCGACGACCTCGCCGTCCGCGTACGTCGTCGGGGTCGTGAGATCCATGACCGCGGTGATCGGCGTGTCCGACCAGGTGAGGATGGAGGCACCCGACGTCACGACGAGCGCGGCGCTCGATCCCCACGGGGTGCTCAGCGTGCCGATCTGCTGATTCGCCGTGGTGAGGGCCACCGGATGGAACCCCGCACGGATGCTGTCCAGCACCGCGAGCACGGAACGGTTCACCGCACCGTGCGACTCCTCGCCGAGGACCACCCCGATCACGGTGAGCGGTTCGGGGAGGCCGACCTCCAACACGGACATGTACAGGAGGTTGTACCTGCCCTCGCCGAGGTTGCCGGTCTTGAGCCCGACGATCCCGTCGCTGCCGAGGAGGTCGTTGGTGTTGGTCATCGCTCCCGGGCCGGTCACGGTCAGAGCGCGTGTCGCGACGATCTCCGCGATCACCGGATCGGCCGCGGCGACCTTGCCGAGCGTGATGAGATCGGTCGGCGTGCTCGTGTTGCGGTCGTCGATGCCGGTGGGCTCGACGATGGTGGTGTCGTTCATGCCGTGCTCGGACAGCCAGCTGCGCACCGCGCGCAGGAACGCGCTCTGCGAGCCGTACGCCCAGGTGGAGACCGCCTCCGCGTAGTTGCTCGCCGACGGGATGAGCATGGTCGCGAGGGCGTCGTGCTCCGACATGACGGTGCCGGTCGGCATCGCGGCGATCGTCGCTCCCCGCACGTAGTACGCGTCGTAGAGGTCGTGGTCGGCTTCGTCGAAGGTGATCGTGGGACCGGGATCGTCCGTCCCGTCGAGAGGATGCGCGTCCAGCACCACGAGCGCCGTGATCAGCTTGCTGATGCTGGCGATCGGCTGCGGGTCGTCCGTCCCGCTCAGCATCCGGGCCGCGCTCGCGTCTGCCCCCAGGTATTCGTCTGCTCCGGCGATGCTGATCGCCGACGCACCCGCGGCCGGCGGCGAGAGTGCCACCGGGGGCGACGTCGGCACGGTGGGCGTCTGCGCCGCGATCACGGGGCTGCTCACCGGCGCGGTCAGCGCCCATGACGTGTACGCGCCCGCCACGGCGAGCACGACGGCGAGGACCATGCCCGTGATCAGCAGTCCGCGACGGCGCCGCGCACGCCGGACGCCCGGGGCGACACCGGGCCTCGAGTACTCCCGCTCGTCCCGGATCATCTCGGCGAAGGCCGAGAGGCCGTCGTGCGGATCGCCGCCGGTCGTCATCCCGCCCCCATCGGTCATGATCCTCCCATCATGGCGGAGAGGCGTGGTGCACGACATGACGCGGCGCGTTCGAGGGGGCCTGCGGCGCGTAGCCTTGCCTCATGCCCGGACGATCCGCACGGACCGCGCTCGAGGTCGCCGATTGGCGGCGCCGGGTGTTCGCCCTCTACGCCGAGGTTCGCGCGGAAGACGACCCGGCCGCGGCCCACGCCCGCTGGCGCTCCGGCCGCGACCACCTGATGGCGCACCATCCGGCGACCCCGCTGCTGCCGAGCGACCGCGCATCGTTCGCCGGTCTGCAGGTCGCGCCGTACGATCCGGCGTGGCGGTTCGAGCTGCCGATCCTCTCCGCCGAACCCGGCGGCTTCGAGTTCGCCACCGGCACCGACGGGACCGTCCCGTTCGAGCGCATCGGCCGGGTCGAGATCCCGGACGCCGGCTCCCTCGACGTATGGCGACTGACCACCTATGGCGGCGGCGTCTTCATCCCGCTGCGGGATGCGCTCGCGGGCGCCCCGGACGGCACCTACGGCGGCGGACGCTACCTGATCGACACGATCAAGGGCGCCGATCTCGGCATGGACGCCGCGCGGGGCACGATCGTGATCGACCTGAACTTCGCCTACAACCCGTCGTGCGCCTACGACCCCGCATGGGCCTGCCCGCTGGCGCAGCCCGGCAACGTCCTGCCGGTTGAGGTGCCGGCGGGGGAGCGGTATCCGGTGAGATAGACGAACGAGAGTCATCCACATCCGATCGCGGCGCTGGACGTCGAGCCGGAGGCGCTGCTCGACGCGGTGCGGAGGCTCGACGACGACGAGGTCGTGGCGCTCATGACCGAGGCGGCCGCGGTGATCGCCTGCGCCGACCGGCTCAGGGTGGTGAGCGCGGCGGTGGTGTCCGAGCGTTCGGTCGCCCCGCATGGCGGGCTGTCGGGTGCACGGGGGCACCGATCGTCGGTCACGCTCGTGCAGCAGATCACCGGGGGCACCCGGGGCGACGCGTCGCGCATCGTGCGGGCGGGCACGTCCCTGCTCGATGAGGGGGCCGATGTCGACGACGCGCCGGGCGGTATGACGGCCGACGTCGCGGCGGCGGCGCCTGCGTCGGTGTGGCATGCCGGGCTGCGTGAGGCCATGTTGTCGGGCCTGCTGACCGTGGCGCAGCACGACGCGATCCGTCGCGGACTGGGCGAGCCGGGCGAGGGCGCGGAGGCGGCCCGGGTGTGGGCGATCGCGGCACGGCAGCTCGCCGACGAGGCTCCCGCGCTTCCGGTGGAGGAGCTGGCGACGCGGGCGCGGGCGATGCGCGATGCCCTCGACCCGGTCGGGGCGGAGCAGCGCTTCACGGCACGGTTCGCCGCGCGGTCCTGGCGTACGTGGCGGGATGCCGACGGCGGCACGCACGCCCGCATCGACTTCGACGACGAGATGGCGGCCTGGGTGCAGGCGATCCGCGATGCGGCGCTGCGGCCGCGGCGCGGCGGCCCACGTTTCGTCACGGACGACGAACGCGCGGCGGCGCAGACGCTCCAGCGCGATCCGCGCACCGACGAGCAGCTCGAGTACGACCTCATGATGGACGTGCTGCGTGCCGGCGCGCTGGCGAGTGCGGAAGACGTGTTCGGCGCCCGTCAGCTCGGCGTGCGGCTGGTGGCCGTGAAGGACGCGGTCGGCTCGCGCGATGCCTTCGGCCGATTGCTGGCGATCGGGCACCGGGAGGACGGCGGCGCTGCGGTGCCCGGGTCGGTTCTCGACCGGGCGCTCTGCGACACCGGCTCGTCGACCGTCACGGTCGACACCGGCGGCAATCCCCTCGATGTGGGTCGCGAGCAGCGGTTGTTCACGTCGAACCAGCGCATCGCTCTCGCCGTCCGCGACGGCGGCTGCGTGTGGCCCGGGTGCGACCGGCCCGCGTCATACTGCGAAGCCCATCATTGTGATCACTGGGCCGCCGACCACGGCCGCACCGACATCGACCGCGGAGTGCTGCTGTGCCGGTTCCACCATCTGCTGCTCCACAACCAGGGGTGGCGGATCAGTCGCGACCGGCACGGGCCCGTCCTGTTGCATCCGCCCGGCGCCTCGGAAAAGCCGATCGAACTGCGGTCCCGGTCCCCACTGTGGTGGGCATGGGACCCGCCGCCGCGCCGCGCCCGGTGGCGCGCTGCGTGAGGCGCGGTCATCGGCGGCGTGAGGTTCGCGAAGCGGGTTAGCCTGTGACGGTGTGGCGCAGATACCGGATGCCGCGGGCGGAACGGCGCCCGGCACGATGACGGAGCGGTCGGAGCCGCGCACGACGCTCGAGCTCATGCGATCCCGGTTCGAGGCGTTCCGGCGGGCGGACGCCGACTGGCTGCGGCGCACCTGGCATCCGTCCACCCGGCCCGCGCTTCTCGATCTCAGCGACAACCCGCAATGGCGCGGCCTGCAGATCGTCGACGCGACGGACGGCGGCACCGACGACGACACCGGCGTCGTGGAGTTCCGCGCCACCCATCGGATGCCGGGCGGCATCGGCGTCCTGCACGAGCGCTCCCGGTTCCGGCGCGAGCATGGTCGTTGGTTCTACGTCGACGGCGACATGCTCGAGGACTGAGCCGGTCGCGCGATCAGACGGTCTGACCCGCGTGCGGCCCCTCGCCGATCTCCTCGATCAGCTTCGCGTTGAACGCCGGCAGGTCATCCGGGGTCCGGCTGCTGACGAGGCCTTCGTCGACCACCACCTCTTCGTCGACCCAGGTGGCGCCCGCATTGCGCAGATCGGTCTTCAGGCTCGGGTAGCTCGTGAGCGTGCGGTCCGCCACGACGTCCCCCTCCACGAGAGTCCACGCCGCGTGGCAGATCGCGCCGACCGGCTTGTGCTGCGCGAAGAACTCCCGCGCGAACGCCACCGCACCCTCGTCCATCCGCAGGTGGTCGGCGTTGACGACGCCGCCGGGCAGGACGAGCGCGTCGAAGTCGCCGGCGTGGGCGTCCGCGACCACGACGTCGACGGATTGCCGGTGCCCGTTCTTGCCCTCGATGGCGCCGGTCGACGGGGCGATCATCGTCGCCTCTGCGCCCGCGCCCGTCACCGCCTCCCACGGAGAGGTCAGCTCGGAGTCCTCGAACCCGTCGGTCGCGAGGAAGGCGACCTTCTTTCCCGTCAGATCAGTCATGACGCCACGGTATGTCGGCATGTGCGCGGTCGGAGAGGGCTTGACAGTCCCGCGGAGCGGAGCGTCAGTGCGGGCCCACGGCCGGTCCCTCGGAGTCGGCGGGCTTGCGGATCAGCAATGCCCCGGCGAGGGTCGGGATCGCCACGATCGCGGCGAAGACGAACGCGGCACGGGTGCCCGCCGCCCAGGCGGCCGCGTCGGTCGCACCGGTCGTCTCGGCCGCGGTGCGGGCCGCGTTCAAGATCGTGATCATCACGGCGATGCCGGCCGCGCCGGCGACCTGCTGCACGGTGGTGACCACGGCGCTGCCGTGCGAGTACAGGTGCGGCGGCAGCGAGCCGAGCGACGCGGTGAACAGCGGGGTGAACGACATCGCGAGCCCGAGCAGGAGACTGGTGTAGACCGCGACGAGCTCCCACACCGGCGTCGTCTCGGTGAGCGAGGTGAACAGCCAGAGCAGCGCGATCGTCAGCAGCGCCGCCGGCACCAGCAGCACGCGGGTGCCCCACCGGTCGTAGATGCGCCCGATGGGCGGCCCCGTCAGCCCCATGATCAGGGCGCCGGGCAGCACGATGAGCCCGGTGTCGAGCGCGGAGAGCCCCACCGCGTTCTGCATGTACAGCGGCAGCACGGTCACGGTGCCGAAGAAGGCGAGGGAGAGCACCGCGAAGTTCGCGACCGAGAGCGAGAAGTTGCCGGAACGGAACACGCGCATGTCCAGCAGCGCGTCGTCTCGTCGCTGCAGCGCGAACTGGCGCCACACGAACAGCACGAGGGCGACGACGCCGACGGCGAGCGAGACGATGAACGTGGTGGTGGCCAGGGCCGCGGCCGCGGCATCCGTCGTCCCGTTCTCGCCGCTGATCTCGCTGAGCCCGAAGACGAGGCCGCCGAAGCCGAACACGCTCAGCACGATGGAGAGCACGTCGATGCGGGCGTCGGTGCGCTCGCCGATGTTGCGGATCCACCGGGCGCCGACGGCGAGGGCGACCAGCGCCACCGGCAGCACGATGCCGAAGATCCACCGCCACGACAGCGTCTGCAGCACGAGGCCGGCCATGGTCGGCCCGATCGCCGGCGCGAGGGCGATCACCAGGCTGACCCGGCCCATCATGCGACCGCGCGCGCGGGCGGGCACCACGGTCATGAGCGTCGTCATCAGCAGCGGCATCATGAGCGCGGTCCCGGAGGCCTGCACGACGCGCGCGATCAGCAGCACCTCGAACCCGGGTGCGAGCACGGCGATCAGCGTCCCGGCCGAGAACAACGACATCGCGGCCACGAACACGGCGCGGGTCGTGAGCCGCTGCAGCAGGAAGCCCGTCGTCGGGATGATCACGGCCATCGTCAGCATGAACGCGGTGGTGAGCCACTGCGCGGCGACCTCGGTGATGCCGAGGTCGATGATGAGGTGCGGCAGGGCCACGCCCATCGTCGTCTCGTTGAGGATCGCGACGAACGCGGCGCCGAGCAGGAGCCAGATGACACGGCCGTCGTTCCGGTCGACCACGACGGGGGCGGAATCGGTCACGGGGGCAGCGTCGGCCATCGTCGTCTCCTCTATGGGGCGGGTGGGGGCGTTGCCGGATGCGGCGACCCCCACCTTAACCGCGAGCACGGACACGACATTCCCGGGAGCGGTGCGGCATCCGTGGAATCATTCGAGCATGACCGGACACCGTGGCCTGCCTCCCGTGATCGTGCGTGCGCCGGTGGCGCTGGCGGCGGGGCTGGTCGCCGGCGCCGCCTCCGTGCCGCTGCTGGGGATCGCGGCGGGGCTGCTCGCCGGCTGGGCGGCCTTCGCGGGCGTGAACGTGGCGTGGATCCTGCTGGCGCTGTGGCCGATGGACGGCGCCCAGACCCGCGCCCACGCCCGTCGCGACGACCCGGGGCGCACGACCGCCGGCTTCGTCGCGGTGATCGGGTCCCTCGCGAGCCTCGGCGCCGTGCTCGTGGTCCTGGTGCAGACCGAGGACACGCCGCGATGGGAGTCGTTCGTGCTCGCGGCGGTCGCGGTGGTCAGCGTGGCGGCCTCGTGGCTGCTGATCCAGGTCGACTACATGCTGCGCCTGGCCGCCGTGTACTTCGCCGACCCGGAGGGCGGCATCGACTTCCATCAGGACGAGGACCCGACGTACACCGACTTCGCGTACGTGTCGTTCGGCCTCGGGATGACGTATCAGATCGCCGACACCGACGTGCGGACCAACGCCATCCGCCGGCTCGTGATCGCGCAGACCCTGCTGGCCTACCTGTTCGGAGCCGTCATCCTCGCGACCGTCATCAACCTCGTCACCGGGCTGTGAGCGGGCTCAGCGCTTCTTCACGCTGTGGCTCGGGTAGCCGATGGCGTCGGTCGGCTCCGGGTGGCTGATCTGCTGGAACAGCTTCTCCTCCGGCGCGATGAGCTCCTCGATGTCCTGGCTCTTCAGCTCGTTCAGGGCGTCGTTGCGGAGCGGGTCGACGGCGTCGGGGGTGGTCATGGTCTCAGCCTATCCGCGCACCGGATGCACCGCCGACACCGCGGCGGCGACCGCGGTGGCGACGGCTGCGGCGTCCACCGGCCCGTGCCCGAAGGTGAGTCGCACCGCGGTGCGGGCGACGTCGGCGGGCACGCCCATGGCGACGAGCACGTGCGAGGGCTCGTCGCTCCCGGCGGCGCAGGCCGACCCGCTCGAGCTCGTGATGCCGCGGCGCTCGAGCTCGAGCAGCACCGCCTCGCCGCTGGTGCCGGCGAACGTGAAGCTCGCCGTGCCCGGCAGGCGATGCACGGGGTCGCCGGTCAGACGTGCGGCCGGAACGGCCGTCAGCACGCGGGCGACGACCTCATCGCGCACGGCCGCGACCCGCGCGGACTCCGCGGAGCGCTCCGCCTCGGCCAGTTCGAGCGCGGTGGCGACGGCGACGGCGCCGGCGACGTTCTCGGTGCCGCTGCGGCGGCCGCGCTCCTGGCCGCCGCCGTGCAACAGCGGCTCGAGCGGGATGCGGCCGCGCACCGCGAGGACCCCGGTGCCCTTGGGCGCACCGAGCTTGTGACCGGCGATCGAGATCGCGTCGGCGCCGGTGCCCGAAAGCGGGAGCCAGCCAGCGGCCTGGACGGCGTCGAGGTGCAGCGGGATGCCGGCGGCAGCCGCCGCGGCGGCCAGGCCCGCGGCGTCCTGGACCGTCCCGACCTCGTTGTTCGCGTAGCCGACGCTGGCCAGCGCGGTGTCCGCACGCGCGGCGGCGGCGAGCTCGGCCGGGTCGACCCTGCCGCGGCCGTCGACCGGCAGCAGCGTGACCTCGAACCCGTGCACGCGTCGCAGATGATCCGCCGACGCCAGCACCGACTCGTGCTCGATCGGCGTCGTGATCAGGTGCCGGGCGCCGCGGGCGACCATGGCGGCGACCGCGATGCCCTTGACGGCGAGGTTGTTCGCCTCGGTGCCGCCGGAGGTGAAGATCACGTCGCCGACGCGCATGCCCAGCGCCGCGGCGACCCGGCGACGGGCGTCGTCGACGGCACGCGCCGCGGCCTCGCCGACCTCGTGGTGGCTCGACGGGTTGCCGAACTCGCTCGTGAGGTACGGCAGCATCGCGGCGAGCACCTCGGGCCGCACCGGCGTCGTCGCGGCGTTGTCGAGGTACACGGTCATGGGCGCTCCGGCATCCCGACGTGCATGTCCAGCCCCAGGTCCAGGCCGCGTGCCGCGTGGGTGAGCGCGCCGACCGAGATGACGTCGACGCCGGTCTCCGCGATCCGGCGCACCGTGTCGAGGGTGACGCCGCCGGAGGCGTCGACGATCGCGCGCCCTGCCACCTGCTCGACGCCGGCCCGCAGATCGTCCAAGGAGAAGTTGTCGAGCATGATCGTGCCGATGCCCGCGGCGAGCACCGCCTCGATCTGGTCGAGCCGATCGACCTCGACCTCGACGTGGGTGGTGTGGGGGAGCCGGGCGATCGCGCTCTCCAGGGCCTGCGTGACCGACAGGCCCGACGCGGTGAGCACGGCGAGGTGGTTGTCCTTGGCCATCACGGCGTCCGAGAGGGAGAACCGGTGGTTGTGCCCGCCGCCGCTCGAGACCGCGTGCCGTTCGAACGCGCGGAGCCCCGGGGTCGTCTTGCGGGTGTCGGCGATGCGGGCGCCGGTATGCGCGACTTCGGCGACGTAGCGCGCGGTGAGGGTCGCGATGCCGCTCATCCGCTGCGCGAAGTTCAGCCCCACGCGTTCGGCCGTCAGCACGCTCCGGGCCGGGCCCTCGACCACGGCGAGCACGTCGCCGGCTTCGAACGCATCGCCGTCCCGGCGCCGCAGGGCGACCGCGATCGCAGGGTCGGTGAGCCGGAACGCCGCCTCGAAGACCTCGCCGCCGCTGAGCACGCCCGGCTCGCGGGCGACCAGCTCGGCGCGGGCCACGGCTTCCGCCGGGATCAGCGTCGCGCTCGTGAGGTCGCCCCAGGGGGCGTCCTCCTCGAGCGCGGCGGCCACGACGCGGTCGATGGTGGTGCGCGTCAGCATGCCGCCACCTCCGTGCGGGCGGCGAGATCCGTCTCGATGCGCGGTTCGTCGCTGCGGAAGTGGGCGCCGGCCGACACGGTGCGGCGGCGGGCCGCGGCCACCAGCGACCGGGCGACCAGCAGCAGGTTCTCGTCCTCCATCTCGTGCTCGGCGACCCGGCGGCGCCGCTGCGCCGCCCAGCCCGCGAGGACGGATGCCGCGTGGTCGAGGCCCGCGGCGTCCCGCACGAGCCCGGCGTCCTCCCACATGAGCCGCTGCAGCGCGGCCCGCGAGAACGGGGCGCCCGCATCCGTCTCCGTGCGAGGCAACGAGGGACGCCCGCTCTCGGAGGAGGCGGGGACGTGAGGCGCCGCGCCGCGGGCGGCCTGGTCGGCGACGAGGACGTCGCCGGCGCGCGCGCCGAACACCGCGCCCTCCAGCAGCGAGTTCGAGGCCAGACGGTTCGCGCCGTGGACGCCCGTGCGCGCGGTCTCGCCGACCGCGTAGAGGCCCGGCAGGCTCGTGCGGCCGAACAGGTCGGTCGTGACGCCGCCCATCAGGTAGTGCGCGGCCGGGGTCACCGGGATCGGCTCGCGCGCCCAGTCGAGGCCCCGCGCGTGCACCGCCGCATCCACCGTCGGGAAGCGTGCAGCCAGGAACGCGGCCGCGTCGGGGGCGCCGAGGCGGGTGGCGTCCAGCAGCGCCGGACGTCCGCCCTGGCGGGCCACCGCGCGGGCGATGGCGCGGGCGACGACGTCGCGCGGGGCGAGCTCGCCGTCGGGGTGGGCGTCGAACGCGAACCGGCGGCCGTCGTCGTCCAGGAGCACCGCGCCCTCGCCGCGCACCGCCTCGGACACCAGGAACGGCGTGCCGGCGGCGAGCACTGTGGGGTGGAACTGCACGAACTCGAGATCGGCGACGTCGGCGCCGGCCCGCATCGCCGCCGCGATGCCGTCCGCGGTCGCGACCTCGGGATTGGTCGTATGCGCGTAGAGCTGCCCGGCCCCGCCGGTGGCGAGCACGACGGCATCCGCCTCGAGCACGACCCGCTCCCGGCCGCCGATCAGCAGATCGACGCCGGTCACGCGGCCTTCGGCGAGGACGAGGTCGACGAGGAACGCGTGCTCGACCACCCGCACCGCGCTCGCGCGCACGGCCGCGACCAGCGCGTGCTCGATCGCGGCGCCGGTGGCGTCGCCGCCGGCGTGCAGGATGCGCGGGTAGGAGTGCGCCGCCTCGAGTCCCTTGCGCAGCTCGCCGCCTGGGGCGCGGTCGAACGCGACGCCGAGGTCGATGAGCTCGCGGATGCGGCCCGGACCCTCCGTGACCAGCACGTGCACCGCCTCCGGGTCGCACAGCCCCGCGCCGGCGGCGAGCGTGTCGGCCTCGTGCGCCGCGGCCGTGTCGTCGTCGAACATGACGGCCGCGATCCCGCCCTGCGCGAACCGCGTGTTCGCGTGGTCGAGCACGTCCTTGGTGACCAGCGTCACCTCTGCGCCGGCCCGTGCGGCGTGCAGGGCGGCGACGAGCCCCGCGATGCCGCTGCCGACGACGATCGCGCGCACGCTCATGGCCGGGCCGCCAGCATCCGCTCGAGGGCGACGCGGGCCGGGTCGGCGACCTCCGCGGGCACCTGGATGCGGTTGACGACCCGCCCCGCGACGAGCTCCTCGAGCACCCACGCGAGGTAGCCAGGGTGGATGCGGTACATCGTCGAGCACGGGCACACCACGGGGTCGAGGCAGAAGATCTCGTGCTCCGGATGCTCGGCCGCGAGCCGCTGCACCAGGTTGATCTCGGTGCCGATCGCGAACACGGTCGGCTCGGTCCGGGCCTCGATCGCCTTGCGGATGTAGTCGGTCGAGCCCGCCTCGTCCGCGGCGTCGACGACGGCCATCGGGCACTCCGGGTGCACGATCACCCGCACGCCGGGGTGGGCGGCGCGGGCCTGGTCGATCTGGTCGACCGTGAACCGGCGGTGCACCGAGCAGAAGCCGTGCCAGAGGATCACCCGCGCCTCGCGCAGGGAGGCTTCGCTCGATCCGCCCAGCGGCTTCGCCGGGTTCCACATCGGCATCCGTGAGAGCTCCACGCCCATCGCCTTGGCGGTGTTGCGGCCGAGGTGCTGGTCCGGGAAGAACAGCACCCGGCGGCCTCGCGCGAACGCCCACTCCAGCACGGTGCGCGCGTTCGACGACGTGCACACGATGCCGTGGTGCCGTCCGACGAAGCCCTTGATCGCGGCGGAGGAGTTCATATAGGTGACGGGGATCACCGGCAGGAGGCCCTCGGCGTCCGGCGTGTCGAGGTCGCCGTAGAGGCCTTCGAGCTCCTCCCAGCACTCCTCGACCTGGTCGATGTCGGCCATGTCGGCCATGGAGCAGCCGGCGGCGAGGTTCGGCAGGATGACCGCCTGCTCGGGCGTGGAGAGCAGATCGGCCGTCTCGGCCATGAAGTGCACGCCGCAGAACACGATCGCCTCGGCATCCGGGTGCTCCAGCGCCGCGTTCGCGAGCTGGAAGGAGTCGCCGACGTAGTCCGCGTGGCGCACGACCTCGTCGCGCTGGTAGAAGTGCCCGAGCACGACGACCTTCTCGCCCAGCGTCTGCTTGGCGGCGATGATGCGTGCGTGCAGCTCGTCGTCGCTCGCCTCGCGGTACTCCTGCGGCAGCGCACCCTGCCGGGGCGACCCGGTCGGGATCACGTCGCCCATCGACGCGCCGGGGCCGTAGCCGGAACGGCTGTCGAAGACCCAGGGGCCGGCCGCGAGGTCGGTCGTGCAGGCGCTGCCCGGGGCGGCGCCGGTGACGATCGCCTGGATCTCGTGGTCGACCGAGGGATCGATCAGCCGGGGCCGGAGGGTGAGGTTCGTCGCGGTCATCTCATGCTCGATTCGGGGCGGGGCGGATGCCGAGCGGGCCACGATCGGCCAGCTCGACGTCGCGGTTGTAGCGGTAGAGCCGCGCCGGCCGGTGACTGCCGGTGCGGAAGCGGTCGGTGGGGATCAGGGTGCCGGAGTTCTCGGCCTGGCGGCGGAAGTTGGCCGGGTCGAGTCGGCGGCCGAGGATCGCCTCGTACACCTCGCGGAGCTCCGCGAGCGTGAACTCGTCGGCCAGCAGGCCGTGCGCGATGCGGCTGTAGCCGACCTTGTTGCGAAGCCGCCACAGGGCGTAGCCGACGATCTGGTCGTGGTCGAAGGCGAGCGGGGGCAGGTCGGAGACATCGACCCACCGCACGTTCTCGGGGGCGGTCCCGTCGGCCTCGTGCGCGGCGACCTGGGCGTCGACCTCGCCCTCGCGCAGCAGCGCCCAGTACACGATCGACACGACCCGGGTGGGGGAGCGGTCGACGTCGCCGAACGCGTACAGCTGCTCGAGGTAGCTGGGGGTGAGCGCCGTGGTCTCCTCCAGGGTGCGGGACGCCGCGTCCTCGAGGCCCTCGGCGATGGCGAGCCAGCCGCCGGGAAGCGCCCACAGCCCCTCGTAGGGGTCGCGCGTGCGGCGCACGAGCGGGAGCACGAGCCGGGGGCCGTGGTCACCGTGATCGCGCCGCAGGCTGAAGATCACCGTGGACACGGCGACGCGCGTGACGTCGGCGGGATCGGCGTCGCGTGCCGGGGCGGGGGCGAGATCGGTTCGTGTCATCATGACTCTAAGTCCTGGTCCGATCTTATAGTCACATTGACCTGAACTGCAAACCGGGGTGGCACGTCCGACGAACCGCAGTGGATTGTCAGGCCGGGTGCGTACCGTGTGTGCGGGGAGGACGTGGATGCTGGTGATCGCGCTCGACGTGGGGCTCGTGCTCGTGCTCGTGCTCGCGCTGATCGCGGGCGCCTCGCGGGGACTGCTCGCGAGCCTCGGCTCGCTCATCGGGCTCGCGCTGGGGGGCCTCGCCGCCTGGTGGCTCATGCCGGTCGTCAGCGACATCGTGCCGTGGCCCGACGCCCGCGCCGCGCTCGTGGTCGCCGCGGGAGCGGCGCTGCTGGTGCTCGGCACGATCGCCGGCGGCGCGGTGGGCGCCGCGCTGCGCCGTCGGGCCGACC
>NZ_JASGEL010000086.1:0-21921 GCF_047606385.1 Microbacterium sp.
CCGGTGGGGGGCCCCCCCGGGCGGCCGCGCGGGGGGGGGCGGGGGCGGGGGGCGCCGGCGCCCCCCGCTACCGGGCGTCGAACGTGATGCTGCGGGAGGACTTCGCCGGCATGCGGGACGGCATGACGGCGGCGCATCTGGCGGCGAAGGACGTGGTGCGCCGACACCGCCCGGATCTGCCGGTGGGCCTGTCGGTCGCGATGGTCGACGACGTGGCCGCCGCAGGCGGCGAGGCGCTGCGCGACCGCAAGCGCGAGGAGGTCTACGGCCACTGGCTGCGTCTCGCGGCGCAGGACGACTTCGTCGGCGTGCAGAACTACGAGCGGATCGTCTACGGCCCGGACGGCCCCCTGCCGCCGGCAGACGGCGCCGTGGTCAACGAGCAGGGCACGGCCGTCGAGCCGGCGTCGCTGCGCGGTGCGGTCGAGTACGCGCATGCCGTCTCCGGGGTGCCGGTGTTCGTCACCGAGCACGGCATCTCCACCGCCGACGACGCCGTTCGCGCCGCGTTCATCCCGCCGGCGATCGAGGGCCTGCGCGCGGCGATGGACGCCGGCACGCCTGTCGTCGGCTACTGCCACTGGACGCTGCTCGACAACTTCGAGTGGATCTTCGGCTACTCCCGGCACCTGGGCCTGTTCGCCGTGGATCGGGAGACGATGGCGCGCACCGCGAAGCCGAGCGCAGCCGTCTACGCCGACGTGGTCGCCGGAGCCTGACCGCCACGGGACCCGCGGGCCCTCGCGGTCAGACGCGGGCGCGGGAGGGCGGGACGTCGAAGCCCAGCAGACGCGCGCGCGGCCGCCCCTCGCCCTCCTGCTCCGGCATCCAGGGATAGGCCAGGGTCGTGACGGTGCAGTTGCCGAGCACCGGGAAGAGGTCGCGGTAGCCGTCCGGGTCGATCCCGGCCAGCTCGCACAGCAGCAGGCGCAGCAGCGTCGCGTGGGCGACGACGAGCACCCTCCCGTCGGGCATCTCGGCCACGAGCTCGTCGAAGACCGGCAGGGCGCGCCGGATGGCGTCGCGTCCGCTCTCCGCCTGCGGCAGCGGGTCGCTGGCCGGGGCGCGCCGGAACGCGTCCCACTCGGCGGGGAACCGCGCAGCCAGCTCGTCCGGCGTGAGCCCCTCGCCGACGCCGAAGTCGATCTCGATCAGGCGCGGCTCGATGCGCACGTCGAGTCCGCTCGTCGAGGAGGCGTACGACGCGGACCGCGTCGCGCGTGTCAGCGGGGACGCGAGGATGGCGTCGAGGCGGGCGTCCGCCGCCCACGCGCCCAGCGCCGCGGCCTGGCCGAGCCCGTGTCGGGTGAGGGCGACGTCGGAGATGCCGGCGTAGCGGTGGTCGGCATGCCACACGGTCTCGCCGTGGCGCGCGAGGAAGAACGTCGTCACGCCGCCGACGCTACCTCACGGCCCGATCGGAGCACTCGACTGACGCGACCCCGGGGCGGGCTGCCAGGATGGGCACATGACCGAGTACAAGTACGTGAGCTTGCCCAGCAGCGGACGGCAGATGCGCAGCAACGACACGGAAGAGCACGCGTCGATCGAACTCAACACCGTGTACGTCGCCCAAGGGTGGGATGTCGTGAACGCGACCCGGCCCGCGCTCCAGGGGCAGATCGGATTCCTGCTCCGTCGTGGCTGAGAGCCGTTAGAGCCGCGACGCGCCACGAGAGCGGATGTGACGGAGCACGAAACCGCCCCGAGTGGCGGGCCGTCGTCGATGGATGTCGTGGAGGGGCTGACGGGAATCGAACCCGCGCTGTCTGCTTGGGAAGCAGAAGTTCTGCCATTGAACTACAGCCCCGATGCGCCGAAGGCGCCCGGTCAGCATAACAGTGCGGACCCGGACTCGGAGGAGCGGCTCAGACGGACGCCCGTGACACGACGTGCGACGACGGCGTGGCCCACTCGCCCGCGTCGAGTCCGAGGGCGGCCCGCGCGGCGCGGCGCCCGAACGCCTCGGCGTCGATGACGACGGTGGTCAGCGCGGGCTCCCAGAGCTCGCCGTAGCCGCTCTCGTCGAACCCGATCACGGCGAGATCGTCGGGGGCCTGCAAGCCGCGCGCGGTCATCCCCGCGAGCACGGCCAGCGCGACGTCGTCGGAGAAGGCGGCGAGGGCGGTGATCTGGGGATGCGCGCGCCTGAGCCCGTCGACGGCGCGCGCGGCCTCGGCCTTGTCGTGCGGGACGACGACCACGACCGGAGGGGGCAGGCCTTCGGCGGCGGCGAACTGCTGTGCATGCAGGACCCGCAGCTCCGCGAGCCGGGTCCATTCCGGGTCGGCGGGCACGCCCACGGCGAGACGGGAGTGGCCGCGGGCCACGAGGTGGCGCAGCTGCGTCGCCGTGTGGGCGGCCATGCCGTCGACCCAGCCGCCGTCGTCGACGGACCCGCCGGAGGTGCCGAAGTACACGGAGGTGAGGTCCAGGACGGTGCGCGGCGCCACCGCGTGCAGCAGCTCGTCGTCCCCGCCGCCGGAGGTGACCAGGAGCGTGTAGCCGTGCCGGCGCAGCTCGTCGTCGAGACCCAGGATCAGGCTGTTCAGGCTGGTCCCCGCCCGGCGGAGCGGGCCGGTCTCGAGCAGCACCAGCCGCGATGCGCCCTCGCGCAGGGCGCGTGCGATGCGGTGGGGCGTGTAGCCGAGCGAGGACGCGGCCTCACGCACGCGTCGTCGCGTCTGCTCGGGGATCGTCTGCCCGCGGGTGTCGTTGAGGACGAAGCTGACCGTCGTGGGGGACACGCCGGCCGCGCGGGCGACGTCCCGCAGCGTGATTCGGCTCGTCATCCGGCCTCCCGTCGTCATGCCGAACTAATTCGATTTAGTGTCTAGAGTCCCACGGGAGGCCGCGATCCGCGCGGCCGGAGGAGCGCGAATCATGAAGTCGGTGCGAGTGACCGGTCCCGATGTCGTCGAATGGGTCGAGATCGACGAGCCGGAGGCCGGGCCCCGGGACGTCCTGCTGAAGATCAAGGCGTGCGGCATCTGCGGCTCCGATGCGTTCTACGCGCACAACGGCGGCATCCCGCCGCGCGAGGGCGCGACCCCGCTCGGTCACGAGCCCGCCGCGGAGGTGGTCGAGGTCGGTGCGGACGTCGACGCGGTGCAGGTCGGCGACCACGTCGTCATCGACACCATGGCCTTCGCCGACGGCCTCCTCGGATCGGGCGGCGCACAGGGCGCGCTGTCGGAGCTCGTCGTCGTGAAGGAGGTCGAGGCGGGCAGGCAGCTCAAGGTGATCCCGTCGCACATCCCATGGCACGTCGCCGCGCTGAACGAGCCGATGGCGGTCGCGCATCACGCGGTGAACCGCTCGGGTGCGAAGGCCAGGGACAAGGCGGTCGTGTTCGGCGCAGGGCCGATCGGTCTCGGCGCCGTGATCAGCCTGAAGGCGAGGGGCGTCGCGCACGTCGTCGTGGCCGACATCCTTCCCGGCCGGCTCGAGAAGGCACTGCAGGTGGGTGCGGATGCCGTCGTGGACTCGGCGCAGGAGGATGTCGTCGCGCGTCTGATCGAGCTCCACGGCGAGGCCTCGAACTCGCTCGGGCAGGGCGGATACGCGGGCACCGACGTCTACATCGACGCCGCCGGCGCGCCGAGCGTCATCGAGACCGCCCTGGCCGCCGCCAAGGCTCGCGCGGTGATCACCGTGCCCGCCGTGCACAAGCGACCGGTCGAGATCGACTTCGGCCGCATCCTCGTGCAGGAGCTCGACATCCGCACCGCGATGGGGTACCCGACCGAGATCTTCGAGGTGACCGACGCGATCGTGGCGAACTGGGAGAAGTACGCCCTCATCGTCAGCGACACGCTGCCCTTCGACCGGGCGCTCGACGCGCTGACGCTCGCGCGCACGCCCGGCGCCGCGGACAAGGTCGTCGTCACCTTCGATTGAGCCGCCCGGTGCGGGCCCTCGATAGGCTGAACCCGTGCTGCTCTCAGACCGCGACATCCGTGCCGAAGTGCTGGCCGAGCGCATCGTGCTCGACCCGTGGGACGCCTCGATGGTGCAGCCCTCGAGCGTCGACGTGCGGCTCGACCGGTACTTCCGGCTCTTCGACAACCACAAGTACCCCTTCATCGACCCCGCGGTCGACCAGCCCGAGCTGACCCGGCTCATCGAGGTCGCGCCGGACGAGTCGTTCGTCCTCCACCCCGGCGAGTTCGCGCTCGGGTCCACCTTCGAGGTCGTGGGACTGCCGGACGACGTCGCCGCGCGCCTGGAGGGCAAGTCGTCGCTCGGCCGGCTGGGTCTGCTCACGCACTCGACCGCCGGCTTCATCGACCCGGGCTTCACCGGTCACGTCACGCTCGAGCTCTCCAACGTCGCGACGCTGCCGATCACGCTGTGGCCCGGGATGAAGATCGGGCAGCTGTGCTTCTTCCGGCTGTCGTCGCCGGCCGAGAACCCCTACGGGTCGGGCCCGTACGGCAACCGCTATCAGGGGCAGCGCGGCCCGACGGCGTCCCGGTCGCACGTGAACTTCCACCGGACGGACGTGGGCGGCACGGATGCGGGTGCGGCCGGACGCTGAGCCGCCGCAGCGCGGGACGAAAGGAGCCGGCATGGGGGCTGAGGCCGTCATCGCGGAGTACCGCCTGCTCGACACCGCCCCGGAGGCGTTGCGCGCGGTGGTCGAGCTGGCGGCGTTCGTCGCCGAGGTGCCGATGGCGAGCATCAACATCCTCACGCTCGACAAGCAGTTCCAGATGGCCACCGTCGGGTTCGACCCGGCGGTGTGCCGCCGTGAGGACTCGATGTGCGCGATCACGCTGCGCACCGGCCAGCCGGTGGCGGTCGAGGACGCGGCCCTGGACGAGCGCTTCCGCGACAACCCCTTCGTCACCGGCGAGCTCGGCCGCGTCAAGTTCTACGCGAACCATCCGCTGGTGCTGCAGGGCGAGCCGATCGGCACGCTGTGCGTGTTCGACCGGGTGCCGCATCAGCTCGACGCGCATCGCCGTGAGCTGCTCGCCGTGCTCGCCGATCGCATCGTCGACATCCTCGAGCTCGAGCGTCAGACCCGCCACCTCGAGACCGCGCTGCATCGCACCGAGGAGCTCAGCGAGGAGCTGCGTCGCTCGAACGACCAGCTCTCCGCGTTCGCCGGCCAGATCAGCCACGACCTGTCCTCGCCGTTGACGGCCGTGGTCATGTCCCTCGAGCTCCTCCACGAGCAGCTCGAGGGACGCGCGGACGTCCCGCCGAACGTGGAGAGCTGGCTCGAGACCGGCCTGCGCGGAACGTCGCGGATGGAGGAGATGATCCGCGACATCCTGGCGTATGCGCGGCTCGGCGGCGCGCTCCAGCGCAGCCGCTGCGACCTGTCCGGCATCGCACGCGCCGCCGCGGCCGACCTCGGGCTGGCCGACGCCGACGACCGGATCGCCGTCGGCGCGCTGCCGGTCGCGGTGGGCGACGCCAGCCAGTTGCGCGCCGTCTTCCAGAACCTGCTCTCGAACGCCCTGAAGTTCGGCGGCGCCGATCCGCGCGTCGAGGTCGGCGCGGCGCGGGACGACGCCGGGTGGCGCATCACGGTCGCGGACCGGGGCAGCGGGATCGATCCGAGGGACGCCGAGCGCGTGTTCGAGCCGCTCGTACGCGCGCGTCACGACATCGAGGGCAGCGGCATCGGCCTGTCGACCTGCCGCCGCATCGTGCAGGCGCACGGCGGCACGATCGGCCTGGAGCCCCGTGACGGCGGCGGAACGGTCGCGTGGTTCCGGTTGCCCGATGCCGAGGATGCGCTCGCGCTCGCATCCCAGGGCTGACGCCCGCCGGCATCTCGCATCGATGAGGGTCGGGTCAGAGCGCGGGGCCGTAGCCGCCGCGACCACGCCGACGGCCGCCGCGACGCTCCGGGTACGGGCCGAAGCCCGGGTCGACCGGGCCGTAGCCCGCGACGTCGGGCCCGAAGCCGGGTCCGCCGCGGAAACCGCGGCCCGCGAGGCCGGGGACGGCCAGCGGCGGCACCGGTCCGTCACCGGCGAAGCCGCGCCCCGCGAAAGCCGGACCGTAGCCCGCACGTCCGCGGAAGCCGGCGCCGCGACCGCGGAAGCCGCCGAAGCCCTTCGGGCCGAACCCGCGTCCGCGGCCGAAGCCGCGTTCGAAGCCGGGGCCGACGCCTGCGGCGTCGAGTCCGGCCAGCGTCTCGTTCCAGCCCAGCTCGCGGGCGATGGCCTCGAGCTGGGCTCCGATGCTCCCGCCTTCCCTGGTGACGGCCGCGGCGATGCGCTCACGCACGCCGTCGGCGATGCGGTCCAGCCGTTCGGCCGCCGCGCGCCCGGCATCCGTCAGCGCCCAGGCGCCGTCCACGACGGCGACCCAGCCGCGGGCGACCAGGCTCTGCAGGCGGCCGCCGCCGCGCGCGGCACGCGCCGCGAGACCGGGGGAGACGACGTTGTCGTCATCGGCCAGGGCGCTCAGCGTGCGCCATTCGCCGCGGGTCACGCCCTCGGCGGCGAACGCCCGGGCGAAGCTGGCGGCCGTGAGCCGGTCGGCGACGCGCAGCCAGTACTCGAGCGGGTAGTCGGGTGCGGTGTTCTGAGTGTTCTCGTTCTCTGTCATGGGGAATCCTTTCTCGCGCCGCGCTCAGAGGCGGCGCTCCTCTCGCGATACTTGCCGCATCGCATGTGTATGTAGTCTGACATGCATCTCACACGCATGTCAAGTGGCATGTAGATTTGCGGCATGACGCCGCAGGACGATCCCGTCGAGCAGATCTTCACCGCGCTGGCGCAGCTTCGCGGCCGACGGCTGCCCCGCGAGCCGCGCGACGGGCCGCACGGCGGAGACGCCGGCCCGGGGCCACGCGGCGGTCGGGGTCCCCGCGGCCCCGGCTTCCCCCCGTTCGCGATGGGGGGACCCGAGGGGGAGTGGCCGGGCACGTCGCTGCACGGCCGCCTCGCATCCGGACCGGCGCGTCTGCGTCTGCTGGAGGTTCTGGCCGCCGCATCCGGCCCACTGACGGTGAGCGAGCTGGGCGAGATCCTCGACGTCGGGCAGCCGCGTGCGTCGCGGCTGGTGCAGCAGGGCGTCGAGCTCGGCTTCGTGCGGCGCGAGGCCGACCCCGACGACGCGCGGCGCACACGCATCGCGCTGACGGATGCCGGACGGTCGCTGGTCCGCGGGTTCCGCGGCGAGCGACGCGACACCATCGCGGGCGCGCTCGCCGACTTCACGCCCGCCGAGCGGGCCGAGTTCGCCCGTCTGCTGTCCAAGTTCGCCGCGGCCTGGACCCGCTGACGATGGCGGTGGCGTTCCACCGCGCCGCGGCGGCTGATCTCGACATCCCCACGCTCTACGGCATCCTGCGCCTGCGCGTCGACGCATTCGTCGTCGAACAGGCGTGCCCGTACCCCGATCTCGACGGCCGCGACCTCGAGCCCCGACACCGAGCTGCTCTGGGCGAGCGAGGGCGAGGCCGTCCTGGCGACGCTGCGCATCCTGCGCGACGAGGACGCCGCACGCATCGGCCGCGTCGTGACCGCGCCGTCCGCCCGCCGCGGCGGGATCGGGGCGCGGATCATGCGCCAGGCGATCGCGCGATGCGCGCAGCGCTGGCCGCGGCTGCCGATCGCTCTCGACGCGCAGGCGCACCTCGCCCACTGGTACGCGCGGTTCGGCTTCGCGGTCAGCGGCCCCGGGTTCGTGGAGGACGGCATCCCACATGTCCCCATGTGTCGCGACGCGGGAATGCCGGTGCCCTCGGTGCGTTGAGCCCGGCATGACACGAGTCGGAATCATCGGAGCAGGCCACATCGGATCGACCCTCGCGCGGGGGCTCGTCGACAGGGGGTACGACGTGGTCATCGCGAACTCACGCGGACCCGAGAGCCTGGCGCAGCTCGTCGCGGACCTGGGCCCGGCGGCGACGGCCGCGACGGCGGCGGATGCCGCGGCGGCGGCGGACTGGGCGATCGTGACGGTACCGCTGAAGGCGATCGGCGACCTGCCGGTCGAGCCGTTGGCGGGCAAGATCGTCGTCGACACGAACAACTACTACTTCGAGCGCGACGGGCGCATCCCGGCGCTCGACGAGAACCGCACCACGACCTCGCGGCTGCTGCAGGAGCACCTGCCGGCATCCGTCGTCGTGAAGGGCTTCAACCACATCCGGTCGATCGACATCCTCACCGACGGCACGCCCGCCGGCACCCCGGATCGGCGGGCGCTCGCCACGGCGAGCGACTCGGACGAGGCGATCGCCTTCGTCACCGCGCTGTACGACGAGTTCGGCTACGACACCGTCAACGTCGGCGGCCTGGACGACAGCTGGCGCGTCGAGCGCGACCGGCCGGCCTACGTCGTGCGCCAGAACGCCGAGGAGCTGCGCGCGAACCTCGCCCGCGCCGAGCGCTGAGCCGGGCGCCGCCCGCGACGGGAGGCCGGCGGCGTACGGTCGCAGAATCGCGCGTCCGTCGCAGGATCACCGCAGAATCCTGCGACGCCGATCGGATTCTGCGACGGCGGCCCGACGCGGTCAGGACACGAAGCGGGCCGTGAGCTCGAGCGGGTTCGCGGGGGCGCGGCCGTCGACCGTGTGCGAGACCGTGTACGACACCGCGACATCCGCCCCGGGTGCGCAGCGGCCGGTGTCGGTGACGAGCCAGCCGGTGTCACAGCCGGTCGTGGTCGGAAGGGTGGCCGTGGCGAGGGCGGTCGGCGAGGCCGGGCTGTTGCTGCGGCCGGTGCCGAGCTGGCCGTAGCCCCCGTAGCCCCAGCAGAAGGTGCCGGAGGACGTGATCGCGCAGCTGTGCGCGTAGCCGGCGGCGATCATGGTCACACCGGTGAGCCCGGCGACCGCCACCGGCGTGCTGCGGTCGGTGGTGGTGCCGTCGCCGAGCCCGCCGAGGAAGTTGCGGCCCCAGCACTCCACGCCGCCGTCGGTGCCGACGCAGTTGTGCCAGTAGCCGACGGTGAAGGCGGTGACGCCGGTGATCCCGTCGACCTGCACGGGGACGGTGCTGGTGGTCAGGGTGCCGTCGCCGAGCTGCCCGTAGTCGTTGCTGCCCCAGCAGGAGACGGTGCCGGAGCTGACCGCGCAGCTGTGCAGGTACCCGGCGCCGATCGCGGTGACGTCTTCGAGCCCCGTCACCTGCACGGGGGTGGTGCGGGTGAGGTAGGTGCCGTCGCCGAGCTGCCCGTCGGTGCCTGCGCCCCAGCAGGAGACGGTGCCGCCTTCGAGCGCGCAGGTGTGGCGGTTGCCGGCGCTGATCGCGGTGACGTCCTCCAACCCTGAGACCTGCACGGGGCTGGTGCGCTTGACGTAGCTGCCGTCGCCGAGCTGTCCGAGGCTGTTGTTGCCCCAGCAGTACACCGCCGACTCGGTGAGCGCGCAGGTGTGGTAGTTGCCGGCGGTGATCGCGGTCACCCCCGTCAGGCCCGGCACCTGCACGGGGACGCTGCTGTCGTCGGTGGTGCCGTTGCCGAGCTGTCCGTAGTAGTTCCAGCCCCAGCAGTACACCAGCCCGTCGGCGAGCGCGCAGCTGTGCTGGCTGCCGGCGCCGACCGCGGTGACCCCGCTCAGGCCGGTGACCAGGGTGGGGGTGAGGATGCGGGTGCTCGTGGTGCCGCTGCCGAGCTCGCCGTCGACGTTGTAGCCCCAGCAGTAGGCGAGGCCGTCGACGATGCCGCAGCTGTGGTTGCTGCCGGTGGCGATGTCGGTGAGCGCGTCGACGGTCGTGGTGGCCTCGACGGTCAGGTCGTCGGTGAAGGTGGTCGTGTCGGCATCCGTCGTCACCGTCGGGTCGATCGCCGTGGTCTCACCGTCGATCGTGCGTTCGACGGCGTAGTCGACGGTGCCGGTCTCGGTGGGGGTGTCCCAGGAGACGGATGCGGCGCCGTCGGCGTCGCGGGAGGCGTCGCCGCCGGTGAGGTCGGCGGGCGGCGCATCGTAGGTCGCGGTGAGCTGGAGCGGGGAGGCGGGGCTCCACCCGGCGACGGTGTGCGAGACGGTGTATGACACGGCGGCGTCCGCGCCGGGGACGCACGTGCCGTCGCCGGTCTCGGTCCAGCCGGTGGGGCAGGAGGTGGTGGTCGGGCGCTCCCCCTGCACCACCTCGACGGGCGTGATGCGGTCGGTGGTGGTGGTGCCGTCGCCGAGCTGCCCGTAGTCGTTGCTGCCCCAGCAGGAGACGAGGCCTGCGGTGACGGCGCAGGTGTGGCTGTAGCCGGCGGTGACGGAGGTGACCGTGCCGGTGAGTCCGGTGACGGCGACGGGGGTGGTGCTGGTGGTCTTGGTGCCGTTGCCGAGCTGCCCGTCGCCGCTCGCGCCCCAGCAGGACGTCACGCCGGAGACGATGGCGCAGGTGTGGCCGTAGCCGGCGGCGATACTGGTGGCGGTGCCGGCCAGCTCGGTGACGGCGACGGCTGTTCTGCGGGTGGTGGTGGTGCCGTCGCCGAGTTGCCCTTGACTGTTGTATCCCCAGCAGGAGACGGCGCCGGAAGCGATGATCGCGCAGGTGTGGAAGTAGCCGGCGACGATCGTGGTCGGCGTGCCGGTGAGTCCGGTGACGGCGACGGCGGTGGTGCGGTCGGCGTTGCTGCCGTCGCCGAGTTGCCCGTTGTAGTCGTATCCCCAGCAGGAGGCGGTGCCGTCCGCGATCGCGCAGGTGTGGTGGAGCCCGGCGGTGAGGGAGGTGACCGTGCCGGTGAGCCCGGTGACGGCGACGGGCGTGGCGCTGCCGGTGGTGGTGCCGTCGCCGAGCTGCCCGTGGTTGTTGTATCCCCAGCAGGAGGCGGTGCCGTCCGCGATGACGCAGGTGTGGGCGTAGCCGGCGACGATCGTGGTCGGGGTGCCGGTGAGTCCGGTGACGGCGACGGGTCTGCTGCGGGTGGTGGTGGTGCCGTCGCCGAGTTGCCCGTTGTAGTTGTTTCCCCAGCAGGAGGCGATGTCGTCCGCGATCGCGCAGGTGTACTCGAGGCCCGCGGCGATCGTGGTGACGGTGCCGGTGAGCCCGGTGACGGCGACGGGCGTGGCGCTGTCGGTGGTGGTGCCGTCTCCGAGCTGCCCGGCGTTGTTCTCGCCCCAGCAGTAGGCGGCGCCGTCCGCGATCGCGCACGTGTGCGATCCGCCGGCGGCCACCGAGGTGACGGGAGCGCCGCCGATCGTCGCGGGCACGGCGAGGTCGTCGGCGAACGAGGTGGTTGTGCCGTCAGCATCCGTCGTGATGGCCGGGTCGATCGTGGTGGTCTCGTCGTCGACGGTGCGTGCGATCGAGTAGCCGACGCTCGCGTCCGTGTCGGGGGTGTCCCAGGAGACGGACGCCGTCCCGGTCTCGTCGTAGGACGCGGTGCCCTCGGTCAGCCCGGCGATCGTGGCGGTGGTGACGGAGGCGGCATCCGCCACCTGTGTCTGCGAGGTGAACGCGGCACCGACCGTGCCCGAGGGGTCGGCGAGCACGACGCCGAGCACGGCGAGACCGGCTGCCAGAGCTCGCAGCCGCGACGTGGATGCCACGCGCCGCCGCGTCCGCGTCGTCTCCGCCGATGCGCGCCTCATGGCGTGGGCTCCACGATGTCGTCGGGAACACGGCGCACCCACGCCGGAGCGAGCACGAGGAGCACGAGCACCAGCACCAGCGCGATGCGGCCCTCGACGCTGATCGCGGCGGCGACGGCGACGCCGGCCGCGCCGCCGAGGTGCCACGCGACGACGCCGTCGACCTGCTCCTGCGTCACCTGCGCGGTGTCCGCGACGTCGTTCGCGTCGCCCTTCAGGGTGGCGAGGCCCGCGCCGACCGCCACGACGCGGTGCACGTACCGGTGCTCGTCGTCGCCGACCATGACGACGTCGCCGACGACGAGGTCGTCGCCGGTGGGTGGGGTGACGACCACGACGTCGCCGACGAGGTACGTGGGCGACATCGACCCCCCGTCGACGACGAGCAGCTTCGCGCCGACGGCCGAGATCCCGATGGGGACGACCAGCGCGAGGGCGACCAGGGCCGCGACGACCCACCGTGCCACCGAGATCGCGCGAGGCACCGGTGCGCGACGAGGCGCCTGTGTCCGGGTGCGCCCGGCGGTGGTCGTGGTCATCGCTGCGTCGCCGTGATCGTGAGCTCGGGGACGGCGGTCAGCCCCTGCGCCGCGTCGCCGGTCTCGGCGGGGAGTGCGAGCGTCAGCGTCACCGTGACCGTGGCGCCCGCGGCCAGCTCGACCACCCCCGTCTCGCCGTCGATGGCGGTGACGGCCGTCGCGATGCCGGCCAGCGCCGATCCGGCGGAGCCGTCGAGCGAGATCGTGATCGGACCGTCCGCGACGGAGCGCACGGTCGCGGCGATCGACGTCGTCTCGTCGCCGGGTGCGAGGGTCGTCGCGGGGGACACCGCGACGTCCTCCACCGAGATGAGGGTGCAGCCGTCGCTGTACGAGACGGATCCCGCGGCGTGGGCGGCGCCCGCCGGCAGCTGAGCCGCTACCGCCGCCACGAGGACCAACGCCCCGGCCAGCGTGAGCGGGAGGCGCCGCGGTCGCCGCCACACCAGCGCGCCGCCGACCGCGGCCAGCGCGAGGCCCGCGATCGCGACGAGTGCCCAGACGCCGGCGTCGGCGCCGGTGGCGGCGAGCTCGTCGACCCTGGCCACGCACTGCTCGGGTGTCATCGCGGGAGGCTGCTTTCGCTAGGGGGTCGGGGACTCAGGGGGACAGCGGCGATCCGTCGGACCCCCAGGCGGCTTCCGCTGCCGGCGGATCCGCCGCTGTCCCCCGGTTCTGTGATCCGACCCTCAGGAGAAGGTCGGCGCCGGCGAGGGCACGTTGCGCTGCTGGGTCGCGTCGAAGGTGATGCTGAACCCGGCATCCAGCCCCTGCAGCTCATCGCCCGCCGTCGCGGGCAGCTCGAGGGTGACCGTGATGTCGGTGGAGTCGCCCGCGGCCAGGGCGAAGCCGTCCAGACTGCCCGTGGACCACTCCGTGAGCGAGGCGGTGTAGCTCGTCGTCGTGTCGCCGACCGTGATCTGCAGCGCGTCCTGCAGGGTCGTGTCGCCGGTCAGGGCGAAGTCGCCGGCCGAGAAGTAGAGGTCCTCGGTGCCCGTGTTGGACACCGTGATGACGGTGGACGCGGTGTCGCCCGGCAGCAGGCCGTCGACGTCGATGGGCGCCGAGGTCGAGGCGGTGCCGGCGGAGAGGACGACGGTGCCGGCGCTCACGCTCTCGCCCGTGACGGTCGCCTGCGAGGTGAAGTACGCGTTCGTGAGGGCGACGCCGCCGGCGGCGAGGGCTGCGGCGGCGAGGGCGGCGACGGCGATCGTGCCGGCACGGTTGCGCCGACGGCTGGACGAGGGGCGGGGGAGAGCTTCCGTGGCATGCATGACGGAGCCTTTCGGGTGACGAGGGAAGGGGACGGAGCAGGGTGTACCGGCGCCGACGCTATCGAGCGTGCGACGGCGCGAGACCGCTGATCGGGCGAGACTAGGAGCGGATCCCAGTGCGAGACGGGCGAGACTGGGATCGGAGAGGTCGTGGAGGGAGGACGCATGGCCGGTGGCGTGTCCGATGCGCGCGCGATGCTGCGAGCTCTCCTCGACGACGGCTGGATCGTCGAGGATGCGGTCGTGGCCGCCTATGCCCGAGGCGTCGACGCGCTGCCGGATGACGCCGCGAAGGCGGCCGTGCGAGCCGTTCTCACCGTTCTCACCCGCCGCGGCGCGGGAATCCCGGCCGCGCTGGAGACGATCGGCGCCCTCGGACGGGAGGAGCCGGCGGCCGCGGCGTCGGCGTCCGCCGCGATCGCGGCCATGTTCGCGGAGCGGGGGTGGTGGGCGGAGGCGCAGGCGTTCGTCGACCTGGCGCTGTCGGGCGTCTCGCGGCTGCGCGCCGACGGTGTCGACCTCGAGGCGGCGGCTGCGCTGTGGTTCATGGCGATGGCCGTGGCCGTGCAGGTGGAGTGGAACACCTTCGCGGGCTCGGCGGTGTTCGACGCCGTCGCTGCCGCTCTGGTCGAGCCGCGCGCGAAGAACCTGCTGCGCCGGCACCACGCCCAGGCGCTCCTGGCCCTGGGCTGGGTGCTCGCCGGCCGGGGCGAGGTCGGCGCGGCGGCGGTGAGCATCGCGCGCGGCGGCCGCCTGCTGAACCGTCGGGGCGCCGCCGGTGCCGCGGCGTTGCTCGCGCTGGCACGTTACCGACAGGGCGACTGGCAGGGCGCCGCCCGGGCCGCGGAGATCGTGCACCGCGCCGCGACCGAGGCCGCGGACGGATCGTTGACGGCGCTCGCCGCGGCCGTGGACGCGCTCGACTCGGCGCTTCGCGGCGATCTGGCACGGACGCAGGAGGGCGTCGTGCGTGCGGAGCGCGAGCTCGCGGCGAGGCCCAGCGTGCTGGGGGACGCCATCCTCCTCCACGCGCGCATCGCGCTGACGGTCGGCGCGAGCGACTGGAACGGGATGCTCCAGCTGCTGGACTCCGCCGAGGAGCCGGGCTACCGCCGCATCTACACCCCGCACGAGTGGAACGCGTTGCGAGCGATGGCGTATCGCAACTCCGGGCGGAGCGGACGCCATCGTGCGCTGCTGGCGGAGTGGGAGACGCTCCCGGGTGCGCAGGAGAACCCCTATTACTGGGCGCACCGTGCGATGCTGGCGCACGTCGACGACGACGCGACGGCGGCGATCGCGGCGGCCCGGCGGGCACGGGACGCGATCGGCGACGGCGACGACCCGCTGGGGCGGGGATGGACGCGCATCGTCGTCGGCACGATCGTCTCGCTGTTCGCCGATCCGACCGAGGGCATGGAGTCCTACGAGACCGCGCGGGCGGAGTTCGCCAGGCTGGGAGCCGCCGGCTTCGTCGCGCTGTGCAGCGGCATCATCCAGGCGACGGCCGCGCAGCTGGCGCGCGCCACCGGCGACGGGATGCGGGCGCTCACACCGCAGCAGCGCCGGATCGCGGAACTCGTCGCCGACGGCTACACGAGTGCCGAGATCGGCGAGATCCTCTACCTGTCCAAGAAGACGATCGACTTCCACGCGGCCAACATCGTCTCCCGTCTCGGCATACGCCATCGCCGTGAGATCAAGCGCTTCGTCGACGCCTCGCGCGCCGCGTCGGAGGAGGCCGGCCCGCGCTGACGCGCGGGCGGTCTCCGCACGTCAGCGTGCGCGGGCGGCGGCGCGCACCGGGATCAGCAGCCCGAGCCCGATCAGCAGGACCAGCACGATGCCGAGGATGCCCCAGTACTGGGCCCCGCCGATCGTGACGAACACGCCGAACGCGAGCGGCGCGAGGAAGACGGCGGCGCGCCCGGTCGTCGCGTAGAGGCCGAACACCTCCCCTTCGCGTCCGGGTGGGATGAGGCGGGCCAGGAACGTGCGGGATGCCGACTGCGCCGGCCCCACGAACAGGCACAGGATCAGGCCGAAGATCCAGAAGACCGTCTGCCCGCCGTCGTGGAACAGGAACACGCACAGCCCGCTGATCACGAGCCCCGCGAGCGAGACGAGGATGAGGGGCTTCGCCCCGACCCGGTCGTCGAGCGGTCCCGAGGCGATCGTGGCGATGCCGGCGACGACGTTCGCGGCGATGGCGAAGATGATGACGTCGCCCGCGCTGAACCCGAACGTGCCCGCGGCCAGCACGCCGCCGTACGTGAACACGCCGGTGAGCCCGTCGCGGAAGATGGCGCTGGAGAGCAGGAAGTACACGGTGTGCCTGCTCTCACGCCACAGGCGCGCGACGTCGGCGAACAGCATCCGGTACGAGCCGAAGAAGCTCGCCCGCGGCGCGGGCGGCCCCGCCACCGCGTTCTCGGGCACCGCGAACAGCACCGGCAGCGCGGACACCGCGTACCAGATCGCGGCGACGAGCATCGACACCCGCACGGCCAGGCCGTTCTCGCCGGTGACGCCGAACAGTCCCACGTCGGGGTGGATGAAGCCGAAGTAGACGATCAGCAGCAGCACGATGCCGCCGATGTAGCCCATGCCCCAGCCGAAGCCGGACACGCGTCCGACCGAGCGCGGGGTCGAGACCTGGGCGAGCATGGCGTTGTAGTTCACGGCCGCCAGCTCGTAGAAGACGGTCCCGACGGCCAGCAGCGCGAGCCCGAACCACAGGTAGGCCGGATCGGCCTGCACGAAGAACATGAGCGCGAGGCACGCGACGACGACGGCCGTGTTGATCGCGAGCCACCGTTTGCGGTGGGCCGACCGGTCCGAGCGGGCGCCCGTGACCGGCGCGGTCAGCAGCACGATGATGCCGGCGCCGGCCAGCGCCCACGACAGCGCGGCGGAGGTCGTGGTGTCGTCGCCGAAGGACGAGCTGGTCAGGTACACCGTGAACACGAACGTCGTGGCGACCGCGTTGAACGCGGCGGAGCCCCAGTCCCACAGGCCCCATGCGAGCACGGGACCGCGGCGGGTGCGCGCGGGAGGCTCGGCGCCCGCTGCCGTGGCGGCGACGAAGGGACGTTCGGGCTCCATGCGCGGCACGGTACGACCTCTCGGTGAACAGCCGGTGGCGGGTGGCCGCCCCGCCGCCTCGGCGCGGCGTGCGCCCAGCGTATCCCGGCCCCTCCCCTCGGTTCATCTCCGTGAGACTGCAGTCTCCGTGGCAGGAGACGACACGTCGACGGAGACGAGCCGAGGGGAAAAGTTGAGTGTTCTCATATCAAGTTCATTTGACGTGGCGGCTGCGGCGGGGTACCGTTGAGTCATCGCGGCTCAAGATCTTGGCGCCGCGCCTAGACTTCCGCCAGACAAGGAGAAACACATGCCCCGTGCAGTTGGAATCGACCTCGGTACGACGAACTCCGTCGTCAGCGTCCTCGAGGGCGGCGAGCCCAAGGTCATCGCGAACGCCGAAGGCTTCCGCACCACCCCGTCGGTCGTCGCGTTCACGAAGGACGGCGAGGTGCTCGTCGGCGAGACCGCCAAGCGCCAGGCCGTCACCAACGTCGACCGCACCATCACCTCCGTCAAGCGCCACATGGGCACCGACTGGAAGACCCAGGCCATCGACGGCAAGCAGTACACCCCGCAGGAGGTCTCGGCCCGCATCCTGCAGAAGCTGAAGCGGGACGCCGAGCAGTACCTCGGCGACTCGGTGGCGGATGCGGTCATCACCGTTCCGGCCTACTTCAACGACGCCGAGCGCCAGGCCACGAAGGAGGCCGGCGAGATCGCGGGCCTGAACGTGCTGCGCATCATCAACGAGCCCACCGCGGCGGCCCTGGCCTACGGCCTCGACAAGGGCAAGGAGGACGAGCTCATCCTCGTCTTCGACCTCGGCGGCGGCACGTTCGACGTCTCCCTGCTCGAGGTGGGCAAGGACGACGACTTCTCCACCATCCAGGTGCGCGCCACCGCCGGCGACAACCGGCTGGGCGGCGACGACTGGGATCAGCGCCTGGTCGACTACCTGATCAAGCAGTTCAAGGACACCACCGGCGTCGACGTCTCCGGCGACAAGATCGCCCTGCAGCGCCTCAAGGAGGCCGCGGAGCAGGCGAAGAAGGAGCTGTCGAGCTCCACGTCGACGAGCGTCAACCTGCCCTACCTGTCGCTGACCGAGTCGGGCCCGGTGTCGCTGTCCGAGACCATCACGCGCGCCAAGTTCGAGGAGCTCACCAAGGACCTGCTCGACCGCACCAAGAAGCCGTTCAACGACGTGATCGCCGAGGCCGGCATCAAGGTCGCCGACATCGACCACGTCGTGCTCGTCGGCGGCTCGACCCGCATGCCCCAGGTCACGGAGCTGGTCAAGCAGCTCACCGGCGGCCAGGAGCCCAACAAGGGCGTCAACCCGGACGAGGTCGTCGCCGTCGGCGCCGCCCTGCAGGCCGGCGTCCTCAAGGGCGAGCGCAAGGACGTGCTGCTGATCGACGTCACCCCGCTGAGCCTCGGCATCGAGACCAAGGGCGGCATCATGACCAAGCTCATCGAGCGCAACACGGCCATCCCGACCAAGCGGAGCGAGACGTTCACGACCGCCGACGACAACCAGCCGTCGGTCGCGATCCAGGTGTTCCAGGGCGAGCGCGAGTTCACCCGTGACAACAAGCCGCTGGGCACGTTCGAGCTGACCGGCATCGCGCCGGCGCCGCGCGGCATCCCGCAGGTCGAGGTGACCTTCGACATCGACGCGAACGGCATCGTCCACGTCTCCGCGAAGGACAAGGGCACCGGCAAGGAGCAGTCGATGACCATCACGGGCGGCTCGTCGCTGCCCAAGGAGGACATCGACCGCATGGTGCGCGAGGCCGAGGAGCACGCCGCCGAGGACAAGAAGCGCCGCGAGTCCGCCGAGACCCGCAACCAGGCCGAGACCCTCTCGTACTCGATCGAGAAGCTCATCAAGGACAACGAGGACAAGCTCCCCGCCGAGGTCAAGGACTCCGTGCAGGCGGATGTCGACGCCCTCAAGACCGCGCTCGCGGGCGAGGACGACGACGCGGTGAAGACCGCGTTCGACAAGCTGAACGCGAGCCAGAGCGCCCTGGGCGAGGCGATCTACCAGGCCGCGCAGGCCGAGGGGCAGAACGCCGACCCGTCGGCGACCGATCCGGGCAGCGGCACCACGCCCAACCCGGAGGAGGACGTCATCGACGCCGAGGTCGTCGACGACGAGGACGACAAGAAGTAAGACGGACACATGACGGACAAGAACTTCGACGAACCGCAGGACGGCGACGAGGTTCGGCCTGGTGAGGAGGGGTCGGAGGCACAGGCCTCCGACCCCGCTTCGCAGGAGCCGGATCTGACGATCGACGACATCCTGAACGCGGTGCAGACCGACGAGGCCGCCGTGGCCGAGGCGGACGCCGCGGACCACGACCTGCTGCTGGACCTGAAGCGCCTCCAGGCGGAGTACGCCAACTACCGCCGGCGCACCGAGGAGCAGCGCGAGATCGAGATCGAGCGCGCCAAGGGCTCGGTCGCCAAGGGGCTGCTGCCCGTGCTCGACGACCTCGACCGTGCGGCCAAGCACGGCGACCTCGCCGAGGGCACGCCCTTCGCCGCGATCGCCGACAAGCTCCGCTCGGTCGCCGAGCGGATGGGGCTGGTCTCCTACGGCGAGGCCGGCGACGTCTTCGACCCGCAGCAGCACGAGGCGATCTTCCAGCAGCCGACGCCCGGGGCGACCGAGACGACCGTGCTCGAGGTCGTCGAGGTCGGATACCGGCTGGGCTCGGTCGAGCTGCGTCCTGCGAAGGTCGTCGTCGCCGTGCCGGCGGACTAGGAGGCGCACGTGGCCAGCCAGGACTGGTTCGACAAGGACTTCTACACCGTCCTCGGCGTCAGCAAGGACGTCACCGAGGCCGACCTGAAGAAGACCTATCGCAAGCTCGCGCGGAAGTACCACCCGGACTCGAACCCGGGGGACGCCGCCGCCGAGGCGAAGTTCAAGGAGATCAGCGAGGCGTACTCGGTGCTCAGCGACGCCGAGCAGCGGGAGGAGTACGACCAGATCCGCGCCATGGGCTCCGGCGCCCGTTTCACCGCGGGCGGTGCGGGAGCGGGCGGCTTCGAGGACGTCTTCAGCATGTTCGGCCAGGGACGCGGCGGCGGCCGCTCCCAGTCGACCGCGGACTACGAGGACATCTTCAGCATGTTCGGCCAGGGCGCGCAGTCCGGCGGCTTCGGCTCCGGCCGCTTCGGGCAGACCAGCGGTGGATTCCGCGGCTACGGCGGTCCGACCCGCGGCGCCGACGTCACCGCCCGCACGTCCCTCGACTTCATGACGGCCGCGAAGGGCGAGACCATCAGCCTGCAGGGCGAGGACGGCAAGCCCTTCAAGGTCAAGATCCCCGCCGGTGTCGCCGACGGTCAGAAGATCCGCCTCCGTGGCCGGGGGCGCCCCTCGCTCGACGGCGGGGAGAACGGCGACATCGTCGTGTCGGTGACGGTCAAGCCGCATCCGGTGTTCCGCCGGGAGGGGCTCAACCTGCGGCTGACGGTGCCGGTGACCTTCACCGAGGCGGCCCTCGGCGCGACGATCGAGGTGCCGACGCTCGACGGCGATGTCGTGAAGCTCCGGGTCGCACCGGGCACGCCCTCGGGTCGGGTGCTGCGGGTCAAGGGCCGCGGCATCCAGAGCCAGAAGGGCGCCGGCGACCTGCTCGCCGAGGTGCAGGTGGCGGTCCCCTCGCACCTGGACGCGTCGGCGAGGGAGGCGCTGGAGCGCTTCGCGGAGCTCGAGCCGGCCGAGAACCCGCGTGCCGACCTGATGTCGAAGGCGCGCGGCTGACATGTCCTCGCACGAGAGCCTCGACGAGGACGCTCCCATCCTCGCGATCCAGGCGGCCGCGGAGCTGGCCGGGATGCATCCGCAGACCCTGCGCCAGTACGACCGGCTCGGCCTCGTCGTGCCGGCGCGCACGAAGGGCGGATCGCGCCGGTACTCGATCCATGACGTCGCGCAGCTGCGCGAGGTCGGCCGGCTCTCCGCCGACGGCATGAGCCTGCCCGCCATCGCGCGGATCATCGAGCTCGAGAACCGGGTGCGCGAGCTGCACGGCCGGGTGCAGGACCTCGAGGCGCGGATGCGGGAGGAGCTGGCGCGCCGCCCCGGCGCCCGCGTCTTCGCCGCCGGCTCGACCGGGTCGGTCGTGACGATCCGCTCCGGCACCCGGGTCCGCCGCGCCACCGAGGTGGTCGTGTGGCGGCCGCGGCGGGACACGACCCGCGCCGAGGACTGAGACTCAGGGCGCGCCGCGGCGGACGATCCCGACCGCCTCGTGCTCGCGCACCCGGACCGGATGCGTCGCGGCGCAGGTGCTCAGCATCGGCTCCGACCATCGCTCGCGCAGCGTGACCTCGAGCACGCCGTCGCCGGCCTCGAGGTCGACGACCCAGCCGTCGTCCGTCCGCTCCTCACGCATCGGCGCGAACGACCCGATGCGTGCATCGCCGGTCTCGGCCCGCGCCGCGGCCTGCGCCGCCTGGGCGACCGTGCTCAGCGAGCTGCGGCCGCGGAGGTGCTCCGGCACCACCCGTCCCTGCAGATAGTGCTCGGCGATGGCTCCGGCCTCCGTCGGCGGCACCCGGCCGTAGTACAGCCCGTGCGGCAGCAGGATCATCGTCGCGGCGAAGCGGTCCCCGCCGAGGTGCGAGCACTCCCACGTCTGAGCCGGGTACGCGGCGGCGAGCGCCTGGGCGACCGGCCGGCCGCGCACGGCGCAGCAGCGGTCGTGCCGGGCATGCGTGCACACCAGGAACAGCGGCTCGTCCGACGGCTCGCCCGTGCCGTCCAGCGGCAGGTCCAGCAGCTGCGCGGGATCGTCGACGTGACCCGTCTGGACGCTCTCCGCTCCCGGGCGCGAGGTCGCCAGCATCCACCGCCAGCGCGTCTGCGCGCGGCGCTCGTCGCCGCGGCGGCCGAAGCGGCGGATCGCGACGGGGCGGATGCCGGCGGCCTCCGCGCGGCGGGTCAGCGTCCTGCCGATCATCGGGTCGAGCCGTGACTCGGTGAACGCGTGGCGGCCCCAGCTGCCGTCGATCTCCACGAGCAGCCAGCGCTCGCCGTACCCGCCGGTGCCGGCCAGCGGGTCGTCGCGCTCCCGCGAGAGATCGCTGCACGGCGCCCACGCCGTGCCCTGCACGGGGACGGCGTCGTTCACGCGCGCTCGCCGCCCACGATGACGCCCTCCCGCAGCAGCCGCCTCGCCACCACGAGCGACGACGCCGGGTCGAGCCCGGGCAGCCGGCCCGCCTCCCGGGGACCCGCCTGCAGGGCGCGCACCGCGTCGGCGGCCTCGACGGGCAGCGCGATGGTCTTGTCCGGCAGCAGGATGCGGACCGTCCCGTCGGCCGCCTCGACCCGCGCCCGCAGGCCCTCGCGCCATTCGACCACCGTGTCGGCGTCGAGGTCGTGTGCGAGGTCGACTGTCGCGAGCGGTCGCACCGGCGCGGGGCGGACCGCGTCCGCGAACGCGCGCCGCAGCGTCGCGCCGACGGCGCGGGCGTCCTCCGCGGC
>NZ_JASGEL010000087.1:0-16161 GCF_047606385.1 Microbacterium sp.
GGGATGGCTGCGCGGCGTCACGCGCGCCCGGGTGCGGCTGGCCGAGGCCGTCGTGGCGCTGCCCGCCCAGCTGGCCGGCGCCGGGGGCACCCTCGCCTCGTTCGTCCAGATCGGCGGCGCGGACGCCGCGGCCGCCCTGCCCGGCGCGTATGCTGCCGAACTGGGCCTGGCCGCACCCGCGGCACCCTGGCACGTCACCCGCTGGCCCGTGACCGAGCTCGGCGACGCGCTCGCGCAGGCCGTCGACGCCGTCGGCAAGATCGCCGCCGATGTGGCCACGCTCAGCCGCACCGAGATCGGCGAGCTGGCCGAGGGCGCCGGCGGAGGCTCCAGCGCCATGCCGCAGAAGCAGAACCCGGCCGCCTCCGTGCTCGTGCGCTCGGCCGCGCTGCGCGCGCCGCAGCTGGCCGCGACGCTCCATCTCGCGTCGGCGTTCGCGGTCGACGAGCGTCCCGACGGGGCCTGGCACGCCGAATGGCCGACGCTGCGTGAACTGCTGCGGCTCGCGCTCGGCGCGACCGGGACCGCCGCCCGCCTGGTGGAGGGTCTGCGCGTCGACGAGCAGGCCGTGGTCCGCGACCTCGTCCTGACCGACGGGCTGCTGCTGGCCGAGCGCCTCTCGATCGTGCTGACGCCGGTGCTCGGCGCCGACGAGGTGACCCGCATCGTGGCGGCGGCCGGCACCGGCGGCGATCTGCCGGCGCTCGTGCGCGAGGCGCTGGAGGCGGCGATCGATCGCGCGCCGGGGGCGCCGCATCCCGCCGACGACGTCGAGGCGTTGCTCGACCCGGCGAACTACACCGGCTTGGCGAGTCTTCTCGTCGATCGCGCGGTCTCCGATGCGCCGTCGGACGCGGAGCACGAGCTCGGCGCCGATGTCGGGATCCAGGCTGAGTCGCCCGTCATCGCACCCCCGACCCCCGAGACACCCGCTCAGCCCGAGATCTGACACCGATGACCGTTCCCGCCCTCCGCTTCACCGATCCCGCCGGTCCCGACGGCGCGCCGCTGCTCGTGCTCGGGCCCTCGCTGGGCACCAGCACGATCCTGTGGGAGAACACGCTGCCGGTCCTGTGTGAGCGCTACCGCGTGACCGCCTGGGATCTGCCCGGGCACGGCGACTCGCCCGCCGCGACCGAGCCGTTCACGGTCGGGGAGCTGGCCGACGCGGTCGCCACCGGGGCTCGAGAGCTCGGCGGGGACGGCATCCGCTACGCCGGCGTCTCGCTGGGCGGCGCGACCGGACTGGAGCTGCTGCTGCGCCATCCGGGGCTCGTGGCCGAGGCCGCGATCGTCGCGTCGGGGGCGCAGCTGGGAGACCCGGACTCGTGGCACGAGCGTGCAGCGAAGGTGCGGGCGCAGTCGACCTCGTCGCTGATCGTGCAGTCCGGTCAGCGATGGTTCGCGCCCGACTCGATCGCGCGGGAGCCCGTGCTGGCGGGGCGGCTGTTCCACGCGCTGCAGGATGCCGACGACGAGTCGTACGCGCTGTGCTGCGAGGCGCTCGCCGCCTATGACGTGCGCGACCGGCTCGCGGAGATCGCCGCGCCCGTGGTCGCGGTCTGGGGAGAGCACGACCAGGTGGTGCCCGAGGGGAAGGCCGCCGAGATCGCCGCCGGCGTCGTGGACGGTCGTGCCGTGCGCATCGCGGACGCCGCGCACCTGCCGCCCGCCGAGCAGCCCGTCGCCGTCACCGCCGCACTGATCGCCTTCTTCGAGGGGAGCGCACGATGAGCCGTCCCGACGGCGTCGGCCTGACCGACGAGGAGCGCTACGACCGGGGCATGGTCGTGCGCCGTGCCGTGCTCAGCGACGCGCACGTGGACCGGTCGATCGCGAACACGACCCCGCAGACCGCCGGCTTCCAGGACTTCATCACCCGTTACGCCTGGGGCGAGGTGTGGTCGCGTCCCGGCCTCGAGCGCCGGGAGCGGTCGATCGCCGTGCTCACCGCGATGATCGCGCTCGGCCATCACGAGGAGTTCGTGATGCACGTGCACGCCGCGCTGCGCAACGGCCTGACCGCCGCCGAGATCGAAGAGGTGATCCTGCAGTCCGCGATCTACTGCGGCGTGCCGGCGGCCAACACGGCGTTCCGTCTGGCGGCGCCGATCCTGGCGGGCGAGACCGGCTAGCCTGCACCGGCGAGCCGCTACGCTGACCGCGTGACGACCACGACGATCGCCGGCCGCGACGACCGCATCACGCTCCGGTTCATGACGACCCCCGCCGACACGGCGGCGAGCGGCACGACCGTGGCCGCCGGCAGCGTGATGGAGTGGATCGACAAGGCCGGCTACGCCTGCGCCGTCGGCTGGGCCGGCACCTATTGCGTCACCGCCTATGTCGGCAACGTCCGGCATCGTCGTCCGGTCCCTCCGGGCAGCATCGTCGAGGTGCAGGCGCGCATCGTCCACACCGGTCGCACCAGCATGCACGTGGTGGTGACGGTCTCCTCGGCCGAGGTGGAGTCGCGGGCGTACACCCCCGCGACCACGTGCATCCTCGTCTTCGTGGCCAAGGATGCCGACGGCCGGCCGACCGTGGTGCCGGCGTGGGAGCCGCGCAGCCGCTCCGACCGGAAGCTCGCGGCGGCGGCGCTGGACCGCATCCCGTCGCGCACCCGGATCAAGCGTCTCATGCTCGACGAGGAATATGACGAGGCGACCGCCGCGCCGCGCGTGACGCTGCGCTTCCTCGTGCCGCCCGGCGTCGTGAACTGGGGCGGGAAGGCGCACGGCGGCACGGTCATGCGGTGGATCGACGAGGCCGCCTATGCGGTGGCAGCGGCCTGGGCGCGCGACGGCGAGCAGGCGAGCTCGGCGGTCGCCGTGTACTCCGGCGGCATCCACTTCTTCGCGCCGGTGCGCATCGGCGACCTCGTCGAGGTGGACGCGCGGATCATCTACACGAGCGCGCACAGCATGCACATCAGCATCCACGTGCGCACGGCCGATCCGCGGACCCCGCACGAGATGACGCTGACGACCCAGTGCATGACGGTGTTCGTCGTGCCCGGCCCCGACGGGGTCGCGAGGCCCGTGCCGGAGTGGACCCCCGAGCTGCCGGGCGACGCGCGGCTGCACGCCCACGCGCGCGAGATCATCGCGCTGCGCGAGCAGATCGTGCCCATCTCGGCATCGCTGACGCTGGAGCCCTGAGCGGTTGCCGGGCGAGGGAGCCCGCGCTAGAGTGTTCTTATCGCGAACGCACGTTCGCACAGCGAACACCAGGAGGATGGATGATCGACAAGACCGTCCCGGATGTGGAGGCGGCCGTCGCGGGCATCCCCGACGGCGCGACCGTCATGATCGGCGGCTTCGGTCGTGCCGGTCAGCCGGTCGAGCTCATCGACGCCCTCATCGCGCACGGCGCGAAGGACCTCACGATCGTCAATAACAACGCCGGCAACGGCGACGTCGGCCTCGCGGCGCTGCTCGCGACCCGGCGCGTGCGCAAGATCATCTGCTCCTTCCCGCGGCAGAGCGACTCATGGGTCTTCGACGGGCTGTACCGCGCCGGCGAGATCGAGCTCGAGATCGTGCCGCAGGGCAACCTGGCCGAGCGCATCCGCGCCGCCGGTGCCGGCATCGGTGCCTTCTTCTCGCCCACCGGCGTCGGCACGGAGCTGGCCGAGGGCAAGGAGGCGCGCGAGATCGGGGGTCGCTGGTACGTGCTGGAGTACCCGATCTTCGCCGACTTCGCGCTGATCAGCGCGCGCGCCGCCGACCGCTGGGGCAACCTCGTCTACCGCGAGACGGCCCGGAACTTCGGCCCGATCATGGCGACCGCGGCCACCACGACGGTCGTGCAGGTCGACGAGGTCGTGCCGCTGGGCTCGATCGATCCCGAGACCGTCGTCACCCCCGGGCTGTTCGTCGACCGTGTGGTCGCGGTCGGCGAGCGGGCCTGGCTGCGCGGCGGCGAGTTCGTCGGCGGGGTCGACCTGGAGGGCAGGCCCCTGGACGCCGAGCCCGAGGAGGCCGCACGATGACCACCCGCATCTCCCGCAACGACCTCGCGGCCCGCATCGCCGCCGACATCCCCGAGGGCTCGTATGTGAACCTCGGCATCGGCGCCCCGACGCTGGTCGCCAACTTCCTGCCGGAAGGCGACGAGATCATCCTCCACACCGAGAACGGGCTGCTGGGCATGGGTCCCGCCCCCGAGCCCGGGCAGGTCGACCCCGACCTCATCAACGCCGGCAAGCAGGCGGTCACAGCCCTCGCCGGCGCCGCCTACTTCCATCACGCCGACTCCTTCGCCATGATGCGCGGCGGCCACCTCGACGTCTGCGTGCTGGGCGCGTTCCAGGTCTCGCAGACCGGAGACCTGGCGAACTGGTCGACGGGGGCGCCCGGTGCGATCCCGGCGGTCGGCGGCGCCATGGACCTCGCCATCGGCGCGAAGGACGTCTACGTCTTCACCGACCTGCTCACCAAGGACGGCTCGTCCAAGCTCGTCGCGTCCTGCACGTATCCGCTCACCGGCGTGGGGTGCGTCTCGCGCGTCTACACCGACCATGCCGTCTTCGACGTGACCGAAGCCGGGTTCGCCGTGCGCGAGGCGTTCGGCGACAACACCATCGACGAGCTGCGCGAGCTGACCGGGCTGGACCTGGTCGACGCGACCGGAGGGAACTGACCCATGACCGCATCCTTCGTCTACGACGCCGTCCGCACGCCGTTCGGACGTGCCGCCGGCGCCCTGTCGGGCGTGCGGCCCGACGACCTCGCCGCCGTCGTCATGAAGGCGATCGTGGAGCGCACCGGCCTCGACCCCGCCGCCATCTCCGACGTGATCTTCGGCGACGCGAACCAGGCCGGCGAGGACAACCGCGACGTCGCACGCTTCGGCGCGCTGTTGGCGGGCTTCCCCACCACCGTGACCGGCGTGACCGTCAACCGCCTGTGCTCGTCGTCGTTGGAGGCGTCGATCCAGGCCGCGCGCGCGGTCGAGACCGGCGATGCCGACCTCGTGCTCGCCGGCGGCGTGGAGTCGATGAGCCGCGCCCCGTTCATCGTGGAGAAGTCGCCGCGGCCATGGCCGGCGGTGGGCAACCAGACGCTGTGGAACACGGCGATCGGCTGGCGCATGACCAACAAGGCGCTGCCGAAGCACTGGACGATCAGCAACGGCGAGTCGGCGGAGAAGATCGCGCGGGAGTTCGGCATCGGCCGTGAGGCGCAGGACGAGTTCGCGGTGCGCTCGCACCGGCTGGCCGCCGCGGCGTGGGCCGCGGGGGTCTACGACCCCGAGATCGTGCAGGTGCCCGGCGCCGAGCTCGCCCGCGACGAGGGCATCCGCGACGACACCTCGGTGGAGAGGCTCGCCGGGCTGAAGGCGCTGTTCGCGGCCGACGGCAGCGGAACGGTGACCGCCGGTAACTCGTCGCCGATCAACGACGGCGCCTCGGCGCTGCTGATCGGGTCCGAGGGTGCGCTGGACGCCGAGCCGCTCGCCCGCATCGCGGGTCGGGCCGCGCACGGCGTCGACCCGGACTACTTCCCGATCGCGCCGATCGAGGCCGCGAACAAGGCCCTCGCCAAGGCCGGCAGGACCTGGGCGGACGTCGACGTCGTCGAGCTGAACGAGGCGTTCGCGTCGCAGTCGCTCGCGTGCATCGCCGGGTGGCCCGACCTCGACCCGGAGAAGGTCAACGTGCACGGCGGGGCGCTCGCGATCGGGCACCCCCTGGGAGCCTCCGGCGGCCGCATCCTGGGCCACGCGGCGCACGAGCTCAAGCGTCGCGGCGGTGGCGTCGCCGTCGCCGCGATCTGCATCGGGGTCGGCCAGGGCCTCGCCGTCGTCCTCGAGCGCTGAACGCACCGGCAGCCGTCGGCGACCTGCGCTCGTGTCCCACTTCCGCGCGGTTGATGTCCCACTTCGGTGCGGAATATCACCCTGATACCGCGCCGAAGTGGGACATGCCGGGTGGGGAGGAACTGTGAGGGGACGATGACCGAGACGACGGATGCCGCGGGCGGAGGGGTCGGTGCTGCGGGCACGGATGCGGGGGGCACCGGCGAGTTCGTGCAGTCGCTCGCCCGGGGGCTCGCCGTCATCCGCGCGTTCGACGCCGAGCATCCCGAGCTGAGCCTCAGCGACGTCGCCCGCCGCGCCGAGCTCACCCGCGCCGCCGCGCGGCGGTTCCTGCACACGCTGACGGCGCTCGGCTACGTGCGCACCGACGGCCGGCTGTTCGCCCTCACCCCGCGCGTGCTCGAGCTCGGCTTCAGCTACCTCTCCTCGCTGTCGCTGCCGGAGATCGTGCAGCCCCATCTCGAGCGGCTCTCGCGCGAGGTCGACGAGTCGGTGTCGGCGGCCGTGCTCGACGGCGCCGACATCGTCTACATCGCGCGGGTGCCCACCCGCCGCATCATGAGCGTGCGCATCACGATCGGCACCCGGTTCCCGGCGTACGCGACGAGCATGGGCCGCGTGCTGCTGGCCGGGCTCGCGGATGCCGAGCGGGACGAGGTGCTCGCCGCGTCCGCCCGGGCGCATCTCACCGGCCGCACCCTGACCGAGCCGGCCCGGCTGCGCGCCGAGCTCGACCGCGTGCGCGCGCAGGGGTGGGCACTGGTCGACGGCGAGCTCGAGGCGGGATTGCGCTCGGTCGCGGCACCGCTGCGCGGTCGTGACGGCGAGGTGGTCGCCGCCGTCAACGTGTCCACGAGCGCGAGCCGCGACACGGTCGAGCGGCTGACCGAGGTGCATCTTCCCGCGCTGCTGCGCCAGGCCGCCGCGATCGAGGCGGAGCTGCGCCTGCGCTGAGAGTCGCGGTCGGACCCCCGGCGTCCGGTCCGGTGACAGTCAGCGAGCGAGCAGGGATGCCGCCTGGCGGGCGGCGCCGAGCGCGACGTACTCGCCCGGGGCCGGGACCTCGACGGGCAGCCCCAGCACGGCGGGGGCGATGCGCCGCACCGCCTCGGACTGCGCCCCGCCGCCGATCAGCAGTGCGCGCCGCAGCGGCACGTCGAGCCCGCGCAGCGCGTCGAGCCCGGCGCCCAGGCCCGACAGCATCCCCTCGACGGCGGCGCGCGCGAGGTTCTCGCGGGTCGTGTTCGCCAGCGTCATCCCGGCGAGCGACGCCGTCGCCTCGGGCAGGTTCGGGGTGCGCTCGCCCTCGAAGTAGGGGAGGAGTGCGAGCCCGCCCGCACCGGGTGCCGCGTCGAGCGCCAGCCGGCTGAGCTCGTCGTGGTCCACGGCGAGCAGGCGGGCGACGGCGTCGAGCACCCGAGCGGCGTTGAGGGTGACCACGATCGGCAGGAACCGGCCGTCGGCGTCGGCGAAGCCCGCGACGGTGCCGGTCTCGTCGATGGTGCGCTCGGCGGCGACCGCGAACACGGTGCCGCTCGTGCCGATCGAGACCACGACGTCGCCGGGCCCGGCTCCGACGCCGAGCGCGGCGGCCGCGTTGTCGCCGGCGCCGGCGCCGACGAGGCAACCGGCGCCGTCGAGGACCGACGCGTGCGGGCCGAGCACGCGCGGCAGGATCGCGTCGTGTCCGAGGGCCGCGGCCAGCAGCTCACGGTCGTAGTCCCCGGTGTCCGGCCGCCAGTACCCGGTGCCGGAGGCGTCGGAGCGATCGGTCACGAGCTCGTCGAGCACCGGTCCCCGGACCGACTCACCGGCCGGGCCGAAGCCCCGCAGTCGCCAGGTGAGCCAGTCGTGCGGCAGCGCGACCGCGGCGACGCGGGCGGCGGCGTCCGGTTCGTGGTCCCGCAGCCAGCGCAGCTTCGTGAGGGTGAACGACGCGACGGGCACGAGCCCGGTGCGCTCGGCGAGCGCGCGGGCGCCGAACTCGGCGACGAGGTCGCAAGCGGCGCCCGCCGAGCGGGTGTCGTTCCAGAGCAGGGCGGGGCGGATCACGTGGCCCTCGGCATCCAGCGCGACCATGCCGTGCTGCTGACCGCCGATCGCCCACGCCGCCACGTCGGCGACGCCGCCGGCGTCCTCGATCGCCCGGTTCAGCGCGCGCCACCACGCCGCGGGGTCGACCTCGGTGCCGTCCGGGTGCGGCGCACGCCCCTGCCGCACGACCGCACCGGACGCCGGGTCGACGATGACGACCTTGCACGACTGCGTCGACGAGTCGACACCCATCACGAGCACCATGGCGCCCTCCTCATCTCACTGTCCCGACCTCCGCTCTCGCTGTTCCGACCTCCGCCCGGCCTCGTCCCGACCTCCGCCCGGCCTTGAGGATGTCCCACTTTGGCGCGGAATAGGGTGCTTTTTCCGCGCCAAAGTGGGACATCTATCGCGCGCAACTGGGACATGCGCAAGTGGGACATGCGCAACGGGGACATGCGCAACGGGGACAGGGATGTCGGGCAGCCGGCGGCGGGACGTGCGCCGGTGGGGCTCACCGCGCTCCGAGCAGGTGCTCGGTCGCGAGCTGCTGCAGGCGCACGAAGCCGAAGCCGTGGCCGCCGAAGTAGGCCGAGGCGTCGAAGTCCTCGAACGCCGAGCGGTCGGCGATCAGGTCCTCGTACGACTCGTCGGCGGCCAGCGTGGGCTGCGCCAGCTCGGGCACGCGCGCGGCCGCCAGGGCTTCCTGCACCTCCGGATCGGCGCGGAACGCGGCCGCCCGCTCCTTGAGCAGCAGGTACGTGCGCATGTTCGCGGCGGCGGAGTCCCACACGCCGGTCTCGTCCTCGGTGCGGCTCGGCTTGTAGTCGAAATGCCGGGGGCCGTCGTAGGCGGGACCGCCGGCCGGGCCGCCGTTCTCGAGCAGGTCGACGAGGGCGAACGCGTTGTGCAGGTCGCCGTGGCCGAACACGAGGTCCTGGTCGTACTTGATGCCGCGCTGGCCGTTGAGGTCGATGTGGAAGAGCTTGCCGTGATACAGCGCCTGGGCGATGCCGGCGGCGAAGTTCAGCCCGGCCATCTGCTCGTGGCCGACCTCCGGGTTCAGGCCGACCAGCTCGGGGTGCTCGAGCGACTCGATGAACGCGAGGGCGTGGCCGACCGTGGGCAGCAGGATGTCGCCGCGGGGCTCGTTCGGCTTGGGCTCGATCGCGAAGCGGATGTCGTAGCCCTTGTCGATCACGTACTGGCCGAGCAGGTTCACCGCCTCTCGATAGCGCTCCAGCGCCTGGCGCACGTCCTTCGCGGCGTCGTACTCGGCCCCCTCGCGGCCGCCCCACATGACGAACGTCTGCGCACCCAGCTCGGCGGCGAGGTCGAGGTTGCGCAGCACCTTGCGCAGCGCGAACCGGCGCACGGCACGGTCGTTCGAGGTGAAGCCGCCGTCCTTGAACACGGGGGCGGAGAAGAGGTTCGTGGTGACCATCGGGGTCTTCAGCCCGGTCGCGTCGAGGGCACCCGTGAGCCGGTCGATCTGCGCCTGACGCTCGGCGTCCGTGGAGCCGAACGCGAACAGGTCGTCGTCGTGGAACGTGAGCCCGTAGGCGCCGAGCTCGGCCAGCTTCTCGACGACGTGGACGACGTCGAGGGCGGGGCGGGTGGGGCCGCCGAAGGGATCGGTGCCGTTGTAGCCGACGGTCCAGAGGCCGAACGTGAACTTGTCGGCAAGAGTGGGGGCGGGCATGTCGCTCCTTCGCGCGGTCCTATATGTTGTTAATGACAACATACTACGATGGCAGCGTGAGCGCGAGCGTCAGTCCGAGCGGAGTCCGGCAGCAGAACCTGGCGCGCATCCTGGAGCTGATCCACCGCGAGGGCCCGCTGCCGCGTGCCGCCCTCACCGAGCGCACCGGACTGAACCGGTCCACGATCGCGGACCTGGTCGCCGAGCTCGAGCAGCACGGGCTCGCGAGCCAGGCCGGCCCCGATCCGTCGCGCCGGGTCGGGCGCCCCTCTCCGGTCGTGCACGCCGCGGCGGATGTCGTGGCGATCGCGGCGAACCCCGAGGTCGACGCCCTCACGATGGCAGCGGTCGGGCTGGACCGCCGGGTGCGCGTGCGCGCCCGCATCCCGTTCGACGTCCCGCCGGCGCCGGAGCAGGTGGCCGTATCGCTGGCGGCGCAGGTGGCGAGCTGGCTCGGGGAGGGGCTCGCCGCCGCGCGCATCGTCGGGGTCGGCCTGGCCGTGCCCGGGCTGGTGCGCGGGGAGGACGGACTCGTGCGGGACGCCCCCCACCTCGGCTGGCGGGACGCGCCGCTGCGTGAGATCGTGCGGGCCCGGGTCGGCCTGCCGGTCGTCGTCGGCAACGACGCGTCGCTCGGCGCGCGTGCCGAGCACCTGTTCGGCGCCGCACGTGACGCGGACGACGTCGTCTACCTCAACGGCGGCGCGAGCGGCATCGGCGGCGGTCTGATCGTCGCCGGACGCGCCGTCGGCGGCGCGAGCGGCTATGCCGGGGAGTTCGGACAGAACCGCCCGGGCATCGGACGCGCCGACGACCGGCGCGTCCCCGACGGCGTGCTCGAGGACGAGGTCGACCGGGACCGGCTCCTCGCCGCCGCGGGGCTGTCGGCCACCGACGATGCGACGCTCGCCGAGGCGCTGCGCCGGGTCGGCACCGCCACCGCAGAGATCGACCGCCAGCGGCGCATCCTCGCGACGGCGCTGGCGAACGCGGTCAATGTGCTCAATCCCTCGGTCATCGTGCTCGGGGGGTTCCTCGCGATGCTCGCCGAGCGCGATCTGCCCGGCTTCGTGGCGGACGTGCGCGCGCAGGCGATGCCGGCGTGCGGCGAGCTGCTCGAGGTCCGCCCGGCGCAGCTCGCCGACGACCGGCTGCTGATCGGTGCCGCGGAGCTCGCGTTCGAGGCGCTGCTGGCTGCGCCGACGGCGTCCTGACACGGTGCCTCGGGAACCGATGGGGCTGGAATCCGCACACTTCTGTCATATTCAGGCATAAGTGTGTACACTCGAGGCGTCCAATGTCGTACACGGCCGGTCGTGCCGTAGGAAGGAGCATCGGTGCTTCTCGAGAGGGACCTCATCCAGTCCGTCGGCTTCCGTAACGTGCGGGACGGCGACCGGGTCACCGGCTTCCAGCTGCGGTTGCGCATGCCGTCCTACCGCGGCATGGCCGCCTCGCTCATCGACGGCGTCGCCGTCCGGGTCGGCGACCTCGTCGACGTCGGACCCGAGGTGCCGTTATGGACCCTGCAGGGGAAGACCTACACGCTGCAGGAGCTGTGGGACTCCGACGGCGTCCGCTGGCCGTTGGAGGACGCGGCCGTCGTGACGGTGCCGTTCGAGGGCGGCCTGCCGGACGGCGTGCACGAGGTGTCGATCGAGCTGCGACTGCGGATGTCGTACATCCCCGAGGAGCACCAGCCCTCGACCTATCGCGTGAGGCGGCACGTCACCCTCGCGCCGGAGGCGAGCGGCGGCCCCTTCGCGTACGGCGTCTCGTTGTACAGCTTCATGACCGACTACGGCACCGTCATGGACCTCGAGACAGCTCTCGCCGCCGTCGCCGACGTGGGCGCCACCGGCGTCGAGATCCTCGGCGAGGGACACATCGCCGGCTACCCGGAACCGACGACCGCCTGGATCGACCGGTGGTTCGAGCTGCTCGCGCAGTACCGGCTGGAGCCGACCAACTACGGCTCGTGGATCGACACGAGGCTGCACTCCAGCGGCATCCACGCCCGCGACCTCACCGCCGCGGAGGGAGCCGCGATCCTGCAGCGCGACCTCCGGCTCGCGAAGCGACTCGGCTTCCGGTTCGTGCGTCCGAAGATCGGTGTCGTCTCGGACGACCTCATCCCGCATCCGATCTGGACCGAGTCGGTCGAGCGCTCCCTCGAGCTCGCCGCCGACCTCGACATGGTCATCTGCCCCGAGATCCACTCGCCGACCCCGATCAAGCACGAGGTCGTCGACGACTACATCGGTCTCATCGAGCGCACCGGCACGAAGCACTTCGGGCTGCTGCTGGACACCGGCATCTTCCAGGACCGGCCCATCCCGCTGGCACCGGGCGAGCTGCCCGGGCAGCGTCCCGCGTTCATGGACGGCATCGCCGTGGACCCCGCCGACATCGCCGACATCGCGAAGCACGTCGTGTTCATCCAGGCGAAGTTCCACGACATCGACGAGCACCTCGTGGATCAGCAGATCCCGTGGCGGCCGGTGCTGCAGGCGTTGAAGGACGCCGGCTACACCGGGTACCTCTCCAGCGAATACGAGGGGGAGCGCGAGCCGTGGCGCTCGATCGAACAGGTGCGCCGCCAGCACTCCCTCATCCGGTCCATCGCCGCCGACCTCGACTGACACCCCAGGAGACCTCCCATGCCCAACGGACTCATCCACGACGACAGCCTCCGCGTGCACCCCGACGGGGCCGCGATCGCGCTGACCATCCCCTGGTACCGCAGCCTGTGGCTCTCGTCGGTGACGACGCTGCGCCTGTGGATCGACGGCGAGGAGGTGCTGCAGGACGATCTCGTGTTCGAGCTCGACGGCGTCCGCTTCGCGCTCGCCGACCTGCCCGCCCAGAGCGACACGCTCTGGTATCTGCAGCAGCACCCCCTGCTGGTCGTGCGGCGCGACGCGCCGGTGACCCTCGGCGAGGAGCACGACGTCGAGATCCACGGCGAGCTGCGGCTGCCGTACATGCAGATCGCGCCGGGCCAGGACGGCGGGCCCGGCGTCTACGTGCCGAACGTCGTGCACCAGCGGCTCCGGCTGACGGCGACGGATGGCGCCGCTCCCGCACCGGCGATGACGGCGGACGTCACGCCGCCGCCGCCCGCCACCGAGGCGGACCCGTTCCAGCTCGGGCTCACCCTGTACTCGGCCAGCGCGGAGTTCCGCGCCGGCTGGTTCGACTTCGACGGGCTGCTCGATCGCGTGGCCGAGCTCGGCATCGGCCCGGGCATCGAGATCGTCGCCTCGCAGGTGGTGCCGACCTACCCGGTCGTCTCGGACGACTTCGTCCGCACCTGGCGCGCCGCGTTCGACAAGCACGGCTTCGACGAGAGCTCGTTCGGGGCGAACCTCGACATGGGCAAGCGCCGCGATCGCGACATGACCGCCGACGAGGAGTTCGCCTTCAGCGAGCTGATGTTCCAGGGGGCGAAGAAGCTCGGCTTCCCGCTGGTGCGCATCCAGTCGGCCAAGCCCGAGCTGCTGCGCCGGCTCCTCCCGGTCGCCGAGAAGCTCGACCTCAGGCTCGCCTACGAGATCCACGCGCCGATGGGGCCGAACCACGAGGCGATCCTGAAGGTGCGCGAGACCTACGCCGAGCTCGACTCCCCGCTGCTGGGGTTCGTGGCCGACTTCTCGTCGACGATGCACGCGATGTCGCCGACCCTGCTGCGCGCCGTGCAGCGCGCCGGGCTCGACGACGACGCGCTCGTCCGGCTCCAGGAGATCTGGGCGACGGACGCCTCGATGCAGGAGCGGCAGCAGGAGTTCATCGGCTATCTGAAGGGCAGGGACTTCGATCCCGGTCGCCTGGGCTCGTTCGCGCACCTCGCGTTCAACATGCACGGCCACGTCGACCCGCGCGAGTGGGCCGACATCATGCCGCAGATCCTGCACGTGCACGCCAAGTTCTACGACATCGACGAGAACGGGCAGGAGCCCGCGATCGACTACCCGGAGCTCGTGCGCGTGTTCGTCGAGGGCGGCTACCGCGGCTACTGGTCGAGCGAATGGGAGGGCCACGCGTTCGCCGAGCTCGGCGAGGTCGACCCGCTGCTGCTCGTGCGCCGACAGCACGACCTCATCCGCTCCGCGATGCGGATGGTCCCGCAGCCCTGAGACGTGTCAGGCGGTGAGCGCCTCGGCGGCGACGAGGGTCCCCGCCTCGACGAACAGGTCGCGCATCCACGCGTGCTCCGGGTCGCGCTCGTGGATCGGATGCCACCACAGCGCGTTCGAGATCGGCGTCGCGTCGAACGGCAACGGCAGGGCGCGCACGCCCTCGCGGTCCACCCGCGGCAGCAGGGCGCGCTGGATCAGCGCGACCCGGTCGGTGCCCGCGACGAATGCGGGCAGCGCCAGGAAGCTCTCGACGACGACCTCGACCCGCGGCTCGATCCCCAGCTGCTGGATCTGACGTCCCGCCGACGTGAACGCCGAGCGGGTCTGGTAGGTCATGACGAACGGCAGCGCGGCGAGATCCGCCATCGTCAGGGTCGCGCCCACGGCGTTGTCGTCGGAGACGAGCGCGACCCAGTCGTCGCGCCACAGGTCGACGAAGGGCAGATCGGCCATCGGCCCATGCGGGATGAGCATCGCGTCCGCGCTCCGCAGTCGCGTGGCCGCGTCGTCGACGACGCTCGGGCTGTGCAGCATGAAGCGGAAGCGCACGCCGGGAGCACGCTCCGCGGCGAGGCGGGTGACCACGCGGCCGACCGTCACGGCGCCGTAGTCGGAGCCGTAGATCGAGAACTCGCGGGTCGAGTCCGCCGGCGACCAGCTCGCCTGCGTCTCGAAGACGCGTCGGGCCCCCTCCAGCGCCGGACCGGTCTGCTCGCTGAGCCGGAGCGCGAACGGCGTCAGCTCGTAGGCGTTGCCGCGGCGCGCGAGGATCGGGTCGTTGAAGTGGGCGCGCAGGCGCGCGAGCGAGGCGCTCAGCGCCGGCTGGCTGAGGTGCAGTCGGTCGGCCGCGCGGGTCACGCTACGCTCGGTCAGCAGCGCGTCGAGGGCGACGAGCAGGTTCAGGTCCAGCCGGGACAGGCGGCTGTAGTCGGTCACCACGGTGTGATCCTCCAGGACGGGTCCCCCGATCGTATCGGTGTCGTCTATACCCGGGCCATAGCGCTATCCGGATGACAGATATCGCCGAGGGATGTGGCCACTTATGCCGGATATCGATAAAACTTATGTGCAAATCGAGCACATGTCGGCGATACTGGTCGGACAGCAGGCGGCCCGATGACGGGCGCCGACAACGAAGTCAGAAAGGCTGGACATGTCACAGCATCACCGTGCGCGGGCACTCCGTATCGGAATGTTCGCAGCGCCCCTCGCGGTAGGCGCACTCGTCCTCGCCGGTTGCTCCGGCGGCACGTCCTCCGCCAGCGGCGACGGTACCTCCTTCTCCCTGTCCTACGCCGTCTCCAACGACTCGACGAACGCATACAAGGTGCTCGCCGAGAAGTACATGGAGGAGAACCCGGACGTCACGATCACTCTCAACGAGATCCCGCTCGACTCCTACGGCCAGACCCTCACGACCCAGCTGAACGCCGGCAACGCGTCCGACGTGTTCCAGGCCGCGCCGGGCACCGGCCAGACCTACAGCATCCTCACGCTCGCCGACAGCGGCCTCATCGCCCCCCTCGACGACGCGGCCACCGCCGTCATCCCCTCCGGGTCGGACGCGCAGTTCGTCGTCGACGGCTCGACCTACGGCGTCGCGCTCGGCGTGAGCTACGTCGGCACCGTGCTGAACCAGACCGTGGCGGATGCCGACGGCTTCACGTATCCCACGACCTGGAGCGACCTGCTCTCCTCGTGCAGCTCGGTCAGCTCGTCGGGCAAGTCGGTCTTCGCCCTCGCCGGCGCGGCCGCTCCGAACACCGGTCTGATGGCTCTCGTGCTCTCGGCGACCCGCGTGTACGCGGACGACCCGAGCTGGAACGAGGAGCGCGCCGACGGCACGGTCACCTTCGCCGACTCGCAAGGCTGGAAGGACACGCTGCAGGCCGTCATCGACATGAACAGCGCGGGCTGCTTCCAGGACGGCGTGGCCGGCGGCGGCTTCGACGCGATCACCAACGGCCTCGTGCAGGGCACCTCGTACTCGGCCTTCGTGCCCGGCGGCTCGGCGCACGACCTCAGCCAGGCGGCTCCGGACGACACGTTCACCATCCAGTCCATCCCCGCCGAGGACGGCGGCACCTCGTACGGCATCTCGGGCGCCGACTACGCGCTGTCGTTGTCGTCCAGCTCGAAGAACACCGCGGCGGCGACCGCGTTCCTCGACTGGGCGGCGACCGAAGAGGGGCAGCAGGTGTTCGCGGACGCACAGGGCTCGGTGCCGGTCGGCTCCGATCTGTCGACCACGATCTACGCGGCGGTCGCCGACCAGATCGACGACGGCGACGTCGTCCCGCTGCCGAACTCCAGCTGGCCCAACTCGTCGGTGTACGACGCGCTGGGTGCGGGCGTGCAGGGGCTGCTGACGGGTCAGATGACGATCGATCAGGTGCTGGCCTCGATGGACACGGCCTGGAACGGTTGACCCGGAGCGTCGCCCCGGCCCGCGTGCCGGGGCGA
>NZ_JASGEL010000088.1:0-47399 GCF_047606385.1 Microbacterium sp.
CACGCCGCGAGGCCACGGCATCCGGTCGCGCGCCCTCCCGCGGCGCGGAGCCCGCGCCCGAGGCCGCCCCGCAGATGGTCGCCGTCACCATCGCGAGCCTGCCGCGCACGCCGGAGGCGACGCTCGAGCGCGACGCGGTGCAGGGCTTCCTGCAGTACGGCCACCGCATCGACCAGGACGCGTTGCGCGCCGCGCTGAGCCAGACCTTCCGGCATCCGGCGCTGGATGCGGTGCGCGCCGCCATCGCGGCCACCCCCGACCACGCGCGCGCGGGCTGGGCCGTCGCCGCCGTCGAGACGGTGCGTGAGCCGTACCGGACCCTCGCGGCGGAGCTGCTCACCTCCGCCTTCCCGGCCGCGAGCGACGATGCGGCGGTCATCGCGACCGCCGATCTCGCCCAGCGGATCCGGCTGCGCGGCGTCGATCGCGAGAAGCGCGAGCTCCTGGGCGCGCTCCAGCGCGTCGCACCCGACTCCGACGAGGGGCGTGCGGTGCGGGTGCGGATGCGCGAGCTGGACGCGCTGCGTCAGCAGCTCACCGGCGAGGCATAGCGCCCGGCAGGCCGGGCAGGGCAGGATGTGCACATGGCCACGGGTGAGGTTCCGAGCATCGTCTGCGACGACCTGTCGATCGCGGACACCGAGGGGCGGCGCCTGATCGACGGCGTGTCGTTCCGGCTGGAGCGGCGCGCTGCGCTCGTGATCGCCGGGGCGACCGGGTCGGGCAAGACGACGCTCGCGGGCGTCCTCGCCGGCCGGGCCGGCACCGGCATCCACGTCGACGGCGGTCAGGCCACGGTGGAAGGCGTGTCGGTGCGCCGGGGCGGACGGCGAGCGCGCAGCCTCGGCGTCTACGCGGGCCACATCGGTCAGACCGACGGCGCGGATCTGCCGCCGCGGCTGAGCGCCAGCGAGATCATCGCCGAGCCGTTCACCGGGCGCGTCCGCCGCCCGAACGGACGCGCGGTCGCGTTGAAGGTCGCCGGTCTCCTCGACGAGCTCGGGCTGCCTCTGGGCCTGGCGAGCCGGCTCCCGTACGAGTTGAGCGCCGGCATGCGCCAGCGCGTCGCGATCGCGCGCGCGCTGATGCTCGATCCCCGCTTGATCGTCGGGGACGAGCCGTTCGCGAACCTCGACGTGGAGTCGCGCCGGCTCGTCCGCGAGGCGCTCGCTCGCCGCCGCGCGACCGGCACCTCGCTGCTGCTGGTCACCAACGACCCGGAGGCACCGGCGACGTTCGGCGCCGACCTGCTCGTACTCAAGGCGGGACACCCGGTCGCCTACGGGCGCGGCGACGACGTGCTCCGCACCCCGGACGCCGTTCCGGCCCCCTGACCCGGGACTCCCGCAGGGCGCGGGGCGATCCACCTGGCACGAGAGCCCGGTGCGTGGGTGCGGACCGCTCGGCTGCGCAGGAGAAATCGGCTGAGCAGGACGAAGGATGACGGATTCCTCCTGCGCAGCGGACTTCTCCTGCGCAGCGGATGCGGCACCATGCGCACCGCGAAGGACCCGACGCGACCGGCGCCCCCTCCGCATCCACTCCCGCGAACCGGGCCAGCAGGATGCACGAGCCCCGCTCGGGCTTTGCTAAGATAGACGGGTTGTCCTCGCGAGGGCAGCTGATCCTCCTTAGCTCAATTGGCAGAGCAGCCGGCTGTTAACCGGCAGGTTGATGGTTCGAGTCCATCAGGGGGAGCTTCCACCCCGGTCGGCATCGTCGACCGGGGTTTTGCGTCCGGGCGCGATAGCCTCGTCGCACGACGCGAGAGAGACGAGGGCGCCATGTTCGTGGTCACCACAAACGACGTTCCGGGGTACCGGGTCACCCAGGTCTTCGGCGAGGTCATGGGATTGACCGTTCGCTCGGCGAACTTCGGTCAGAACTTCACCGCCGGTTTCCGCGCACTCGGCGGCGGCGAGATGCCCGAGTACACGAAGGTCATCTACGAGTCCCGCTGGGAGGTCATGCAGCGGATGTGGGCCGAGGCCCAGCAGCGGGGCGCGAACGCCGTCATCGCCATGCGCTTCGACTCCGGATCGATCGGCAACTTCACCGAGTTCTGCGCCTACGGCACCGCCGTCGTGGTCGAGCCGATCGCGCCGCCGCCCGCCCCGCCGGCGTAGCCGGGCTCACCCCTCGAGATCGTCGACCCCGGGCAGCCACGACTGACCGGGGCGGCCCCAGCCCCGCTTCTTCGCGATCTTCCGCGCGGTCTTCCCATCGCTGTCGTTCAGGCGGTCGACGTAGAGGATGCCGTCGAGGTGGTCGAACTCGTGCTGCATGATGCGTGCACGCCAGCCGTCGACCTCGATGCGCACCGGCTCGCCCTCGAGGTCGACGGCGGTCACGATCACGCGGTCGGCCCGGCGCAGCGGGAACCGCTCGCCGGGGAACGACAGGCATCCCTCGGACTCCTCGTCGGGATCGGGCTCGCCCGGCACCGGGGGGCTCATCCACAGCTCCGGGTTGATCAGCACGCCGCGCCACGGCACCCCGTCGTCGTCATGGTACGTGTACGTGTAGACCCGTAACGGCACACCCACCTGAGGTGCGGCCAGCCCCACGCCGGGCGCGGCATCCATCGTCTCGAACATGTCCGCCACCAGGGTGCGGATCTCCTCGGTGATCTCGTCGACCTCGGCGGCGGGGGCGTGCAGGACGGGATCGCCCATGATGCGAATCGGGAGTACGGCCACGTCTCGAGCCTATCGACCGGGTCCGCGGATAGGGTCGAGGGGTGACCTGGTGGTGGATGCAGTCGCCTCTCGACGGCGTGAGCGAGCTGGTCGGGGTGTTCCAGAACCCCGGGCTGCTGCTCGGCATCCCGCTCGCGCTCGCGGGCGCCGTGTTCATGTCGTTCGGCGCGCAGTACCAGCATCGCGGCGTGACCAAGGTGGAGCGGCTGAGCGGCCAGGGAGGCGCGCAGGGGCTCACCTTCGCACAGGTCAAGAGGCTGCTCACCCGTCCGAGCTGGGTCGTCGGGACGCTCATGCTGGCCCTCGCGATCGCCTGCCAGCTCGGCGCGCTGAGCGTCGCGCCGCTCATCGTCGTGCAGCCGCTCGGCGCGGTCTCGCTCGTGATCACGACGCTCCTGAACGCGCGCGTGAGCGGCCACACGCCCACCACGCGCTCGCTGCGCGCGATCATCGCCTGCGTCGGCGGGATCTTCCTGTTCGTGCTGGTCGCCGCGCTGTTCGCCGCGGAGAAGGCGATCTCGGCCGCCCAGACGATCACCGTGCTGATCGTGCTCCTCGGCGTCGCGGCGATCCTGGTGACGCTCTGGCTGATCGTGCGACGACGGCAGGTGCGCGCGCTGTTCTACGTGCTGGCGGCCGGTGTGCTCTACGGGTTCGTCGCGACGCTGGCCAAGACCGTCATCAACCGCATCCAGACCGGCCAGTTCGAATGGCTCACCCTCGTGTGCGTCGTGGCCCTCGTCGGCACGACCGTGCTCGGCGCGTACTTCGTGCAGACCGCCTACTCCTCCGGTCCGCCCGACCTCGCGATCGCGGGTCTCACCGTGGTCGACCCGATGGTCGCCGTGCTGATCGGACTGCTCGTGCTCGGCGAGGGCGTCGCCGTGCCGCTGTGGGGGTTCATCGTGTTCGTGGTCGCCGGCGGCGTCGCCGTGTGGGGAGTGATCTCGCTCGCGCTGAACCATCCGCAGGTGATCAGCGAGAGCCAGGAGCTCGGCATCACGCGCGGCTCCGATCCCTCGGCGGGTGCATAGCCCGCGCTAGGCTGGACCCGCAGGGGGCGGTGGCCAAGCTGGTGAAGGCAGCGGGCTCATAACCCGACGATCGCGGGTTCAAGTCCCGCCCGCCCTACGCGTGCCAGGTCCGCCGCACAGAGTTACACACTTGTGATTTCGGTGGCGGCCGGGTGATAATGGCCACGCACAATCGAACATCCGAGCCGCATTCCGTCTCAGGTCGTAGGGGAAGACGTACCTGACGAGGGGAAGAGAGATGGCCGGACACATGGCGCGCGGCGTGGTGCTGATCCACTCCGCGCCGAAAGCGCTGTGCCCCCACCTGGAGTGGGCGATCGGACGCGCCCTCGGGCGTGCCGTGAACTTCGAGTGGAGCGACCAGCCGGTGCTGCCGGGCGCCCGTCGGGCGGAGTTCTACTGGGAGGCGCCGGCCGGCACCGGTGCGGCGCTGGCCAGCTCGGTGCACGGATGGGAGCACCTCCGGTTCGAGGTGACGGAGGATCCGACCCCGCGCAGCGACGGTGGTCGCTGGCTGCACACGCCCGACCTCGGCATCCACTACGCCCAGACGGACACGGCCGGCAACATCGTCATCGGCGAGGACCGGGTCCGGTACGCGATGCAGATCGCCGCCGGGGATGCCGCCGAGTTGCAGCGTGAGCTCGAGGTCGCGCTCGGCGCGGCCTGGGACGAGGAGCTCGAGCCCTTCCGCCACGCCGGCGACGAAGCTCCGGTGGTGTGGCTGCACAAGGTCGGGTGAGATCTCGGGCGGAGAGCGGTGCGAGTACCGGAGGCCGGATGTCCATCCCGGCGGCTGGGGAAGCCTCGCTCCCGCCCGATACGAAGGAAGGCCCCCCGAGGAACGGATCCTCGGGGGGCCGTCGTCTGCGCGGCAGACGTTCTCAGGCGCTTCGGAACGCGACGACGGCGTTGTGGCCGCCGAATCCGAACGAGTTGCTGATCGCGAGCTGGTCCCCGGCGCTGAGCGGCACCGGGGTCCCGGAGATGCGGAACGGCACCTCGGGATCCTGCTCGGTCAGGTTGATCGTGGGCGGTGCCGTCCGTTCGGTGACCGCGAGGATGGTGAACACGGCCTCGAGCGCCCCGGTACCGCCGAGGAGATGACCGGTCGAGGCCTTCGTCGCCGAGACCGGGATCTCGTCGACGCGGTGGCCGAACACGGCCTTCAGCGCCTGGTACTCGTTGGGGTCGCCGACCGGCGTGGAGGTCGCGTGGGCGTTGATGTGGGTGACCTCGTCGGGGGAGGCGTCCGCCATGGCGAGGGCGAGTCCCACGGCCCGGGCGGCGCCGTGGCCCTCCGGGTCGTTCGCCGTGATGTGGTACGAGTCGGCCGTCACGCCGCCGCCGACCACGTACGCGTAGATCTTCGCGCCGCGGGCCCGTGCGTGCTCCTCGGTCTCGAGGATCAGCGCCGCCGCGCCCTCGCCCATGACGAACCCGTCCCGGTCGATGCTGCAGGGGCGGGACGCGGTCGCAGGCTCGTCGTTGCGCTTGGACAGCGCCTGCATGGACGCGAACGCCGCCAGCGTGATCGGGTGGATCGCGGACTCCGTGCCACCGGCGATGACGACGTCGGCGTAGCCGGCACGGATGTGCTCCACGGCGTTGACGATCGACTCGGTGCTCGATGCGCAGGCGCTGGCCACGGTCCGCGCGTATGCGCGGGCGCCGAAGTGCAGCGAGAGATTGCCGGCTGCGGCGTTGGGCATCAGCATGGGCACCGTCATCGGCATCACCCGACGAGGTCCCTTCTCGCGCAGAGTGTCCCACGCGTCCAGCAGCGTCCAGACGCCCCCGATGCCGGTGGCGAAGTCGACGCCCAGCCGTTCCGGCTCGACATCCGGGCTGCCGGCATCCGCCCACGCCTCCATCGCGGCGACCAGCGCGAACTGGGACGCCGGGTCGAGGCGCTTGGCGACGGGACGTTCGAGCACGGTGTCGGGGCGCACCGCCGCCTGCGCGGCGAAGGTGACCGGCAGCTGGTACTCCTCGACCCAGTCGTGCTCGAGGGTGCTCGTGCCGGATGCGCCGTCCAGCAGGGCGGACCAGCTCTCGGGTGCGGTCCCGCCGATCGGCGACGATGCGCCGATGCCGGTGACGACGATGCGTGACGTGCTCATATGTGTGGATTTCCTCCGCGGAGCCGGTGGGGGCGATGCCCCCACCGCTCGGGCTCAGGCCTGGTTGGACGTGATGTAGGTGACGGCGTCCCCGACGGTCTTGAGGTTCTTGACCTCGTCGTCCGGGATGGTGACGCCGAACTTCTCCTCGGCGTTGACGACGATCGTCATCATCGAGATCGAGTCGATGTCCAGGTCGTCGGTGAAGGACTTCTCGAGCGCGACCTCGTCGGCCGAGATGCCGGTCTCGTCGGTGATCAGCTCGGTCAGGCCGGCGAGCACCTCGTCAGTCGAAAAAGCCATGGGATTCTCCTTTTGTGTGATGGCGATGGGGGGCGGTCGGGTCTGGACCGCGAATCAGTCTAGGGCGGGGCCTCGCGGCGTCAGGGAAGCACCACGACCTGCGCGCCGAACACCAGGCCGGCACCGAACCCGATCTGCAGGGCGAGGCCGCCGTGCAGCTCCGGATGCTCCTCGAGCAGCCGATGCGTGGCCAGCGGGATGGATGCCGCCGACGTGTTGCCCGTGGTCTCGATGTCGCGCGCGATGACGACCGTCTCCGGCAGCTTCAGCTGCTTGGCGAACTCGTCGATGATGCGCATGTTCGCCTGGTGCGGGACGAAAGCGGCCAGATCGGACGGCTCGACGCCGGCCTCCTCGATCGCCTGGCGCGCGACCTTGACCATCTCCCAGACGGCCCAGCGGAACACGGTGGGGCCCTCCTGTCGCAGGGTGGGCCATTCGGCGGTGCCGTCGCGGAACTCGGTGAGCGTCGCGTTCATGCCCACCGCGTCGGCCTTCGAGCCGTCCGAGCCCCACACGGTCGGCCCGATCGCCGGCGTCTCGCTCGGGCCGATGACCACGGCGCCCGCGCCGTCGCCCAGCAGGAACGAGATGCTGCGGTCGGTGGGGTCGACCACGTCGGAGAGCTTCTCCGCGCCCACGACGACCGCGTAGTGCGCGGCTCCGGCTCGGATGAGCGCGTCGGCCTGCGCCACGCCGTAGGCGAAGCCGGCGCAGGCGGCGTTCGCGTCGTAGGCGGCGGCCGGGTTAGCGCCGATGCGATCCGCGACGACGGCCGACATCGACGGCGTCTGCCGCGAGTTGCTGATGGTCGCGGCGATGACGAGGTCGATCCGGTCCGCCGGGACGCCGGAGCGCGCCACGGCCTCGGCGGCCGCGATCGTCGCGAGATCCGTCGCGCTGGTGGTGGGCACCGCGCGGGTGCGGGTGACGATGCCGGTGCGCTGACGGATCCACTCGTCGCTCGAGTCGATCGGGCCGACCAGGTCGTCGTTGGGAACCGCGTTCTCGCCCCGGGCGGCGCCGTACGAATAGATGCGGGTGAACGCCGGGCCGGAGGCCTGCTTCAGGGGCGGGGTGCTCACGCGGCCTCCTCGGTCAGCAGCGCGACGGCGGCATCCAGGTCGTCGGGGGTCTTCACCGCGACGGCCGGCACCCCCCGCAGGCCGCGCTTGGCGAGCCCGGTGAGCGTTCCGGCGGGCGAGAGCTCCACCAGTCCGGTGACGCCGGCGTCGGCGAACGAGGCCATGCACAGGTCCCAGCGCACCGGCGAGGCGACCTGTCCGACCAGCAGGTCGAGCGCGCGGGCGCCGGAGCCGACCGCGGTGCCGTCGGCGTTGGTCCACAGGGTCAGGACCGGGTCCGCGGGGGCGAGCTCGGAGGCCGCGGCCGCCAGCGTCTCGACGGCCGGCGCCATGTAGCGGGTGTGGAAGGCGCCGGCCACCCGCAGCGGGATGACCCGTGCGCCGCGGGGAGCGTCGGCGGCGAGGGACGCGAGCGCGTCGAGGGCCCCGGCGGCGACGATCTGGCCGCCGCCGTTGTAGTTCGCGGGGGTGAGGTCGAGTCCGGCGAGGCGCGCGAGCACGTCGTCCTCGACGCCGCCGACGACGGCGGCCATGCCGGTGGGCGCGGCGTCCGCGGCATCCGCCATCGCCCGGCCGCGGATGCCGACCAGGCGCAGTCCCTCGTCGTCGCTCAGGACGCCGGCGGCCACGAGCGCGGCGATCTCGCCGACCGAGTGCCCGGCGACGCCCGCGAACACCGCGTCCGTGCGTTCGGCCAGCTCTCGCCAGGACAGCAGGCTGGCCGCGACGATCAGCGGCTGGGCGATCTTCGTGTCGCGGATGGCGTCGGCATCCCATTCGGTGCCCGCGGCCAGCAGATCGACGCCGGCCGCGTCCGAGTAGCCGCCGACGAGCTCGCGCGCGCCCGGGAGATCGAGCCAAGGGGAGAGGAACCCGGGGGTCTGGGAACCCTGCCCCGGGAAGACGCCGATGATCACCGTTCCATCCTGCCAACCTTCGGGTCACGTCTCTGGCGAACACGGCACAGAATCGCCGACGAGCTTTGTCCGATCGGGACAAATCTCATCGGGTTCGGCGTGTCGCTGGACTCCGGCGGCGGGTCATGTCGGTGCCGATGGCTCCGAGGATGAGCGCGGTCTGGAGGATCAGCGCCTCCCGCGGACCGGTCGCGTCCCATCCGATGACGTCCGAGACGCGCTTGAGGCGGTAACGCACCGTGTTCGGATGCACGAACAGCTCGCGGGCGGTGGCCTCGAGCGACCGGCCGTTGTCGAGATAGCTCCACAGCGTCGTGACGAGGTCGGTGCTGTGGGCGCTCAGCGGACGGTAGATCCGCTCGACGAGGGTGTTCTTGGCGGCGGCGTCGCCGGCGAGCGCGCGCTCGGGCAGCAGGTCGTCCGCCTCGACCGGACGCGGGGCGTTGCGCCACGCGCGGGCGACGGCGAATCCGGCGAGCGCGGCGCGAGCGCTCTGGCTCGCGTCGACGAGGGCCGGGACGGCGGGTCCGAGCACGAGGTGACCGGCGCCGAAGCCCGGCTCCAGCCGGCGCGCGATCTCGGGGAACGGCAGCTCGGCCGCGTCGTCCCCGCTGCGGCCGGCCGGCTCGGTCCGTCCGATCACGAGCACGAGTCGCGAGCCCTGCACGCCCACCAGCACGTCGACGCCGAGCTTGCGCGCCGTCCGGCGCACCTGGTCGACGTCGAACTGGGGCGGAGTCGTGCCCACGAGCACCGAGACCTCGCCGTGCCCGTGCCAGCCCAGCGCCGCGATGCGGCTCGGGAGCTCCTCGTCCGCCTCGCCGGTGAGGATCGAGTCGACCACGAGCGCCTCGAGGCGGGCGTCCCAGAGGCCACGCGCCTCGGCGGCGCGCGCGTACACGTCGGCGGCGGTGAAGGCGACCTCGCGCGAGTAGAGCAGGATCGCCTCGCGCAGGTCCTCGCCGTGGCCGGCGACCCGCTCCTCGGTGACCTCGACCGTGACCCGGATCAGCTGCAGCGTCTGCTGCAGGCTGACGCTGCGCAGCAGTTCCCGGGGGGCCGCGGCGAACATGTCCGCCGCGATCCACGGCGTCGAGGTCGGGTCGTCGTACCACTGGATGAACGAGGTGATGCCCGCCTGTGCGACGAGCCCCACGGTCGAGCGCCGCGCCGGCGGCATGTCCGCGTACCACGGCAGGGTGTCCTCCAGCCGTTTGATGGTCGCGGTGGCCAGGTCGCCGGAGATCCGCCGCAGCCAGGCGAGGGTCTCCGCCTTCTCGGCAGGCGTCACGACGTTGGGCACGCGGTCAGCTCTCGCCACCCGCGTTGCCGGTCGTGCCCGCCGTCACATCGTGCAGGCGATACTTCTCGATGGCCTGCCCGACGAGGGAACGATCCACGGCGCCGTCCGCGGCGAGCGCCTGCAGGGCGCGCACGACGATGGACGGACCGTCGATCTTGAAGAAGCGGCGTGCGGCGGCGCGGGTGTCGGAGAAGCCGAACCCGTCCGCGCCGAGGGTCTCGAAGCGATTCGGCACCCACGGGCGGATCTGGTCCTGCACGGCGTGCATGAAGTCGCTGACCGCGACGACCGGGCCGGCGGCATCCTTCAGCTTGTCGGTGACGTACGCCGTGCGCGGCTCCTCGTCCGGGTGCAGGAAGTTGTGCTCGTCCGCGGCGAGGCCGTCGCGGCGCAGCTGGGACCACGAGGTGACCGACCAGACGTCCGCGGCCACGCCCCAGTCGTCACGCAGCAGCTGCTGCGCCTCGAGCGCCCACGGCACGCCGACGCCGGAGGCGAGCAGCTGGGCCCGCGGACCGTCCCCGGCGCCCTCGGCGATGCGGTGGAGACCGCGGACGATGCCGTCGACGTCCACCCCCTCGGGCTCGGCCGGCTGCACGATCGGCTCGTTGTAGACGGTGAGGTAGTACATGACGTTCGGGTCGGGATGCTGCCCGCCGTACATGCGCTCGATGCCGGCGCGCACGATGTGCGCGATCTCGTAGCCGTAGGCCGGGTCGTAGGAGACCGTCGCGGGATTCGTCGAGGCGAGCAGCAGCGAGTGCCCGTCCGCGTGCTGCAGGCCCTCGCCGGTCAGCGTCGTGCGGCCCGCGGTGGCGCCGATGACGAAACCGCGCGCCATCTGGTCGCCGGCCGCCCAGTTCGCGTCGCCGGTGCGCTGGAACCCGAACATCGAATAGAAGATGTACACCGGGATCAGCGGCTCGCCGTGCGTCGCGTACGACGTGCCGAGCGAGGTGAACGCGGCCATGGCGCCGGCCTCGTTGATGCCGACGTGCACGAGCTGGCCCTGCGGGCTCTCCTTGTACGCCAGCAGCAGCTCACGGTCGACCGAGGTGTAGTTCTGGCCGTTCGGGTTGTAGATCTTCGCGGTGGGGAAGTACGCGTCCATGCCGAAGGTGCGGGCCTCGTCCGGGATGACCGGGACGATGCGGTGGCCGAAGTCCTTCGCCCGCAGCAGGTCCTTCAGCAGTCGCACGAACGCCATCGTGGTGGCGACCTCCTGCGTGCCCGAGCCCTTCTTGGGCAGCGCGTAGGCGGCATCCCCCGGCAGCTCCAGACCCACGTGATGGGTGCGGCGCTCCGGCAGGAAGCCGCCGAGGGCGCGCCGGCGCTCCAGCAGGTACTGGATCGTCTCGTCCTGCGGTCCGGGGTTGTAGTACGGCGGGAGGTAGGGGTTCTCCTCGAGCTGGGCGTCCGAGACGGGGATGTGCATCGCGTCACGGAAGTGCTTGAGGTCGTCGAGGGTCATCTTCTTCATCTGGTGGGTCGCGTTGCGTCCCTCGAAGTGCGGACCCAGGCCGTAGCCCTTGATGGTGTGGGCGAGGATGACGGTCGGCTGCCCCTTGTGCTCGACCGCCGCCTTGAAGGCCGCGTAGACCTTGCGGTAGTCGTGCCCGCCGCGCTTGAGGTTCCAGACCTGCTCGTCGCTATAGCCCTCGATGAGGGCGGCGGCCCGCTCGTCACGGCCGAAGAAGTGCTCGCGCACGTAGGCGCCGTTCTCCGCCTTGTAGGTCTGGAAGTCGCCGTCGGGGGTGATGTTCATGAGGTTCAGCAGGGCGCCGCCGGTGTCGCGCGCGAGCAGGTCGTCCCATTCGCGCCCCCAGATCACCTTGATGACGTTCCAGCCGGCGCCGCGGAAGAAGCTCTCCAGCTCCTGGATGATCTTGCCGTTGCCGCGCACCGGGCCGTCGAGGCGCTGCAGGTTGCAGTTGACGACGTAGGTGAGGTTGTCGAGGCCCTCGTTCGCCGCGACCTGCAGCTGGCCGCGGCTCTCGACCTCGTCCATCTCGCCGTCGCCGAGGAACGCCCACACGTGCGCGTCGGAGAGATCCTTGATGCCGCGGTTGGTGAGGTACTTGTTCGTCATCGCCTGGTAGATGGCGTTGATCGGGCCGAGACCCATCGAGACCGTCGGGAACTGCCAGTAGTCCGGCATGAGACGCGGGTGCGGGTACGAGGGCAGTCCGTTCGGCGCGGCCGACTTCTCCTGGCGGAAGCCGTCGAGCTGCGCCTCGGTGAGCCGGCCCTCGAGGAACGAGCGGGCGTACATGCCGGGGGAGGCGTGGCCCTGGAAGAAGACCTGGTCGCCGCCGGAGGGATGGTCGAGACCGCGGAAGAAGTGGTTGAAGCCGACCTCGTAGAGCGCGGCCGAGGACGCATACGTGGAGATGTGGCCGCCGACGCCGATGCCGGGGCGCTGCGCGCGGTGCACCGTGATCGCGGCGTTCCACCGGATCCAGGCGCGGTAGCGACGCTCGATGTCCTCGTCGCCCGGGAACTCGGGCTCGTTCTCCGGCGCGATCGTGTTGATGTAGTCCGTCGTGGGCACCTGCGGCACGCCCAGGTGCAGTTCGTGCGAGGTCTTCAGGAGGCTGAGCATGATCTCGCGGCCACGACCGTGACCCTTGGCATCCACGAGCTGCTGGAGGGACTCCTGCCATTCAGCGGTCTCTTCGGGATCGCTGTCCTGCGGTCCCTGCGAATACGGATCCTGATCGTGAACGGTCACGTGTGCCCTTTCGTCATCTGACGGGTCTCGCCAGCAAACAGCCATCGGATCGGTGCAGGCATTGTTTGCCACGCACAATGCACCATCGATCAGCCTAGACCCGCGGGACATGCCAGGATGGCGCTCATGACCATCGAGATCGGCGACACCGCACCCGACTTCACCCTGCCCCGCGCCGGCGGCGGCACGCTCACTCTCAGCGAGGTCTGGCGGGGCGGACCGGTCGTGCTGGTGTTCTTCCCGCTGGCCTTCTCGGGCCGCTGCCAGGGCGAGCTGTGCGAGATCCGCGACAACCTGTCGGTGTTCGAGGACAGAGCCGTGACCGTCGTCGGCATCTCGGTCGACAGTCACTTCTCGCAGGCGGCGTGGAAGGAGCAGCAGGGCTACACGTTCGACCTGGTCAGCGACTTCTGGCCGCACGGCGAGGTCGCCGCCGCCTACGACGTGTTCCTCGACGAGCGCGGCATCGCCACCCGCGCCAGCTTCCTCATCGACGCCGACGGCGTCGTGCGCTGGAGCCTGATCACCGACCCCGCCACCCCGCGTCCGCTGACCGCCTACCGGGAGGCGCTCGCGGAGCTCTGAGCCGACTCTCCGCCGTCGTCCGCACGGTGCGCGTCCGACCCTAGGCTGGGCGCATGTCGTATGCGGAGGCGCCGGTGCTCGCGAACGAGTTCGTCGAGCTCCAGCCGCTGCATGCCGGCCATCACGACGATCTGGCCGCCGCCGTCAGCGACGGCGAGATCTGGCGGGCGTGGTACACGCGCGTCCCGTCGCCCGAGACCATGGCGGCGGAGATCTCGCGGCGTACGGCCCGTGCGGCAGCGGGGGAGATCGCGGCATGGGCCGTGGTCGACCCGTCTGCCGGTCGGGCCGTGGGCATGACGACCTACCTGCACCTGGATCCCGCGAACCGGCGGCTGGAGATCGGCTCCACGTGGCTGGCGCGCAGCGCACAGGGGACCGGCATCAACCCCGCGGCCAAGCTCCTGCTGCTGTCGCGGGCGTTCGAGGACCTCGGCTGCATCGCGGTGGAGTTCCGCACGCACTGGCACAACCGGCAATCGCGCGCCGCGATCGCGAAGCTCGGCGCGAAGCAGGACGGAGTGCTGCGCAACCACACCGTCTTCGAGAACGGCACGGTGCGCGACACCGTCGTGTTCTCGATCATCGACGGCGAATGGCCGACCGTGCGGCTCGATCTGACCGAGCGGCTCGCCGCGCTCGTCCGTGCGCGCGAGTCGGCGCCGGGCGGCTCCGCGTGATGGTGGGCCCTGCCGGGCTCGAACCGACGACATCCACGGTGTAAACGTGGCGCTCTACCAACTGAGCTAAAGGCCCCCGCGGAGAGTCTACGGGGCGGGCTCGCGTCGCGAGCGTCGGAGGAACGCGCGGATGTCGCAGGATATCGGCGGAATCCTGCGACATCCGTCGCATTCTGCGACCGTCGGGTGCCGAGCCCGGCTCAGGCGGAGCGGCGCGCGAGGCGGCGTCCGGTCAGCACCAGGCCGGCGCCGAGCAGCGCCAGGATGCCGGCGCCCACGCCCCAGGGGCGCCAGTCCGCACCGCCGGTGCTGGCGAGGGAGCCGCTCGAGGTGGTGGTGACGGCAGCGGCGGTGTCGGTCGCGGCGGCCGTCACCTCCAGCGCCAGCGAGGTCAGCGTGGCGCTCGGATTCGAGCTCAGCGCGATCGTGATGGTGTGCGACCCGATCGTGGTGCTCATCGGGACGAGGCCGGTCAGCGTGAGCGTCCCGTCGGACGCCGCCACCGCCGTGCCGAGGATCACCGGGTCGGAGTGCAGTGTGAGGGTGTACTCCTCGCCGGCGGTGAGGCCGCTCGCCGTGACCGTGATCTGGTCACCCGGGTGGACGGTGGCGGTGGTCGTCGTCAGCGCGGCGTTGTAGTCGGCGCCGAGATCGACCGGCAGCGTCCCCGCCCACAGCGAGTGGCCGTAGCGGTTGCCGTCGTCCGTCCACAGCACCTGGCGCTGACCGTCCACGGCCGTCGAGGCGGGCGCCACGGCGAAGCCTTCGAGGTTGTAGTTCGGCAGGCCCGCCGGCTTGTCGTAGTACGTCTCCACCGCGAAATGACCGTCGTCGCCGATGGCGAGCACCGCGGTCGTGTTGTCGCAGGTGTTGTCGCAGTGCGCCCAGATCGCGCCGAGGTCGGCGTCGTACGCGGCGTCCATGACGCCCGCCAGGCCGCTGTCGACGTCCGCGAGCCGCTCGTAGCCGCCGTCGGCGTCGAGCACGTAGGCGTGGAGGTGGCCGTTCTTCTCGATGGCGCCGAAGAAGACGCCGTCCGTGACCTTGTCCGGATAGTCGGCCGGGTCGTAGAGCTCGCCGTCATCGGTGCGGAAGCCCTGCGCGACGAGCTCGCTGTCGGGCACGTACGCGACGCCCTCGAAGCCGAGGTTCGCGTCCGCGGAGTCGTCGGCCGTGAAGCCGAGGTCGCTGGTCAGCACCCACTGGTTCGTCGCCGAGATCGTGGTGTCGGACGTGTTCGGGTCGAACTGGAGGATCGAGTCCAGGGGGATGCTTGAGTCGGCGTTGTCGCGCTCGGTGGTGATGTAGAGCATCCCGTCCGAGCCCACGGTGAGGCCCTCGGAATCGGGCAGGCCGGAACCGTCGGGGAAACGGATGTCCTTGCCGTCGCTCCAGCCGTCCGTGGTGTCCTTCACCCAGTCGCCGTTCTCGTCCTTGACCAGACGCCACACGTGGCTCTTGTTCTTCACCGCGTAGAGCACGTTCGAGTCGTTCGGGTCGAAGGCGAGGCCGCTGAGATCCTGCCCCGAGAGGGTGGTCACCCACTCGCACTCGGTGTCGATCGTGGACACCTCGGCGCTGCCGGGCCATGCCACCGTGCCGTCCGGGACGGTGCCGGTGGCGTCGCCGGCATCCTCGGTGTCGCACGCGGCCTCCGGCTCCGTCGTGGTGCCATCGCCCAGGGGAGTCACGCCGGTGGCGCACGCGGCCTCGTTGGACGCGCCGAAGCTCGCCGTGGTCACCTCGAGGAAGGTGTCGGAGCCGTCGGGGCAGGCGGCCAGCGCCTGGTACGTGCCGTCGGTGTTGACCGTCTCGTCGACGCCGGCCTGGCCGGCCTCGTAGTCGACCTGGTCGACGAGCGTGCCGTCCGCCGTGTAGATCTTCACCGAGTCCCCGCCGCTGGACAGACCCGCGCCGGACTGGAAGACACCGTAGCCGTGCGCCGGGATCGTGGTCGCGAGCACACCGTCCACGTAGAGACGGTCGGAGAAGACCGTCGCCGAGTCGGCCGAGCCGCTGTCGATCTGCTTCCAGCCCTCGAGGCTCACCGCCTCGTCGCCGGTGTTGTAGAGCTCGATGCCGTCCTTGAGGCTCGGCAGCGGCGCGTAGCCCAGGTCGCTGTTGTCCGAGCTGATCTCGTTGATGACGATGTCCGCATAGTTCGGGTCGGTCGAGGTCGTCGAGCCGTCGTCGTCCCCGTCGGTCCCGGCCTGCACGAACGCGGCGGTGTGGATGCCGAACGTCGAGGCGCCGGGGGAGCCGACGGCGCCGGTGGCGCTGGTCCAGCTGTCCTCCTGATCGCCGACCGCGGACACGGTCCAGCCGGTGGTGCCGGACATCGCGCCGAGATGTGCGGCGTCGACCCAGGCGGACAGGCCCTTGCCGGAGAGGAATCCGGACGCATAGGAGACGGAGTCGACGGCGGTGTCCGTGGCGTCGAGGAGATAGATCGTCTTCGGACCCTTGTTGAGGGTGACGGAGCCGTCGTTGACGATCTTCACGGCGTCGCTCAAGCCCCAGTCCGTGCGCAGCTCGTCGGGCGTGACGTCGGTGACCAGCGCCGACTCGCCGGGTGCGAGGGTCCCGAGCCCGGAGAGGGACACCGCGCCGCTGGCGGAGTCGGCCGTGTTGTACGACCAGCCGGTCATGTCCACCGGCGTCCGGCCGACGTTGGTCACCTCGACGTACTCGCCGTCGCCGCCGGTGCTGGAGCCGGAGATGAGACCGCCGTAGGCGAACTCCGTGATCTTCACGTTCGCCGTCGCGCTCGAGAGGGCTGCGAGCGACGAGATGCCGGGGGATCCGATCGAGCCCGCGGCGCTGGTCCAGCTGTCCTCGTCGTCGCCGAGCGTGGAGTGCGTCCAGCCCGTGGTGCCGGACATCGCGCCGACGTGCGCGGCGTCGACCCAGGCCGACTGGCCCTTGCCGTCGAAGAAGCCGGAGACATAGCTCACGGAGTCGACGACGGTGGCATCCGCGTCGAAGAGGAAGAGCGTCTTCGGGCCCTTGTTGAGGGTGACGGAGCCGTCGTTGACGACGGCGACCGCGTCGGTGAGCCCCCAGTCGGCGCGGAACTCGGCCGGGGTGACGTCGGTGACGATCGCCGACTCGCCGGGGGCGAGCGTGCCGAAATCGGACAGGTCGACCCCTCCGGCCGTGCTGCTCGTGTTGTACGACCACCCCGACATGTCCACGGAGGTGTCGCCGAGGTTCGTGATCTCGACGTACTCGCCGTCGCCGCCGGTGCTGGAGTCCGCGATGAGGCCGCCGTAGGCGAACTCCGTGATCCTCACGTCCGCGGTCGACGCGGCCGAGGCGGCCACGGGCAGGGCGACGACGCCGGCGGAGGTGAGCGCCGCGACGGTCGCGACGGCGAGGAACGGACGAGAGGAGATACGCACGCGCTCACGTTGTCGAGCGAATCCGAACGGAATGTGAACAGGATGCGTGCGGCAGGTGAAGAACGGTCTGCGCGCCGTCGCGGCACATCCGAGCCACGGCCGATCGCCGTCGTCAGCCCCAGCGGCGCACCGCCCAGCGCTCGACCAGCGCGAGGATCGAGTCGGTGATCTTGCCGAGCAGCGCCAGCAGGATGATCGCCAGCACGATCTGGTCGACGCGGCCGTTCGACTGGCCGCGGGTGAGCAGGAAGCCGAGTCCCATGGAGGCCGCGATCAGCTCCGCGGCGACGAGGAACAGCCATGCCTGCACCAGGGCGAGCCGCAGGCCGGCGAACAGCGAAGGAAGCACGGCCGGCAGCTGGACGGCGAAGAACAGGCGGATGCCGCGGAAGCCGTACGAGCGTCCGAGCTCGACCAGATGCGGATCGACGTGTCGCAGTGCGATGGAGACGGTCGTGAAGACCGGGAAGAACGCGCCGATCGTGATGAGGATGACCTTCGACTCCTCGCCGATGCTGAACCAGACGATCAGCAGCGGCACCCACGCCAGGCTGGGCACGGCGCGGATGATTCCGAGTGTGGGGGAGAGCCCGAGGTCCCAGAACCTGGACAGGCCCACGAGGCCGCCGATCGCGATGCCGAGCCCCGCCCCGAAGGCGAACCCGATGAGCACCCGCTGCACCGAGATCGCGGTGAACTGCCAGAGCTCACCGCGGTCGGACAGGCTCACCGCCGCATCCCACACCGACTGCGGGCTCGGCAGCTTGAAGGAGGGGATGATCGCCGACCCGGGGATGGTCAGCAGGAACCAGAGGCCGATGAGCACGACCGGCAGCGCGGCGCCGACCGCGATGCGGACGCCCCTCCGGGACAGCGGACTCGAGCCCGCTGTCCCGGAAGGCGTCTCGGTGGTCGTCGGCGCGTCGACACCGGTCGTGCTCATGGCTCAGATCCTCCCGGGCTCAGTCCGTCGCCTGCTGGGCGAACTGCGGTGCGAACAGCGTGCTCAGCGCCTCGTCGACATCGGACTGGCTGGCGACGTCGCCGTTAGCGACCTCGATCGCACCGATCGGGCCCAGCACCGCAGCCAACGTGTCGCCCGGGACCGGGTCGACGTCGAAGCCGGAGCGCTCGTTGACGACGGTCTCGGCCACCGACAGGTCGATGCTCGCGGCGTCCGCGACGATCTGCGCGGTCTCCTCCGGGTTCGCGATCGCCCACGCGCGCGCCTTCTCGTATGCGTCGACGACGGCCTGCACGACCTCGGGGTGGTCGTTGATGATCGACTCGCTCGCGTTGAGCACGCTGTAGGAGTTGAAGTCGATGTTGCGATACAGCAGCTGTGCGCCGGAAGCCTCGGCGGACGCCATGATCGGATCCAGGCCCGCCCATGCGTCGACAGAACCGCTCTGCAGCGCCGCCCAGCCGTCGGAGTGGACCAGGTTCTGCACGGTGACGTCGTCGATCGAGAGTCCGGCCTCGTCCAGCGCCTGCACCAGGAAGAAGTACGGGTCGGTGCCGAGATAGGCGGCGACCGACTTGCCCTTCAGATCTGCGACCGACGTGATGTCGGAGTCGGCCGGGACGACGAGAGCGGTCCACTCCGGCTGGCCGACGACGTCCACGATCTGCTGCTCAGCGCCGTTGGCGCGTGCGAGCAGCGCCGCGGAGCCGGCGGTGGAGCCGAAGTCGATCGCGCCGGCGCGCAGCGACTCGTTGGCCTTCGCTGAGCCGGTCGACTGCACCCAGTTGACGGTGTAGCCCTCGTCCTCGAGCCAGCCTTGGTCCTTCACGATGAGGCTGAGCGGGCTGTAGGTGGCCCAGTCGATGTTGATCGTCGTGCCGGTGTCGCCGGACGCGGCGTCGTCGGAGGAGGAGTTCTCCCCTGCGACGCATCCGGACAGGGCGAGCGCGGCGACGGCTGCGCCGGCGGCGACGCCGATCAGGCGGCGAGTCAGAGACATGGTGGTGCCTTTCGTGTGCTGTGTGCTGTGTGCTGTGCGGGGGTGGGGCGCGAGGGCCCCGTGTCAGTGGGCGTGCCGGTCGATGCCGAGGGCGCCGAGCAGGCCCGCGCGCAGTTCGGCGAGCTCGGCCGAGCCGCGGTCGCGGGGACGCTCGCCGGGCACGATGACGAGTTGCTGGATGCGGGCGCCGGTCGCGCCGGCGTCGGCGCCGAGGACGATGATGCGATCGGCCAGCTGCAGGGCCTCGTCGACGTCGTGCGTCACCAGCAGCGTGGTCGTGGGAGCCTCCGCCAGCACGGAGAGGAGGAGGTCCTGCATCCGCAGCCGGGTCAGGGCGTCCAGCGCACCGAACGGCTCGTCCAGCAGCAGCACCTCGGGGCGGCGGGCGAGCGCACGGGCCAGCGAGGTGCGCTGGGCCATGCCGCCGGAGATCTCTCGTGGCCGGTGGGAGGCGAAGTCGGTGAGGCCGATCAGGTGCAGCAGCTCGGAGATGCGGGCGGTGCGCTCGGCACGCGGCAGTCCGGCGGGCACGCCGAGGGCGATGTTGTCGGCGACCGACCGCCAGGGGAGCAGTCGTGGCTCCTGGAACCCGATCGCGATGCGCGGGTCGATGCCGGTGACCGGCTCTCCGTCCAGCGTGACGGTGCCGGCGCTGGCGGCGTCGAGGCCGCCCGCGATGCGCAGCAGCGTCGACTTGCCCGAACCGGAGGCGCCGAGGATCGCGACGAGCTCTCCCGGCTCGACGTCGAGGTCGATGTCGCGGAGCACGATACGCGTGCCGAACGTGCGGCCCAGGCCGCGGAATCGCAGCTGCGCGCCGACGGAGCGATCACCGAGGATCTCAGCGGCGGGCGCGGACGCGGACATCGTTCTCCTCCGGGCAGGGACAGGGGCCAGCCGACCCTAGCCGGGAGGAGGCCCGCCGAGCGAATCCGCGCGACACAGGCGGTAACAGCGACGCAGGCTCCGTCCGTGCGGCTGGCGTAGGTTGGAGGAGTGAAAGCCGCGCCTGCAGACCAGCTCCGCCTGCTCGACCTCGCCGACCTCGACGCGCGGCTTCGGCAGACCGAGCATGCGCGGCGCAACCCGCCGCAGGCGGCGCGGGTGAAGGAGCTGCTCGAGTCGCGTCCGGCGCTCTCCCATGAGCTGGCGCAGCGGCAGTCCGCGGTCGACGACCTGCGTGGCGAACAGGACCGCATCGAGGCGGATGTGAAGGTCGTCCAGGCCCGCCGTGACCGCGACGCGGCCCTGCTGCAGACGGTGTCGAACCCCAAGGACGCCGCCGGCCTCGAGCACGAGCTCGCCTCGCTCGCACGCCGGCAGCGTGAGCTGGAGGACGCCGAGCTCGAGGTCATGGAGCAGCTCGAGACCGCCGAGACGGCCGTCGCCGCGCAGGAGGCGCTGCTGGCGGACACCAATGCGGAGGGGGTGCGTCTGTCCGCCGAGGCGAAGCAGCTGGTCGCGGACGCGACGGCGCGCGTCGAGGAGCTCGCCCGCGATCGCGCGGCGGTCACGGCATCCGTTCCCGCCGACCTCGTCGCGCAGTACGAGCGCAACACGGCCCGCGGCGGCGTCGGCGCCGCGCTGCTGCGCGCACGCACCTGCACGGGATGCCACATGATGCTCTCCGGCACAGACCTCGGCGTGCTGCGACAGGCTGAGGCCGACGACGTCGCCCTCTGCCCGGAGTGCGGCTGCATCCTGGTCCGCACCGGTGAGTCGGGGCTGTGACCCGCCGGTAGACTTCCGGGTGCGAATGGGTCGGCCGGACGGTCGCGTCGCGGGTATCCGCGCCGAGGAACGTCCGGGCTCCACAGGGCAGGGCGGTGGGTAACACCCACCCGGAGCGATCCGCGAGACAGTGCCACAGAGAGCAGACCGCCGCAGCCTCGGCCGCGGTAAGGGTGAAAGGGTGGTGTAAGAGACCACCGGGGCCGTGGTGACACGGCTCGCAAGGTAAACCTCGCCCGGAGCAAGGCCAGACAGGGGATGACGACGCGGCCCGCCGAGTCCCCGGGTAGGCCGCTGGAGCGGCACGGCAACGTGTCGCCGAGAGAGATGACCGTCGACGGGGCGTCAGCCCCCGAACAGAACCCGGCGTACAGGCCGGCCCATTCGCCCTCTCAGACCTTCGCGGTCGTGGCCGCCAGGTGGGCCGGCGCGGCGCCGCGCGAGAGCGCCGCAGCGCCGATGATGCCCGCGTTGTTGCGGTGCACCGCCGGGACGATGGGCGTGCGCAGCTCCAGTAGATGCAGGAACTTGTCGGCGTGCTTGGACACGCCCCCGCCCACGACGAACAGGTCGGGGCTGAACAGGAACTCGACGTGGCTGTAGTACCACTGCAGACGCTCGGCCCACTGCTCCCAGCTCAGGTCGTCGCGCTCCATCGCGGAGTACGCGGCGTACGCCTCGGCGTCCTTCCCGTGCTGGGCCCGCTGGAGGTGACCGAGCTCGCTGTTGGGCACGAGCTCGCCGCGGTAGATGAGCGCCGAGCCGATCCCGGTGCCGAGCGTGGTGAGGATGACGAGCCCCTCGGCGTCCTTCGCGGCGCCGTAGCGCACCTCGGCGACCCCCGCGACGTCGGCGTCGTTGGCGAAGTGGATGCGGCGTCCGAGGCCCTGCTCGAAGAAGTCCTCCGCCGCGAAGTCGAGCCACTCGTCGGACACGTTCGCGGCGGACAGGGTGTGCCCGTTCTTGACGATCGCCGGGAACGCGACGCCCAGCGGGATGCCGGCGTCGCTCACCTCGAGCGTGCCGAGCACCTGCTCCACCGCCGCCAGCACGTCGTCGGGCTTCGCGCCCTCGGGCGTCGCGACCTTCACCCGATCGCTGACCAGCTCCCCCTTCTCCAGGTCGACGATGCCGCCCTTGATGCCGGTACCGCCGATGTCGATCCCCACTGCGCGATCGGTTGTCGAAGCCATGGGCCCAGCCTAGCGACCCGGCGCGGGCCGATCAGTAGGATCGGATCAGGCATCGACGGGAGCATCGTGGGCGACGAGAACGACAAGTACTGGTACAACCTGAAGACCGGTCACGTGGAGCGTGGCTTCGAGTCACCCGCCGCAGACCGTGCCGGCCCCTTCGATACGGCCGAGGAGGCCGCGAACGCGCCGGAAGTGATCCGCGAACGGTCCCGGCAGTGGGCCGAGGAAGACGCCCGCGAAGACGACTGAGCGCGCCGATCGGCGCGTCGAGACTGTGATCGCCGGAGGATCCGGCGCGTAGAGGAGAAGCCATGGACAAGCAGCGGGACTTCGTGCTGCGCACGATCGAGGAGCGCGGCGTCAAGTTCATCCGCCTGTGGTTCACGGATGTCATCGGCACCCTGAAGTCGGTGGCGATCGCGCCGGCCGAGGTCGAGGGCGCCTTCGGCGAGGGGCTCGGGTTCGACGGATCGGCGATCGAGGGGCTGACCCGGTCGTACGAGTCGGACCTGCTGGCGCTGCCCGACCCGACGACGTTCCAGATCCTGCCGTGGCGCGGCGAGGTCGACCCGACCGCGCGCATGTTCTGCGACATCACGACGCCGGACGGCCAGCCGGCCGTCGCCGACCCGCGGCACGTGCTCAAGCGCACGCTCGCGAAGGCGGCCGACGCGGGATTCACGTTCTACACGCACCCCGAGATCGAGTTCTACCTGCTGAAGTCGTCCACCTACGGCGCAGAGGGCCCGGAGCCGGTCGACTCGGCCGGCTATTTCGACAACGTGCCCGGCGGCACCGCGCATGACTTCCGGCGCCGGTCGGTGCGGATGCTGGAGGACCTCGGCATCTCGGTGGAGTTCAGCCACCACGAGGGCGGCCCCGGCCAGAACGAGATCGACCTGCGGTATGCCGACGCGCTGACCACCGCGGACAACATCATGACCTTCCGCACGGTCGTCAAAGAGGTCGCGATCGAGCAGGGCGTGTACGCGACGTTCATGCCCAAGCCCCTCAGCGGCCAGCCCGGCAGCGGCATGCACACGCACATGTCGCTGTTCGAGGGCGACCAGAACGCGTTCTATGAAGAGGGCGCGCAGTATCAGCTCTCCAAGGTGGGGCGGCAGTTCATCGCCGGTCTGCTGCGTCACGCGAACGAGATCTCCGCCGTGACGAACCAGTTCGTCAACTCGTACAAGCGCCTGTGGGGCGGCGACGAGGCCCCGAGCTTCATCTGCTGGGGACACAACAACCGTTCCGCGCTCGTGCGCGTGCCGTTGTACAAGCCGAGCAAGGGACAGTCCTCGCGGGTCGAGTACCGTGCGCTCGACTCCGCCGCGAACCCCTATCTCGCCTACGCGCTGATGCTCGCCGCCGGTCTCAAGGGCATCGAGGAGGGCTACGAGCTGCCGCCCGAGGCGGAGGACAACGTCTGGTCGCTGACGGACGCCGAGCGCCGCGCCCTCGGCTACGCGCCACTGCCCACGAGCCTCGACCAGGCCCTGCACGCGATGGAGGACTCCGAGCTGGTCGCCGAGACCCTCGGCGAGCAGGTGTTCAACTACGTGCTGCTCAACAAGCGCAAGGAGTGGCAGGGCTACCGCTCTCAGGTGACGCCCTTCGAGCTGCAGAGCAACCTCGAGATGCTCTGAGGCCGTCGTGGCCGGCATCGACCGCTTCTCGGCGCGCACCGACCTCGCCCGGCTCGGCTTCGGCGCGATCACCGACGCCGAGCGGCTGCTGGCGGAGCTGGAGGAGCTGACGGACCTGCCGCGCGGCGAATGGATCGCGGAGGCGGGGCGGGCCGCCGACCCGGACGGGGCGATCTCGGCGCTCGCGAAGATCGCCCGCCGCGACGCCGCGGTGGTGGGCGACGTGCTGCGCTCGCCGCGCGGACGCGTCGCCCTGTGGGCGGTGCTCGGCGCATCGAAGGGCTTCGGGGACTTCTATTTCCGGCATCCGCGTGAGCTGGCCGACCTGACCACGGCACCCGACCGGCTGCCCACGGCGGCGGAGCTGCACGACGAGCTGCTGGACGCGGTCGGGGCGATGGGCGGGTTCGCGGCGTCGGGCGACGAGACGTCGTGGATGGCGATGCGGGTGCGGTACCGGCGCATGCTGGCCCGGATCGCGGCGTTCGACCTGCTGGCGCCCGACGCGGTCGCGGTGCTGCCGCGGGTCGCGTCGGTGCTCGCGGATGCCGCCGCCGCCGCCCTGGAGGCCTCGCTCGCGGTCGCCCGGGCGCGGGTGGGCGACGGTCTCTTCCCCCGCGAGCAGGTCGCCCGGACCCGCCTCGCGATCATCGGCATGGGCAAGACCGGTGCGCGTGAGCTGAACTACGTCAGCGACGTCGACGTCATCTTCGTCTGCGGTGCCGCCGGCGACGCGGTCGACGAGCTCGGCGAGAGCCGTGTCATCGACATCGCGACGCGCCTGGCGGTGCAGACGATGCGCGGGATCTCCGGCGACGACATCGAGCCGCCGCTGTGGGAGGTCGACCCGAACCTGCGCCCGGAGGGCAAGCAGGGCGCCCTGGTGCGCACGCTGGACTCGCATGTCTCGTACTACGACCGCTGGGCGAAGGGATGGGAGTTCCAGGCGCTGCTGAAGGCCCGCCCGATCGCCGGCGACGCGGAGCTCGGCGACGCCTACGTCGCGGCCGTGCAGCCGAAGGTGTGGACCAGTTCGGCGCGGGAGAACTTCGTCGACAACGTGCAGCGGATGCGCGAGCGGGTCACGGACCACATCCCCGCCGCCGACGTGCCGTATCAGCTCAAGCTCGGACCGGGCGGCATCCGCGACGTCGAGTTCACGGTGCAGCTGCTGCAGCTCGTGCACGGGCTCAGCGACGACCGCATCCGTCAGCGGGGCACGCTCGAGGCCCTCGACGCGCTCGTGTCCGAGGGGTACATCGGCCGGTCGGATGCCGCGGCCTTCGAACGCGACTACCGAGTGCTGCGCGTGCTCGAGCACCGCCTGCAGCTGCGCGGGCTGCGCCGCACCCACCTCATGCCGGCCGGCGACGACGAGCGCCGGGTGCTCGCACGGGCGAGCGGGCTCGCCGACACCGGCGACGGCGTCTGGGAGATGTGGGAGGACATCAAGCGCGAGGTCCGCGACATCCACGTGCGGCTGTTCTACCGGCCGCTGCTGTCCGCGGTCGCGGCGCTCCCGGAGGCCGACCGGGCGCTGTCCGCGGAGCAGGCGCACGACCGCCTCGCCGCGATCGGGTTCCGCGATCCGGCCGGCGCGCTGCGGCACATGGCGGCGCTGACCAGCGGCCTGAGCCGCAAGGCGACCATCCAGCGGCATCTGATGCCGGTGATGCTGCGGTGGTTCGCCGACGGCGTCGACCCCGACTACGGGCTGCTGGCCTTCCGGCGCATCAGCGAACGGCTGGGGGACACGCCGTGGTTCCTGCGGATGCTGCGCGACTCCGCCGGCGCCGCCGAGCGGCTCACGCACGCGCTGTCCGGCTCGCGCTACATCGGCGACCTGATGGAGTGGATCCCGGAGTCCGTCGCCTGGCTCGACGACGAGGAGCAGCTGCGTCCGCGCCGTGGCGCGGCCCTCGAGGAGGAGGCGCGCGCGATCCAGACGCGCCACGACACGATCGACGAGGCGATGCGGTCGGTGCGCGCGCTGCGGCGGCGGGAGATGCTGCGCATCGCGATGGCGGTCGTGGTCGGCTCGATCACGGTGGAGGAGCTGGCGGCATCCCTGTCGACCGTCACCGAGGTGACCATCCAGGCGACCCTGCGTGCCGTGCGGCGCGAGGTCGTGCCCCCCGAGGACGATGCGCTCGACTTCTCGGTGATCGCGATGGGCCGGTTCGGCGGCCGCGAGCTCGGGTTCGGGTCGGATGCCGACGTGCTGTACGTCTACCGGGCCAACGGCGTCGACGAGCAGCGCGCGCACGAGCTGTCGCTGCGGCTCGTCGCCGGGCTCCGCAAGCACTCCGAGGACCACCGGCTGCCGCTCGACCTGGACGCCGACCTGCGGCCGGAGGGGCGCAACGGCCCGCTCGTGCGCTCGCTCGACGCGTATGCCGAGTACTACAGCCGCTGGTCGCTGTCATGGGAGGCGCAGGCGGTGCTGCGCGCCCGCGGCGTGGCGGGGAGCGTGAAGCTCGTCCGGGCGTTCGTCGAGCTGGCCGACCGGGTGCGCTACCCGGTGGATCCCGACCCGCAGGGCCTGCGCGAGATCAAACGCATCAAGGCACGCGTCGAGAACGAGCGGCTGCCGCAGGGCGTCGACCCGGCGCGGCACCTGAAGCTCGGCCCGGGGGGACTCAGCGACGTCGAGTGGCTCGTGCAGCTGCTGCAGCTGCAGCACGCGCACGCCGTCCCGGGCATGCGCACGACCTCCACCGCTGCCGCGCTGACCGCAGCCACCGAGGCGGGGCTGGTGCCGGAGGCCTCCGCCGGCCGGCTCTGGGAGGCGTGGCGGCTGGCGAGCCGGCTGCGCTCGGCGAACACGCTGCTGTCGGGCCAGACCAGCGACGTGCTGCCCGCCGACCGTCAGCGCCTGGACGGCATCGGCCGGCTCCTGGACTATCCGCCCCGCTCGGCCACCCGTGTCGAGGAGGACTGGATGGGCACCGCCCGCCGCGCCCGCCGCGTGTTCGAGAAGCTCTTCTACGGCTAGCGCGGTGGTGACGAGGTGGCGGTCCCGGGGCGTCATCCGACGGTCTGGTAGGCGAACTGCACTTCCAGGTCCTGCGCATCGGAGGCGTTCGCGACGCGCAGCTGCATGCGCCGCGGCGTGTCGATCCCGTCGATGACGAAGGGCGACTGCAGCGTGCTCGCGCCGGTCGCGGTGGTCGCCGTGCTGTCCGCGCCCCCGACCGGCTCTCCGTCCACCAGCAGCCTCACCTTGGCGGTGCCCGCGCCGGTCCTGCGGATGACCTTCATCACCCGCACGCGCCGTCCGTCGAGGTAGAGGATGTCGCTGAGGTCGTAGGCGCCGTCGCTGACGTCCCCTGCGAGGTGCAGGCTGAACCATCCGTCATACTGCAATGCCCCCTTGTTGCCGGCGAAGACGGTCTGCGGCCCCTGCGCGAGGAGGAGGGAGGGGCCCGACAGGTTTCCGGCGAGGTCGTTGGAGGCCACGAGCACATCGGTCGATGCGCTCACGACACCGTAGTCCTGGCGGTTCGTACCATCGGCGAGGCCGCCGATGGCGTTGCCCGTGATCACGGTGCGGGACGCGTTCTCCCGGAGGTTGATGCCGGACCCGTGGCGATAGACGGAGCCGCCGCCGCTGTAGCCGCCGAGCTCGGCCCCGACCAGGTCGATCTGGTCGTCCGCGACCACGGTGATCGGCCACTTCGCGTTGAGCGTGGTCCCCGTGGCGTCGACGACGGTGACGTAGTCGCCGGTCTCCCAGCCGTGCGCGCTCGCGGTGGTGATCCGCACGTTGTCGCCGTCGGCGACAGCCGCCGTGATCTGCTGGGCGAAGTTCGGATGCGCGGCACGGCCGTTGTTGCCGATGATGCAGCCCGTGATCGTGATCCGGGTCGAGTCGAGGTCGAAGCCGTGACGCCCCGCGCCCCGCACGATGACGTCCGAGAACATGGCCGAGCCGACGAAGCCGCTGGTGATCCGCACGCAGTCGAGGAGGCCGTCGGCGGAGACGTACGCGTTGGAGAACTTCGCGTCCGCTCCCGCCTCCAGCAGGATGGGATAGCCGTGCCCGTTCTCGAACCCGCCTCCGGCGAAGTAGAGGAACTTGGGCAGGCTGCTGCTTCCGGTGGTGTTGCGCATCCAGATGCCGTGGCGTCCGAACAGGATCGCGGTGGCGATGAACTTGATCGACCCGCCGAGTCCGTCGATGACCACGTTGTCGGTGCCCGGGTTCGCGGTGCCGGCGGCGATCGCGCACTGCACGAACTCGACGGGGTCGGCCCGGAGCTCGTCGCTCGCCCCGTTCAGCAGGATGACCTGCTCGCCGCGGAAGCCGTTCCACACGCAGTTCTGGAAACGCACGGTGTTGCAGCCCTGCAGCACGATCGCGTTGTAGCCCTCTTTGAACCGGCATGCCGAGAACGAGAGGAAGTAGTTGTTCAGGGTGCCGTCGGGGCTGTACTCGGTGCGCACGAAGGCGCCGCCGGTGAGGGTGGGCACCCCGTCTGCATCGATGTCTCCCCGCATCTGCAGGTCACGGAACCCGCCGCCGCGGGCGCCGCGCAGCACGAACGCGTCCTGGTCGCCGGTCTTGATCAGCAGCTGGGTGCCGAGGTCGAGCTCCGCGCCGCTGGTCGCGTCGCGCCCGTCGCCCATCCCCGCGCCGATGAAGGTGATCGGAGCGAGCGTGACCGTGATGGTGTTCTCGATGCGGTAGACGCCGGCGTCGAAGAGGATCTTCCCGCCGTCGGGCAGCGCATCGACCGCGGCCTGGATGCGAGCCGACTGGTCCTCGTCCGGATCCGGCAGCGTGCCGAACCAGGCGGCCGGGATCTCGGTCGTGACCGGTCGCCGCCACCGGCCGGTCGCGGTTCCGTCGACGGCGAAGACCGTGCCGCCGTCGTCGTCGTCGGTGGCGGCCGCATCCCACATCAGCATGCTCGCGCCCACGCCAGGACGATCGGCACGGTAGCCGAGGAGGTACACGACCTCCCCGTCGGCCGTGCCGGCGGTCTGCCGGGCCGCGTCGGCCCCGGCGATGGTGGGGATGCCCGCGAGCTCCTCTGCCGCCGCAGGCGCGGCCAGCATCGACGCCCCGGCCGCTGCGACCCCGCCGAGTCCCAGCAGGGTGAATGCGCGTCGTCCGACGTTCGGCCCTCCGGCGCGCTCCGACGTGACGGTCATGGGGTGATCTCCTTCGTTGTGGGGTGGGATGGGGGCGCTCCGGCGAGCGCACGGGTGGCACGGCGGTCGTGGATCATCGCCACCCCCACCGCCGCGAAGTACAGCACCACCATCGGCGCTGCGAGCACGAACATCGTGAGCACATCGGCGGCCGGGGTGGCGACAGCGGTGAACAGGCAGATCGCCAGCAGCGCATACCGCCACGACCGGAGGATCGTCCGCCCCGAGATCACGCCGATCGCGTTGAGCAGCACGAGGAACACCGGAAGCACGAACGAGACGCCGACCACGAGCACGAGCTTGAGGACGAAGTCGTAGTAGGTGGCGGCGTCGAGAAGGGTGGCGGACTGCTCGGGCGCGAACGCGGTCATCAGGAGCACCACGTGGGGAAGCACGTAGAGACCGGCGGCGCAGCCCAGCGCGAACAGGGGAACGGCGCTGCCGAGGAACGCGACGGTCACACGGCTCTCGCGGCGTGTGAGACCGGGCACGATGAACGCGAAGACCTGGTAGAGCCAGATCGGTGCGGAGAGAAGGATGCCGAGCTGCAGGGCGAGCCGGATGCGGAGGTCGAATGCAGCGGTCACGCTGCCGAAGTTGATGGCCGCGGCGCGACCGCCCGCCTGCCCCGCGCCGGCGACCGGATCGGACAGCAACGCCCAGACGGCATCGGTCAGCAGCCATCCCGCCACGGCTCCCAGGAGCACCGCGGCAGCGCTGACCATGAGCCGGCGACGCAGCTCGGCCAGGTGACCGCCGAACGTCATCGTGCCGCGCCGGACGCCGTCGGCACGGGAACGTGGACGCATCTTCGCTCCTGCCGTCTCAGGGCCGTCCGGACGTCCCGGAACGATCCGAGGGCGGCGGTGTGCGGGTGGGCACGGCATCTTCGAGAAGGGCCGCGCGGATGATCCGGCGCGGGTCGTAGCGCCGTGGGTCGAGTTCGCGCCACTGGGCGGCGTCGATGCCGAGGTCGTCGCGCAGACGATCCTGCGCGACGGCGCCGTACGATCTGATCCGCACGATCAGGCGTCTCAGGCCGGCCGCGACCGTGGGCAGCCGCCGGGGGCCGATGAGGAAGGCGGCGAGCGCACCGAGCAGGAGGAGTTTCTCGACAGTCAGGCCGAACACGCGGTCACCCCGGTCATGCTGCAGGGTCGTCGGGGGAGGCGGCATCATCGGTCTTCGCGTCCCGCAACTCCGTGCGCAGGATGCGGGTGGACTGGCCGACGCTGCGGGCCAGCTGCGGCAGTTTCGAGGCGCCGAACAGCAGCACGACGACCGCGACGATGACGATCAGATGCCAGCCGGTGAGGTTTGCGAACATCGTTATTCCTTACTTTGTCGGTCGGTGCCTTCTGCTGTGCCGGCGTGGGCACCGGTGGGATCCCCGACGTAGAGGGTGTCGGGGTAGTCGATGGCCGAGTGGAGATCGTCGGCGCTCAGCTGCAGCACGCTGCCGTGCTCTCGCAGCGCCGCGGCCAGGTCGGGGTAGTCGTAGTCCTGGACGGGGCGGCCGGTGCGCAACGACTGCGCGGCCAGCTCCCCGCACGCCTCGCCGAGCATGCCGAAGTTCGGCTCCATCCGTGCGGAGAGGTAGCCGATGTGGCTGGCCGAGAAGCAGACCGCGACCGCGAGGTTCTCCGCGTCGCCGCGGCGGGGGATGAGCGACTCGGCGGGCAGCTGGTAGAGGTCGACGGCGGCGTTGAGCGTGCTGCCGGTCAGGGTGCCCTCCCCGACGAGCCGATGCGCGCCGTCGCCGTTGTACTGGGTGAGGTGGCAGTCCATGCCGTACTTCCAGCAGCAGACCGCCGTGGCCTTCTCGTTGCCCGGCGCCAGCAGATCGTGTTCGGTCAGCACGTACGTGCCGACCATGCGACGGGCCTCGCGCACGTAGAGGGCGTGCGGGAAGCCCTGTCCGTACGGGCTGTCGACGAACTCGTCGGGCGGATAGCCGAAGCGGGCCGACCGCTCGCGGAACGTCGCCGGCAGGGAGGAGTCGTTCGTCATCCAGTGCAGGAGCCCCTGATGCCACCGCGCGTGCTCGGCGATGATCTCGTCGCGTCGCTGCCAGCTGCCGTCGGGATAGTCCCAGTTCACCCCCGGGAGATCGAAGCCGACGATCGGCCCCTGGTTGGTCTGGTACTTCTCCTGTGGGAGCAGAGCCGTGTCGGTGACGACCGCGTCGAGCCCGCCCATCCCGCGCAGTCGTACGAGATCGGCGAAGAGCCGGTAGTCGGCGGGATCGTACCCGTCCGGCCTCGTGAAGGGGATGCGGTCCGCCGCCGTGGTGAGCACTCCGCGGAAGTTGTAGGCCTGCACGGCCTCGTCGGCGCTCCCGGACGGCAGCGCGGGGGTCGGTCGTACCGGATACACCTGCGTCGAGGTGAACCCGTCGACGCGGTGCGCACGCTCGGGGAGGTATCCCGCGTGCGACTCGCCGTATTCGTCGCGCCCCTCACGGCCGGTGCGATAGGAGACGCCGGCCGCCGCAAGCAGATCGCCCTCGTAGGAGGCGTCGATGAAGAAGTCGCCGGCGACCCAGTGCTCCCGGCCGTCGCGGAGGCGCACGCCGCGGATGCGACCGCCGCGGACGTGCACGTCTCGGGGTCCCTCGATGCGGGAGTTCAGATGCACGGTCGCACCGGCATCGTCGAGCAGACGCCGGCTGACGCGCTCCGCGACCTTGGGCTCGAACCGGTACTGCGCCTGGTCCTTGCCGTAGGCCCGGCCGATCCCCTGGAAGTACTCGGTGAGGGTGAGGCCGCCGAGCGCCGAGATGATGTTGGGGATGTCGGTCTTGACCAGGCCCGCCGCGATCACACCGCCGACGTGTCCGGTCGGTTCGAGCACGCACACCGTGTGGCCTCGACGACTCAGCCGGACCGCTGCCATGATCCCGGCGAGGCTCGCCCCGTAGATCACGACGTCGACGTGGTGCGGGGCGGATGCGGTCGGGGTCGTCATGGGGTCGCTCCGCGTCGCTCACCGGGAAGGGGGTAGAGCGGCGTGGCTCCGGCGGCTTGCGAGGGGCGCGTCCGCCGGATCTCGTCGGGCCATCGGACCGGGGCTCCGAGCGTCTCGTGGAGAACGCGCTGGAGATCTCGGATGCGTTCGTCCGAGGCGGTGATCGCGTGCGGCTCCGTGCGGCTTTCCACGCAGGTCGCGGCGAGCGCCCCCACCGCCTCGCCGATGGACCACTCCACGGGGTGCAGTCGGTAACACCCGTTCGTCAGGTGCGTCGTGCCGATGTTCTTGGCAGCGGGGAGCAGATTGCGCACCCGCACGGGGACCAGCGCACGCAGCGGGATCTGGAAGGGGTAGCACTCGAGGTTGACGTAGTTCACGCCGGCCGCGGAGGGGTGCAGGTCGATGTTGTAATGACCTACTCCGACCCCGTCGTCGAAGAGGTGGGCACCAGCCCCTTCGGGGCGGTCGACGACCGCGACGTGGTGTTCGAGGATCGTGAACTGCGCCGCGATGCGGCGGGACTCCCTGATGTACACCTGCTTCGCGAGCCCGTCGGACGTGTCGGTGAGATCCGGGCGGAGCATGAGTCCCGGGTATCCGGTACCTCCGTCGTGGCGCGGCGCCTCCGTCTGCATCCAGTGCAGATACGACAGCGAGAGTTCGCGCGCTCGCCGCAGACCGGTCTCTCGCTCGGACTCGCCGACACCGGGACCGACCAGCGGTGCCTCCCAGTAGTCCGTGTTGGGCCAGTTCACGAGCGAGATGTCGGTGGTGATCCTCGCCGGATCGAACTGACTTCGCGCACGGATGCGTCGGAAATGCCACAGGTCGGCCCCGTGAGGGGCATCCATGTCCGCCTCGAAGATCCGGTTCTCACGCCCCGAGTTCGAATGGATGTCGATCTTGAACCACGACAGCTGAGGTCCCGGCCAGAACGGATCCACGTGGGTGCGCCAGTGGTCGTAGGAGGCGGGCCTGTCGATGACATGCTCCTCCCCGGGGCGGTACTCCAGCGGGAAGCACCAGGTGACCGCCTGCTGATCGCGCCAGTCGGCCACCTCCGCCGCGAAGCGTTCGCCGGTCTCGTCGGCCGACTCGGCTCCGACGACGTGTTCGACGCCCGCGAGCTCCAGCAGGTCGCCGAGCTCGGTGGCATCGACGACGATGTCGGCGGTGACGTGCGTCTCCTCTCCCGTTCTCGTCTCGCGCAGGGTGACGCCCCGCACGAGGTCGCCCTCGACGTCCACGGCGACCGGCACGTGGCGGTAGGCCACCGTGATCAGGCCGGCGGAGCGGTATCCGGCCAGCATCTCGTCGATCACCGCGACCGCGACGGCGGGTTCGATGCAGAGCTTGCTCACGTTGCCGAGGCCGGGATTGAGCGCGGGGATGCCCCGTGCTGCAGCGGTGAGCGGATAGTTGCGTCGGTAGTAGTCGCGGATGCGGCGCCGCAGCTCGCTGTAGGTGCGGGAGATGTGCGCCGACTCGATCCACGGATGCTCGTCCGACGGGACGGCCTGGGCGGTGAGCTGACCTCCGAGCCAGTTCGTCTCCTCGGAGATGACGACAGGCACCCCGAGTCGCGCGGCGGTGAGAGCCGCGGCGACGCCGCCGAGGCCTCCGCCGACGACGAGGATCCGACTGCGTTGCGGGATGGGCACGATGAGGATGCTCCTTCGGAGTGGATGCTCAGCCGTTCGCCTCGGCGAAGGCGGCCTCGAGCTCCTGCTTGATCTGATCGCCCCCGGAGCTCTTCCAGGTCGCGACGGCGTCATCCCAGTAGGAGAGGTCCTGCGATCCCTTCAGAACCTCGGTCTGCGCGTCCACCAGCGCCTTCTTCAGCGCAGCGCCCTGGCTGTTGTCCGTGGTGGAGAAGAGGTCAGCGGCGGCATCGGGCAGCAGGTTGGGACCCACCCGTACCTGATAGTCGTACTGCGCCTGCACCCGGCTCTGCGGGCCGGGGCCGAGTATCGGCGGCTCGTCGACGATGTAGTTCAGCGGCAGTCCGAGATCGGCGGTGGCACCGTCGATCGCGACCGGCGTCCCGGCGTCCATCGTGTAGTTCACGCCCTCCACACCGTATTTCCGGAACAGTTCCTCCGAGGTGCCGATCGGCGCAGCCAGCCAGTTCGCGATCCGCAGCAGTTCCTGCACCCGCTCTGCGCTGTCAGACTTCTTGATCGCCGTCAGGGCGAACGTCGTCTGCCCGAACCAGTGCCGCGCGTCGCCGCCGCCGTCGTACTTCGGCGCTACCAGTGCGCCGAAGGTGGCGTCCGAGTTCGCATTGGCCATCACGTCCCATGCGGCGTAGCCGTCACGGTTGAACACGACCCGCCCCGCCTCGATCAGCTGCCGGGAGTCGAGTGAGCCGGCGAAGGCGTCGGGATGGAAATAGCCCTTCTTCACGAGCCCAGCGACGTCGCTGATCGCCTGGCGGGCTTGATCGGTGGTGAGCCCGAAGGTGAACTCGCCGTCCTCCTCCGCCCAGTTGTTCGGGGTTCCGTTCATCTCCTGCACCACCCCGACCGTCCCTGGACCGTTCGCGGTCGCGTACACGTTGTCGCCGCTGTCGGTGACCTCTTTGAAGATCTCCTCGAACTCGGCGAAGTCGGCAGGCTCCAGGGTCAGCCCCTTCGCCTCGAGGAGGTCCTGCCGTCCGAAGTAGATCTGGCCGATCGGGGCGCGCGCCGTCGGGATCGCGCGGATCCCACCCGACTGCACCATGCTCTTCCATGCGTAGGTGGGGATGTTCGCCAGGAAGGGATAGTCGGCGATCGCGTCGCCGGACAGGTACTCGGTGAGATCGGCGAACAGTGCGGGAAGGATCTGATCGCGCCGCGTCTGGTTCAGCCTGATCTGCACGATGTCCGGCAGGTCGCCGCCGGCGAACACGGTGGCCAGCTTCTGCGTGTAGGTGCTGTCGGGCACCATGTTGAGCTGAAGGTTCACACCGAGCCGTCGGTTCAGCTCCTGCCAGTACGCGTTCTGATCGAGCGAGGGCGGCACCGACGAGAAGAGGTTGACCAGCACCGAGACGTCTCCGCCCGAGCCGGGGACCGAGTCGATCCCCGTGATCAGATCGGACGGGTAGCGGAAGAAGCCGGCCATCGCGTTGCCGCTGGCTGCGAGATCAGGCGCGACCTTGTCCCACGGGATGTACGTGGGCAGCGCGACGCCCCCCGCGACGCTCGCCGCCGCTGTGGCGGTCCCGCCGGTGCTGCAGGCGGCAAGCAATGAGGTCAGCGCGCCGGCGAGCGCGACGCCCCCGACCCCCACGATCAGCTGCCTGCGTGTGATCTCGGACGGTGCCATGTCGTTCCTCCTTTGGCTTCGACGTGACGCAATTATTGGTCATAATCTATGCTCCAGAACTGGAGCTCAGTCGCTTCGAGCACTATATCCGGCCTTCGAGGCGGCTTGTCAACCGAAAAATTCGGAGTTTTCTCTCTACGTAGATATTGGTCATATTCAGCTTGTGTATTGATTGGGTTCTTGATAGACATGTCGCGCCGCAGCCCTGCGACATCGCCGTCACGAGAGGAGCCCCCGTTGTCCGACCCGGCACCCACGTCCCTCGAAGGCGTCCGCTATCTGCTCGAACCGGAGTCGCCGCCCATCGACGTCGACTGTGACCTGGTCGTGTACGGAGCCACATCGGGCGGCGTCGCTGCGGCCTACCGCGCCGCACTGGAGGGGTTGAGGGTGGCGCTGCTGGTGTTCGGCGACCACATCGGCGGCATGAGCACCGGCGGCCTGGGGCTGACCGACGTCGGTGACCCGGAGACCGTGGGCGGTCTGGCGCGAGCGTTCTACGACGGCGTCGCCGATCGCTACGGCGTGGAAAGACCCGAGTGGTACTTCGAGCCGCACGTGGCGGAGGACGTGTTCGCGCAGTGGCTGTCGCACCCCTCGATCACGGTGCGATCGCGGCAGCAGCTGGCCGCGGTCGAGGTGGAGAACGGGAGGATCCGAGAGATCGCCACCGGAGACGGCTCGCGCTTCCGCGCCGAGATCTTCATCGATGCCAGCTACGAAGGCGATCTGCTGGCGGGCGCCGGGGTGACCTATGTCGTCGGGCGGGAGGACGCCGACGTCTACGGAGAGCCGTCGGCGGGCGCCCGGCACGATCGCGGGCATCAGTTCGTGGCTCCCGTCGACCCCCATACGATCCCCGGGATGCCCACGAGCGGACTGCTTCCCGGCATCGACCCGGACGGCTTCGGGGCGGTGGGCAAGGGCGACCGTCGCGTCCAGGCCTACAACTTCCGGCTGTGCGTCACCACCGCATCCGACCGCATCCCCTTCCCGCGGCCGAGAGGGTACGCACCGGAGAGGTACGAGCTTCTGCTGCGTTATATCGCCACCAGCGAGTTCGACCTCACCGGGCGCACGTGTCCGGTCCACGGCGACGTGTACGACATGAACAACCACGGCGCGGTCTCCAGCGATCTGATCGGCGGCTCCTGGGAGTGGCCGGAGGCGACCTACCAGCGACGTCAGGAGCTCTTCGACGACCACGTGAACTACCAGGCGGGAATGCTCTACTTCCTCGCGAACGACCCGCGCGTGCCCGCGGCGACGCGGGACGTCGCGAACGCCTTCGGACTGTCGCCGCACGAGTACACCTCGACGAGCAACTGGCCCGCCCAGCTGTACGTGCGGGAGGCGCGCCGCATGGTCGGCGAGCGCGTCGTCACCCAGCACGACGCACTCGCACCGGACGCCGTCACCGATCCGATCGCTCTGGCCTCCTACACGATGGACTCCCATCACGTGCGCCGATACGTCGATCGCGGCCGCGTCGTCAACGAGGGCAACGTGCAGCAGGAGGTCGACGAGCCGTTCGGCGTCTCCTATCGGTCGATCCTCCCGGTGCGCAGCGAGTGCGAGAACCTGCTGGTGATCTCCGCGATCTCCGCCTCGCATGTCGCGTACTCGGCCGTACGGATGGAGCCGGTCTTCATGATGCTCGGAGATGCGGCCGCGGTGGCCGCGGCGATCTCGGTCGAGGCGGACACCGCGCTCCACGACGTCGACTACGCCGAGCTGGCCGCGGCGTTGGAGGCGCGAGGCGTCATCCTGCGGCCCCGCTCGGTGACCGCGGATGCCGCGCGGGAGAATGTGTCATGACCTCCGAACGCGCCGCCCCCGCACGCCAAGCCGACATCGCCCGCAAGGCCGGCGTCTCGCAGTCCACGGTCTCCCTCGTGCTCACCGGGTCGGGGGATCTGTCCCGGGTCGCGCCTGCGACGTACGCGCGGGTCATCAGAGCTGCCACGGAGCTCGGCTATGACGGTCCCATCGCGACGAGACCGCGCAGCCGGCGTCTGCAGCTGGGCGTGCACACCTTCGAACCGGTGTTCCCGACGCAGGCCGGCGACTACTACAGCCAGTTCCTCACGGCGATCGAGGAGCAGGCGGCGGCCGAAGGATGCAATCTGCTGCTGTTCACCGCATTGCACCAGGCGGGCGGGGACGGGCGGCTGTATCCGGAGGGTCGCAACGAGCTGCGGCACGCATCCGGGAGCCTGCTCCTGGGCCGGTCGACCAATGACGAGGATCTGGCGCGTCTGATCGCGGACCGGTATCCCTTCGTCTACGTCGGCGAGCGCGCCGTCGACGGGCACGCGGTGAACTACGTCGGCGCCGACTATCGGTCGACATCGGGAGAGATCACCGCTGAACTGCTGACGCTCGGTCACAGCAGGTTCGCGTATCTGGGCGAGCCGCTGCGCACCAGCCTCCAGACGCAGCGATGGGAGGGGTTCCGGGACGTCGTGACGCGATTCGGTCTCACGCCCCCGGAGCCGAGCTACCTCGCGCCTGATGAGATCAGCGCGGCCTGGCTCCAGGCCCAGCGCGCCGCCGGTGTCACGGCCCTCCTGGTCGAGGCGGCTTCGCAGCTGAAGGTGCTCCAGACCCTGGCGGCCCTCACCGGCATCGGCATCCCCGACGACCTCTCGGTCGTGCTCCTCGTCGACCTCCCCGAAGACGGGCCGAGGCAGGCCCGTTGGGCGCAGCTGACCGTGCCCCGTCCCGAGATGGGGCGGCGTTCGGTGCAGCTGCTCATCCAGACCATCCGCAACCCCACCGGGGACTACGAACGCCAGGTGCTGCTGCCGTGCCGATACACGCTCGGCACCACCGTCGGCGCACCCCGCCTCCGCCAATGAAGTCGAGGACTGAGACATGGTCACCATGCAGCATGAACACCTGACCGCACGCGAGATCGCGCCCGCGGTCCCGACGCGCAGGGTCGCCTTCCGGACGCGGTTCCGGCGCGATCGGATGCTGCTGCTGCTGGCACTGCCCGGGATCGTCCTGGTGCTGCTCTTCCACTATCTGCCGCTGCTGGGCAACGTGATCGCGTTCCAGGACTACCAGCCGTACATCGGCATCTGGGACTCTCCTTTCGTCGGGCTGAACAACTTCCAGCTCATCTTCGACGGGAACCGCGCGTTTCTCGGCGCCCTCGGCAACACCCTGGTCATCTCCTTCATCCAGATCGTCGTCGTCTTCCCGCTGCCGATCGCTCTCGCCCTCATGCTGAACAGCCTGCTCAGCGACACCGTCAAGAAGGTCGTGCAGACCGTGTTGTACCTGCCGCACTTCATGTCATGGGTGATCGTGGTCGCCATCTTCCAGAACGTCCTGGGCAACGGCGGACTCTTCAACACATGGCTGCACTCGATCGGCTCCGAAGGGTTCAACATCATCGGCAACCCGGACGCGTTCCTGATGCTGATAACCAGTCAGGCCGCGTGGAAGGACGTCGGCTGGGCCTCGATCCTGTTCCTCGCAGCCCTCTCCCGCATCGACCCGAATCTGTACGAGGCCGCCGACATGGACGGCGCCAACAGATGGCAGCAGACGTGGCACGTGACGCTGCCCGGCATCCGGAGCATCATCGTCCTCCTCCTGATCCTCCGGCTGGGCGACGTGCTGACGGTCGGGTTCGAGCAGATCATCCTGCAACAGCAGTCGGTGGGACGTGAGGTGTCCGAGGTCCTCGACACCTACGTGTACAACAACGGCATCATCAACGGCGAATGGGGCACCGCCGCCGCCGTCGGCCTCGTGAAGGGCCTCGTCAGCGTCGCGCTCGTGCTCGGCGCCAACAAAGTCGCCCACATCTTCGGCGAGAGAGGGATCTACCAGTCATGACTGCCACCGTGTCGCGTCCCGTCCGCCGCCGTCTCCGCTCGCTGCCGTGGAGCGCGCTGAAAGGCATCGTCCTCGCCGCTGCGTGCATCGCGGTGATCATCCCGTTCGTCATGGTGGTCTCCACCAGCCTCGCCGCCCCTGACCAGGTCAACGCCGCCGGCGGGTTCGTGCTGTGGCCGGACCATCCCTCGTTCGACGCCTACGAGGCGATCCTCTCGGGCGGCACGGTGACCCGTGCGGTCGTCATCAGCATCGGGATCACGGTGGTCGGGACGGCCGTCTCGCTGGCCTGCACCGCCACGCTCGCCTACGCGCTGTCGCGCCCGGGCTCGTTCGCCCACAAGCCCATCCTGCTGATGGTGCTGTTCACACTGCTGTTCAGCCCGGGGATCATCCCCACGTATCTCGTCGTCGACCAGCTGGGCCTCATCGACAGCTGGTGGTCGCTGATCCTGCCAGTGGCGGTGAACGCGTTCAATGTGATCATCATGCGGGCGTTCTTCATGGACCTCCCGCCGGACCTGATCGAGTCCGCCCGGCTCGACGGCGCCGGGGAGATCCGCATCTTCCTGCGCATCGTGCTGCCGCTGTCCGGGGCGGTGCTGGCCGTCGTCGGCCTGTTCTATGCCGTGTCCTACTGGAACAGCTTCTTCAACGCACTGCTGTATCTCAACGACACCTCCATGTGGCCGCTGCAGCTGATCCTGCGCACCTACGTGATCAACGGCAGCCCCCTCGGCACCGACAGCGGCAGCTCCGAGGTCGCCCAGTTGCCGCAGCAGTCGCTGCAGATGGCGATTCTCGTGCTGAGCATCATCCCGATCCTCCTGGTGTACCCGTTCCTGCAGCGGCACTTCGCCAAGGGCGTCCTCGTGGGCGCAGTGAAGGGATGACCGACTGCTACCGCAGTGCGTTCGGCGACCGCTCCGGGAACGCACCGGCCGGCGCAGGCCCGCTGACGACCGCGCTCGGCGACGGGCCGGTCGCGAGCCCCACCGCTGCCCTGCGCAGGGGGTTCAGCGGCCCCCTCTCGCTCGCGTACCGGCACACCGGGCGCGCGCCCGGAGACGTCGCCGTGGCGGTGGAGCGGGGCCTGGCGGTCGGCCTCGCGGTCGACAGCGAGCTCAGCTACCTCGTCTTCCCCGAGGCCGCCGGCGACCGCTACGCGGCCGCAGCCGTCGCGATCGACCTGGTCTTCGCCGACGGTGCGCGGCTGTCCGAGATCGGTGCGCGCGACGACTATGGCACGCCCGCCACCGCCCGGGCGCAGGGGCGGTCGCGCGTGCTCGTTCCCGAGCAGTGGAACCGCGTCGTGGTACCGCTGGCGCCGGCCGCCGGCCGCACCGTGTCCGCGATCGAACTGAGCGTCCATGCTCCTGCCTCGAGCGCACCGTTCAGCGGCTGGCTCGACGACGTCACGATCGCACGCATTCCGCCGCGGACCGGCCTCGATCCGGTGGACTACGTCGACACCCGTCGCGGCACGAACTCCAGCCGGGACTACTCCCGCGGCAACACCATCCCGGCGACGGCGATGCCCAACGGCGCCAATCTCCTGACTCCGATGACGGACGCCGAATCCGAGAAGTGGCTGTATCAGTACGCGCGGGCGAACAACGCCGACAACCGACCCGTGCTGCAGGGTCTCGGTCTCTCCCACCAGCCCAGCCCGTGGATGGGCGACCGCAATCAGCTCGCCGTCATGCCCGTCCTGGCCGGGGGAGCCGGGGCCGTACCCGTCTCACCCGCCGCACGTGCGCAACCGTTCGGGCACGATGCGGAGAAGGCGCATCCGCACGAGTACGACGTGAGGTTCGACGGCGGCATCCGCGCGCGCATGGTGCCGACGATGCACGGCGCCTGCTTCCGGTTCACGTCGCCGTCGGACATCGCCGTCGTGGTCGATCGGGTTGCGGGCGCCTCCCATTTCCGGCTCACCGACGCGGGGGAGATCGAGGGCTGGGTCGACGGGGGCACCACGCTGTCGGCGGGGCGCAGCCGGATGTTCTTCGTCGGCCGGTTCGACCACCCGCCTGCAGACGGCAGGTCTTTCGCCGAACGCCCGACCGCGCTGGCGGTGACCTTCACCGCCGGGGTCACCGGTGTCGAACTGCGGCTCGCGTCGTCGTTCATCGGACTCGATCAGGCGAGGGCGAACCTCCAGGAGACGGCCGAATCCTACGATCGGCTGCGGGATGCCGCGCGTGAAGCATGGAACACCCGGTTGCGGGTCGTCGAGGTCGAGGGCGCGAACCACGACCAGCTGGTCACCCTGTACTCGAGCCTGTACCGCGTGAACCTCTATCCGAACTGGCAGCACGAACAGCCCGGTGGCGACTGGGATGCCGGACCGCGGTACGCGAGCCCCGTGCTCGCGCAACGCCCCTCGACCCGCACGAGCACGGGCGCGGTCGTGCGCAGCGGCAGGATGGCGGTGAACCACGGCTTCTGGGACACCTATCGCACCGTCTGGCCGGCGTATTCATTGCTCTACCCGGAGCGGGCCGCGCAGCTGCTGGACGGCTTCGTCCAGCAGTACCGCGACAGCGGGTGGATCGCCCGCTGGTCATCGCCGGGGCACGCGGACCTGATGACCGGGACGAACGCGGACGTGGCCTTCGCCGACGCGATCCTCAAAGGCGTTCCGGTGCCCGACCCGTGGGAAGTGTACGAGGCTCTTCTGAAGAGCGCGACGGTGGCACCGCCCTCGGACGCGGTCGGACGCAAGGGCGGCGCGCTCAGCCCGTTCCTCGGCTACGTGCCGATCGAGGTCCCCGAGAGCGTGTCCTGGACGACCGAGAACGCGATCAACGATGCCGGCATCGGCAACCTCGCCGATTATCTGGCAGCCCACCCGGCCACCCCGGAACGCCGCCGAGGGCGGCTTCGCGACGAAGCCGCCTACTTCCGGCATCGCTCCCGGGGCTACCGGAACCTGTTCGACCGTGCGACGGGGTTTCTCCGCCCGCGTGATCGCGCCGGCGCCTTCGAGGACGCGGCATCCTTCGACCCGGAGTCCTGGGGAGGCGCGTACACCGAGACGAACGCGTGGACCTTCGCCTTCCATGCCCCGCACGACGGCGCCGGCCTGGCTGAGATGTACGGCGGCAGGGCCGGTCTCGAACGACGGCTCGACGCCTACTTCGCCACCCCGGAGCTCGCCGCGAAGCCGGGCACCTATCCCTCGGTCATCCATGAGATGGTGGAGGCGCGCGACGTGCGCATGGGCCAGTTCGGCTTCAGCAACCAGCCCGCGCACGCGATGCCGTATCTGTATCTGTACGCGGGGACGCCGGCCAAGACGCAGCGGCTCGTGCGCGAGGTCCTCCACCGGCTCTTCCGCGGCAGCGCCATCGGACAGGGCTATCCGGGCGACGAGGACAACGGCGAGATGTCGGCCTGGTACCTCTTCAGCGCGCTCGGCATGTATCCCCTCGCGGTCGGCTCCCCGATCTACGCGCTGGGCTCACCGCTGTTCCCCCGGGCCCGACTCCGTCTGGCAGGCGGCCAGGTGCTCGAGGTGGTGGCGCAGAACCACGCCGACCGGAACGTCTATGTGCAGGCCGTGCACCTGAACGGTGAGCCGATCGAGTCGCCGTGGATCGACCACCGTCGACTCCTCGCCGGCGGCGTCCTCACCTTCCGGATGGGCTCGGCGCCTTCGCAGTGGGGCACGGCGATCGTCACGTCGCCGCCCTCCCCGCTCCTCCGCGACCTCGCGAGCACGGCCGTCGTCACCTCGGACGACGGGACCGAGACCGGCACGTTGATCGACGATGACGCCACCACCGATGCCGTCTTCGCCACCGCCCGTCCGACGGTCACCATCCGCCTCCCCGCCGCGACCGTCATCGAGATGTACACCCTCACCAGCGGCGACCGGTCCTCCGCGCCTGCCTCCTGGACTTTCGAGGGCGAGGCGGACGGCGGGTGGATCGAGCTGGACTCGCGACGGGAGGAGCGGTTCGCGTGGGACCGGCAGACGCGCCCGTTCGGGCTCGCGGTTCCCGCGGTGCCGTGCTCCGCCTACCGTATCCGCTTCCACGCCACCGCCGGAGGCGCGCCGGCCAGCATCGCCGAACTCGAGCTCCTCGCCGTCGGCCCCGCACCACGGAGGTCGCCGGAGTGAACGACAGCACGCCGCGTCCCACCGTGCGCTCCCGCCGCGCCGCGCTCGCGCTCGACATCGGCGGAACGAAGGTCGAGTCGGCTCTCGTCGACAGTCGGGGACGCCTCCTGCCCGGCACTCGGCATCGTGCGGAGACCGGTCGCGTGCGGACCGCGCGACAGCTCGATGACGCCGTCGCGACCGTCGCGCGCGCGGCGCTCACGGCCGCCGCGGACTCGACGGAGGTCGTCGGCGTCGGCATCGGGTCGGCCGGCCCCATCGACGTGGCGCGCGGCACCGTGTCCCCGATCAACCTGCCGCAGTGGCGGAACCACCCGATCGTGGACGTCGTGCGCCGCGCGACCGGACTCGAGCAGGCGTGTCTTCGCCACGACGGTCTGTGCATCACGCTCGCGGAGAACTGGATCGGCGCGCTGGCCGCGTGTCGCGATGCGATGGCGATCGTCGTATCCACGGGCGTCGGTGGAGGACTCCTCATCGATGGTCGCCTCCATGCCGGCCGCACCGGCAATGCCGGCCACATCGGGCAGATCCAGATCCGCGAGCGCGCCGACTCCGGCCCGGATGCCGCGGCGACGCTCGAAGGCATCGCCGCGGGACCGCGCGCTGTCGCATGGGCACGTCGCCACGGTTGGGAGGGGACATCCGGTGAGGCTCTCGTGGCGGCCATGCTGGAGGGCGAGCCGGTCCCTTCCGCGGCGATCGCCCGCTCCGTCAACGCGGTGGCGGAAGCGATCGTGAACGCGGGCGCGCTGCTCGACCTGGAAGCCGTCGCGATCGGCGGAGGCTTCGCGAATGCGATCCCCGGGTTCGCAGACAGGGTCGCGATGGTCCTCGCTGACGCGGCACCGTTCGAGACGCTCCGCGGCATCGCCGTCGTCAGTTCGACGCTCGCTGACAGCGGCCCGCTCATCGGGGCTGCGGGGCTCGTCCTCGAGCCGCACCGGGTCATCGCGACCGAGAGGGCCGTGAGGTGGTTGTGAGCGACATCGAAGAGGGCCCCGGGAGACGATCCCCGGGGCCCTCTTCGATGACGGCGTCGCTCAGACGCCGAAGTACAGCTCGTACTCGAACGGGTGCGGACGTGCCGCGAGCGGCTTGATCTCGTTCTCGATCTTGTACTCGATCCAGGTCTCGATGAGCTCCTCGGTGAACACGTTGCCGCGGGTCAGGAACTCGTGGTCGGCGCGCAGCGCCTCGAGCGAGTCGAGCAGCGAGTTCGGTACCTGCGGGATGTTCTTGGCCTCCTCGGGGGGAAGCTCGTACAGGTCCTTGTCGACCGGCTCGTGCGGCTCGATGCGGTTCAGGATGCCGTCCAGGCCCGCCATCATCTGCGCGGCGAAGGCGAGGTACGGGTTGCCGGAGGCGTCGGGAGCGCGGAACTCGATGCGCTTGGCCTTCGGGTTCGAGCCGGTGATCGGGATGCGGATGGCGGCGGAGCGGTTGCCGGCCGAGTAGACCAGGTTGACCGGGGCCTCGTAGCCCTTGACCAGGCGCTTGTACGAGTTGAGGGTCGGGTTGGTGAACGCGAGTACCGCCGGGGCGTGGGCCAGCAGGCCGCCGATGTACCAGCGGGCGATGTCGGACAGCCCGCCGTAGCCCTTCTCGTCGTAGAAGAGGGGCTTGCCGCCCAGCCACAGCGACTGGTGCGTGTGCATCCCGGAGCCGTTGTCGCCGAACAGCGGCTTGGGCATGAACGTCGCCACCTTGCCCCACTGCTCGGCGGTGTTCTTGACGATGTACTTGAACTTCAGGATGTCGTCGGCCGCGTGCACCATGGTGTCGAAGCGGTAGTTGATCTCCTGCTGACCACCGGTGCCGACCTCGTGGTGGGCGCGTTCGAGGATCAGGCCGGACTCGATCAGCTTGAGGCTGATGTCGTCGCGCAGATCCGCGGTCTTGTCGACCGGGGCCACGGGGAAGTAGCCGCCCTTGTACGCCGTCTTGTTGGCGAGGTTGCCGCCCTCCTCGACGCGACCGGTGTTCCAGGCGCCTTCCTCGGAGTCGACCGCGTAGAAGCTCGTGTTCTGCTTCACCTCGTAGCGCACGTCGTCGAAGATGTAGAACTCGGCCTCGGGGGCGAAGAACGCGGTGTCGGCGATGCCGGTCGAGGCCAGGTACTTCTCGGCCTTCTTGGCGACCTGGCGCGGGTCCTTCGAATAGATCTCGCCGGTGCGCGGGTTGTAGATGTCGAAGACCATCACGAGGGTCTTCGCCTCACGGAACTGATCCACGTACCCCGTGGACACATCAGGGATCAGCTGCATGTCCGACTCGTGGATGTTGGCGAAACCCCGGATGGAGGAGCCGTCGAACAGCTGGCCGACGGTGAAGAACTCCTCGTCGACGGTGCTGGCGGGGATGTTGAAGTGCTGCTGCACACCAGGGAGATCCGTGAACCGGATGTCGAGGAACTTGACGTCCTCGTCCTTGATGAACTTCAGCACCTCGGATGAATCACTGAACATGGAGACTCCAGAGGTAGGGCATTCGGGAAGTTCCGCCCGCCACAGCGGACTGCCTCGACGCTATCGGGAGGGCATTGCCCGGCGGTATCCCTAATGTTTCGGGCATGTTACGCGTCCCCGTCTAGGGTTGATGAGTGGCGCAGACCCCGATCGAGAACTCCTATCCCGGCGAGCGTCTCGGGCTGCCCCGGAGCGGTCCCCGCAGCGTCGCCCGCGTGCCGCGGCGTCTCGGCGCGCTGGCGATCGACTGGGCCTGCGCGACGATCATCGCGGTCGCGTTCCTCGGCTATCAGCTGATCCCGTCGGATGCCGATGTCCAGACGCAGTCCGGCCTGGTGCAGTTCGCGCCGATGGCGGTGTTCGTGATCGTGCAGGTGCTGTTCATCCCGACGCTCGGCGGCAGTCCCGGGCACCGGGTCCTGCGCATGCGGGTCGTGGCGCTGAACGGCCGGTGGATCGGCCTGTGGCGCCCGATCGTGCGGAGCCTGCTGCTGGTCCTGGTGATCCCCGCGGTGATCTGGGATGCGGATCAGCGCGGCCTGCACGACAAGATCGCGGGCACCGCGATCATCCGGAGCTGAGACGACTCAGCGCTGACGCGGCGCGCGCGCCTTCGTCGGGTCGATGCCCTTCGGGATCGGCAGCGACGACAGCGACTGCGACACCGAGTCGAGCCGCTTGATCACGGCGGCCATCGTGGTGCGGTCGATCGCCTTGGGCAGACCCTTGATCGTGGCCGCGAGCTTCGCGATCGGCACCTCGTCCTCGCCGTGACCGATGAAGATGACCGTCACCGGCACGCCCGTGGCGACGCGCTGCGCCTTCGCCCGCTCGTCCGCGACCAGGCGGGTGAGCCGGCCGCGGGCGCCCTCGCCCACGACGACGACCCCGCCCCGGCCGATCGCGCGGTAGACGGCCTCCTGGGTGCGCGGGTTGACGCCCACCGGGGTCTCGCCGGCCTGCCAGTTGCGGCCGAGGGAGCTGGACATCACATAGCCGGCCGCGCCCGGCATCCCCTCGATCTTCTTGTACATCGCGGTCGTCGACAGGCGGGTCATGGTGAACATGGCGCCCAGCACGCCGAAGACGAGGCCGGTGATCGCCCACAGGATGACGCTCCAGACCGCGACGGGCGGCAGCAGGAAGCCGACCAGCACACCGATCGCGACGCCGACCACGAGGATGCCGGCCAGCAGCCACGGCAGCCACGGATACGCCTCCTTCGTGAAGCGGAAGAGGGTCTTGAGCTGCGAGAAGAAGCCGGGACGCTTCTCGGGGGCGGTGCTGCGGGCCATGGGTTCCAGCCTAGCGGCGCGGCGTGCATCCTCTTCTCCCCAGCGGCGCCGGTGCGCGACGCCGTGCGCCGTGCGGGGAGACCTGCCCGCGCGGCCCGGCGCGGCGGGGCACGGTGAGGGCATGACCGACACGCCTCCCGTCGACGACCCGTTCCTGACGGCGCTGCCGCCGGTGCTCCGCCGCGTCGCGCCGCCGGAGTCGCCCTGGCCGGCGGCCCTGGTGCGAGCGGGCGCGCAGACCGGGCTGCTGGTGGACGCCGATCTGCTGCCGGACGAGGTGTACCGGCCGGCCGGGGAGCACGTCGCACGGCCGTGCGAGGTGTACCGCACGAGCGCCGGGCACGCCGTGCTGATGCCGCGGGTCCTGCGTCCGATCGTCGGCGGCATGGCGTCCGATGCGGGCGCGGCGGTGACGATCGCGGTCAGCCTGGTGCGAGGTCTCGCCGAGCTCGGCGAAACGCGTCCGTGCGGGGCGTGGTGGCTCGGTGACGACGGCCGTCCGCTGTTCGTGCCCATGATGTCGGGCCCGGATGCCACGGCGACGACCGCCGACGTGCTGCGCGAGGCGGCGTCGGCGAGCGGTCTCGCGCTGCTCGCCGAGCTCGCCGAGCAGGTGTGCGAGCTCGAACCGCGAGACGTCGCGGACTGGGAGGAGCGGTTGTTCGCGCTGCACGTCCCGGGCGCGGTGTCGATGGGCTCGGCCGCCGCGCCGACGTTGCGACGAGCCGATGCGGCGCGGCCGCGTCCTGCCGACAGGCGTCGCGCCCTGGTCACCGAGCCGCGGGGCCGAGCGGCGGCCCTGGTCGCCGGCGTCG
>NZ_JASGEL010000089.1:0-4286 GCF_047606385.1 Microbacterium sp.
CCCGCCTGCTCCGCGGCGGACGCCCGCCCGCCACCGGCGCCTGGCGCGACGGCGATCCGGTCGGCGACCGCCGCTTCGCCGCGTTCGGGGCGTTCCGGACCGAGGGCGGGGCCGAGCTGCCCGGCTTCCGGCTCGCCTACGAGACATGGGGCGAGCTGAGCCCCGCCCGCGACAACGCGGTGCTCGTCGTCCACGCCCTCACCGGCGACAGCCACGTCCGCGGGAACGCGGGCCCCGGCCATCCGACCGCCGGCTGGTGGCCCGACATCGTGGGGCCGGGCGCGGCGATCGACACAGACCGCTGGTTCGTGATCGCGCCCAACATGCTCGGCGGATGCCAGGGCTCCACCGGCCCCGCCAGCATCGCTCCGGACGGCTACGAGTGGGCCTCCCGCTTCCCGTATCTCACGATCCGCGACCAGGTCGAGGCGCAGCGCGCTCTCGCCGATGCGCTGGGCATCGACCGCTGGGCGGCGGTCATCGGCGGTTCGATGGGCGGCATGCACGCGCTGGAGTGGGCGATCTCGCATCCGGAGCGCGTGGCGCGGGTCGGCATCCTGGCCGCCCCCCCGGTGAACACCGCCGACCAGATCGCGCTGAACTCGGTGCAGCTGGAGGCGATCCGCATCGACCCGGGCTTCGCCGGCGGCGAGTACTACGACGCGGTGCCGGGCGAGGGCCCGCACCGCGGTCTCGCGCTCGCACGCCGCATGGCGCTGCTGAACTACCGCAGCCCCACCGAGCTGAACCAGCGCTTCCAACGATCGTGGCAGTCCGGGGTCAGCCCGCTCGGCCACGGCGGCCGGTTCGCGGTGGAGAGCTACCTCGACTTCCATGGCAACAAGTTCACGCGCCGCTTCGACGCGAACAGCTATCTCACCGTCGTCGAGGCGATGAACTCGCACGACGTCGGCCGCGACCGCGGCGGCGTGGAGGCGGCGCTCGCGCGCGTGACCGCGACCGCGCTCGTGCTCGGCATCGACAGCGACCGGCTGTTCCCGGTGGACGGCCAGCAGCGCATCGCCCGCGGCATCCCGGACACCCTCGACGGCGACCAGGCCGCGGTCATCACGAGCGACTTCGGTCACGACGGCTTCCTCATCGAGACGGGCGTCGTCGGCCACCACCTGCGCCGGCTCCTCGCCGTCCCCGTCTGACGCCGGGTCCCTCGCCCCGCGTTCAGTCGAAGGGGACGGGCTCGGGATGCCGCAGCCGCGGCGCGGAGCGGTCCTGCAGCCGGTACGACACCAGCGCGATCCCGAGTCCTGCCAGCGCCAGCGCCACGCCCACCCAGGCCGGCGCGACCAGACCCCAGCCCGCCGCGATCACGAGCCCACCCAGGAACGCGCCCAGGCTGTTGCCGATGTTGAGCGCGGAGTGGTTCAGCGCCGCGGCGATCGACTGGTTGTCCGCGGAGACGTCCATCAGCCGCGTCTGGATGGCGGGGCTGAGCACCGAGGAGACGAACCCGACGCCGAAGGCGAGGGCGCCCAGCGCCCAGATCCACGACGCGGTCAGCGCGAACGCCGCCAGCACGACGGCCGAGCCGGTCAGACCCCACAGGATCGTGCGCCGCAGGTCGATGTCGGCGAGGTGCCCGCCGACGATGTTGCCCGCGGTCATCCCGATGCCGATGACCACCAGCACGACCGGCACCACCCACGACGCGGCGCCGGCGACATCGGTCACGACCGGCGCGACGTAGCTGTACACGGCGAAGAACCCGCCGAAGCCGATCGCCCCGGTGGCCAGCGCGAGCCATACCTGCGGGATGCGGAAGACCCCCAGCTCCGCGCGCATCGTGCGTCCCGGGGTCGCGGGCACGCGAGGGACGAGCGCCCAGATCGCGACGGTGGCCGCCGCGAAGATCGCCGCGACCACGGCGAAGGCCGCACGCCATCCGACCTGCTGACCGAGGTAGGTGCCCAGCGGCACGCCGATCACGTTCGCCACGGTCAGCCCGGTGAGCACGAACGCGACGCCCTTGGCCCGTCGGCCCGGACCGAGAACGTCCGCCGCGACGAGCGCGCCGATGCCGAAGTATGCGCCGTGCGGCAGCCCGGCGAGGAAGCGCGAGACCGCGACCAGGCCGAACGTCGGCGCCACGACCGTGAACACGGTGAACACCGTCAGCGCCAGCGCGAGCACGACCATGACCCGGTGCCGCGGGAAGCGGGCGACCGCCGCCGCGATCGTCGGCGCGCCGACGACGACCCCGAGCGCGTACAGGCTGACCAGCCACCCCGCCTGCGCGAGGGCGTACTCCTGGCCGGTCGCCCAGGCGGTCGGCAGCAGCTCGGCCGCGATGTCGGGCAGCAGCCCCATGACGGTGAACTCGGTCATGCCGATGCCGAAGGAGCCGATCGCCAGCGAGAGGAGCGCCCCCGTCGCCGCGCCCCTCGAGATCGTCGAGGAGGTCACCCCGCGATGCTAGCGGGACGCGGCATCCCTTGTCGAATCGTTTCGGGCGCGGGTCACCAGTCGTCGTCGGCGTGCGGGTCGGTCAGCTCCGGGTCGGCGGGCACCTGATCGGCGAGCGCCTGCTCGAGCCGCTGGATCTTCCCGTCGATCTCGCCGGTGCGGCCGGGACGGATGTCGGCCTTCAGCACGAGCGAGACGCGCGAGCCGTACGGCAGCACGGCCTCGGTGGCGCGGCGCACGACGTCGAACACCTCGTCCCACTCCCCCTCGACCTCGGTGAACATCGAGGTGGTCCGGTGAGGCAGGCCCGACTCGCGGACCACGCGGACCGCGGCGGCGACGGCGTCGTGCACGGAGCCGTCGGCACGGCCGGTGCCGCTGGGGGCGACGGAGAAGGCGATGAGCATCAGAGACCTCCGGTCAGGACGGATTCGGGCGCGGGCTCGGCGAGCCCGCCGACGGAGCGCCGGTGCCGCACGCGCGTGCGCGCCACCAGCACCGTGGACCACACGAACAGGGCGATCATCAGGGCGTTGCGGATCGTGATGACGACCACCGGGAACGGGAAGGCTTTGAGCAGGTCATAGTACGTCAGCGGGTAGATGATCTGGGTTGTCAAACAGATGCCCAGGGCCAGTATTGCGGGCTTGACCCAGCGCCGCCGGTCGAGCGTGAGCCCGAGGATCAACGGCACGCTGATCCACACGATGTACTGCGGCGAGCCGACCTTGTTGAACGCGATGAAGGCCGTCACCAGCGCGAGCGCCAGCGGCGGGAACAGCGAGACGAAGCTCGCCTTGCGCCATGCCTTGTACGCGCCGAGGGCCGCGACCGCGAGCACGACGACCGCGAGCAGCGGCGTCATGATCGGGATCACCGTGTTCACATACGGGCCGTATATCTCGAAGGTCAGCAGGTCGGGGTCGTAGAACGTCGCGGAGCTGCCGTCGAGCATGTAGTCCCAGAGGTAGAAGGTGCTCACCGGCGCCTCCACCTGCAGGTCGCGTCCCGCCTGGTCGCTGATGAATCCGAACGCATACGAGCCGCCGCCGAGCAGGATCACCGTCCCGAGCGTCAGGGCCGAGACCACCAGCGCCCCGCCGACGATGGCGGCGCGGCGTCGCACCGCGATGACCGCGGCCGCCAGCAGCGCCGCGGGCCACACCTTCATCCAGGTCGCGACCGCCAGCAGCACCGATCCCAGCCACGGCCGGCCGATGAGCCACAGACAGCCCAGGATGCCGAGCGGCACGGTGATCGCGTCGATGCGGTACAGCGCGACCGGGCCCAGCAGCAGGATGAACGCGAGCCAGAACGCCCCGGCGAGGGTGCGCCCGGCGGCGCGACCGCGACCGATCAGCACCGCGAAGGCCGCGGCGTCCAGCGCCGTGACCATCACCGCCCACGCGGGCGTGTAGCCGATCACCCAGCCGAGCAGCCAGGTCAGCAGCATCGGCACGAGCGCGAGCTGCGGGTAGACCCAGCTGACGTCGAGCCCGACATAGCCGACGTACTGGGAGACGGTCACGCCCTTCAGCGAGTCGGTGTAGCTGTAGGTGCCGCCGTTGAGGAACGCGCTGGACCACTTCTCATAGACGAGGTAGACGTCGCCCATCGGCTCATTCGGCTCGATCCAGCCGAGCACCGAGACCAGGACGTGGACGACGAAGAACGCGACCCACAGCCAGGCTCGTCTCGACACGGCTCCCCATCCTAGAGGTCGGCTGTCGGGGATTCCTGTGCGATCGCGGCGGCCACCGCGAGGGGCAGGTGCGCGGCCACGTCCAGCGCCGTGACGGGTCCGCCGGAGCGTTCGGCCACGGCGCGCCGGGCCGCCGTGCCGTGCAGCCAGGCGGCGGTCGCGG
>NZ_JASGEL010000090.1:0-20081 GCF_047606385.1 Microbacterium sp.
GACGGCGCCATCGCGGTGCGCCGCGCACAGCCGGACGCCGACCTGCTGGCGCGCTTCGCCGCCGCGCCGGCGCGCCGCGACTGGTGGCTCGCGCGACTGAGCCGGTGCTACGCGCTGCTGACCGGCACGACGGACGCGCGCGTCTTGGCGTAGAACCGACGGGCCCGGTTGCGATTGCCGCAGTCCTCCGCCACGCACCAGCGCCGGTTGTGACGCGGCGAGGTGTCCCGGAACACCCAGCCGCAGTCGGCATCGGCGCACTGCCCCAGTCGTCCGGCTCCCGCGCCGCGCAGCAGGTCGACCATCGCGAGCGCCACGCGTCGCCGGATCAGCGCCGCATCGACCGGGAGCTCCCAGATCCATCCGTCGGCGCCGGGGATCAGACGCGCGGCCCGGATCGCGTCGTCGTAGGCGGCGGTGAGAGGCTCCGACGGCCCGTCCTGGAACGCGAGCTCGTAGAACGCCTCGCGGAGGAGGACCACCCGCGCCACCTCGTCCGGATCCAGCGGGAGCGCCGCGCCCTCCGCCGCCGTCACGACACCGGTCTGCTGCGCCCAGCGGCGGAGGTCGTCGCTCGTCCCGAGATGCTCGATGCGCCGCGTCGGGCTCAGGCGCCACGAGACCGTGTTGATCAGATCGAGGCTCGCGTCGCCCCCGATGCGGGCGAATTCTCGCTGGCGCTCGTAGGGGACGACGGATTCGGTCACAGGCCGATCCTAACGCCTGAACCGGGTCTTGCGCATGAGGCCGGTCTTCGCCACTATCTAATGCATGAAGACCAATTCGCACGTTAGCGATGGGTGGGACTTCCGGCGTCTCTGGGCATCCGAGGCCACGGCCACCCTCGGCGACGAGCTCGGCGAGTTCGCGATCCCGCTGGTGGCCGTGTTCGCGCTGCACGCCTCGGCGGCCGACCTGGGATGGATCGGCGTCGCGCGATGGCTCCCGTTCCTGCTGCTCGCGCTGCCGCTGGGAGTGCTGGTGGATCGGATGCGTCGCAGACCGCTGCTCGTCGCCGCCGTGTCCGGTCGTGCGGTCGCGGTCGCCCTCGTGGGCGCCGTCGCGCTGTCGGGGGGTCTCTCGTTCGGCGTCCTGCTCGTGCTGGTCACGGCGGCGGGATGCTGCCTGGTGGTGTTCGAGGTGGCGGGGCAGTCGTTCGTGCCCGCGGTGGTCGCCGCCGATCGACTCGAAGGCGCCAACGCCCGGCTGACCGCGACGGTCTCGACCATGCAGGTCGGCGGACCGGGGCTCGGCGGCGTCCTGGTGCAATCGCTCTCGGCGCCGGGGACGGTCATCGTGTCCGCGCTGCTGTACACCGCGTCGGCGGCGTCGCTGCTGCGGATCCGGGCACGCGAGTCGGTCGCTCCGAGCGTCGGGTTCGTGCGGGCGCTGCGGGAAGGACTCCGGTTCGTCGGACGCGACCGGTATCTGATCGCGAACCTCGGCTTCTCCGCCCTGTACAACCCGTTCGCGCAGTGGGTCCAGGTGCTGCTGACGCTGCACGCGGTGCAGCAGCTGGCGCTCAACGCCGTCGGTCTCGGCGCGGTGTTCGCGATCGGCGCCGCCGGCGGCGTCCTCGGCGCCGTCACCGCCCGCCGCGCGGTGCGGCGGCTCGGCGCCGGACGGGTCATCCTCTGGTGCGCGATCGTGGAGTGCACGGCGCTGCTGGTGATCCCGTTCGTCGACGCATCGTGGGGCGTCGCCGGCGTGATCGGGGCGCTCGGCGGCGTGTGCGCCCTCAACGGCTACGGCGTGGCGGCCTCGAGCGTGCTGCTGGTCACCCTGCGCCAGTACCGGACCCCCGACGGCATGCTGGGCCGCGTGAGCGCCAGCCTGCGCTGGATCACCTACGGCACGATCGCGCTCGGCTCCGCCGCCGGCGGGTTCGTCGGCGAATGGCTCGGAACGCGCGCCGGCCTCGCGGTCGGCGCGGTGCTGTGCCTGGGGACGGTGGTGTGGGTCGCGCTGTCGCCGCTGCCCCGCATCCGGGACCTCGCCGAGGTCGCCATCCCGGAGCGTACGACGGCCTACTCGATGCCGCTGTAGACGTGCAGCCCCTTGAAGAAGAGGTTCACGATCGTGAAGTTGAACATCACCGCGGCGAAGCCGATGATCGACAGCCACGCCGAGCGCGTGCCGCGCCAGCCGCGCGTCGCGCGCGCGTGGATGTAGCCGGCGTACAGCACCCAGATGACGAAGGTCCACACCTCCTTGGTGTCGAAGCCCCAATAGCGTCCCCATGCGCTGTTGGCCCAGATCGAGCCGGCGATGAGGGTGAACGTCCAGAAGATGAAGCCGATGATCGCGAACCGGTAGGCCAGCGATTCCAGCGCCTCCGACGACGGCAGGATGCGGAGGAACCGCAGGCGCACCCTGGCGGGGGCGGCATCCGGGGCGGCGTTGATCGCGCGGTGCTCGCGCCGGGTCTGCAGGAGCTGGAGCACCGAGAGGGCGAAGGCCAGCGCGTACAGGGCCGTGGCGAGTGAGGCGACGAACACGTGGATGACCAGCCACACGCTCTTGAGCGGGTCGGACAGTGGCGTCACCTCGACCCACAGGAGCGACGACCCGCCCAACAGCACCACGATCAAGCCGGTCACGAACGCCCCGAGGAACCGGAGGTCGTAGCGGAACAGCACTGCGAGATACACCGCGATGATCAGCATCGTGCCGGTCATCGAGAACTCGTACATGTTCGACCACGGCACCCGCCCGGCGGCGATGCCGCGGGTCACATCGGCTCCGACGTGGAAGACGAGCCCCAGCCAGGTGAGGGAGGTGCCGATGCGCGCCCACAGCGGCCGGTCCCGCTTCGCGCCCCGGGCGGCGAGCGCCGTGGCGGCGCGATCCTGCGAGACGCGCACCGCGTCGATCGACTCGCGGCCGGAGGCACCCACGCCGACCAGCTCGCGCTCCCGCGCGTCCTGCGCCTGGACCGCCTGCGCACCTCGGCGGGAGAGGTCGACCGTGTACGCGACGAACGCCAGCGCGTAGATCGCGATCGCGGTCCAGATGAGCAGCACCGACACGTTGTCGAGCGAGAGATCGGACATGGGCCTCAGTCTAGATCCGGGGCCGCTTGGCGGCGGGGCGGGCAGCCCGGGGCGCCGCGGCGGCGTCCGGGACGGTGAACACGTCGGGTGCGCGGCGCAGCGCCTGCGCATGGCGGTCGGCGAGCTGGGCGACGGCGCCCGCGAGCGTCGGGTCCTCGCCGCGGGCGAGGCCGGCGTACTCGATGCGCAGCGTGCCGTCGCGCGGGGTCACCTTCACCCACATGCGCCGGCGCGGCACGAACAGGGCCAGCAGGAGCCCTGCCACCGCGATCGCCGCGAACAGCAGCACCCAGGGAGCGGCGACGTCGTGGTGGATCGACAGCGACACGTACCGCTTCACCGACTGGGAGTAGTCGGTGTCGGTGGACGTGCTCAGCGGGTTCGCGTCGGGGGACTCGTTCTCGAACGTGATGGTGCCCAGCCCGTCGGGCAGCTCGGCCGTCTCCCCCGGCAGCAGCTGGATCGCGTCGGTGTCGGTGCCGGGGCCGGCGAGCTGGGTCATGCCGGTCGGGTCGAGGGTGTACACCGAGCGTGCCGTGCCGTCGTCGATGCCGAGATCGCCGGCGTAGACGTTCAGGCTCAGCATCGGGTAGACGAGGTCGGGGTACACCGAGGTGTACGTGCCGTCGTCGAGGGGCTGCGCGGTCGGGTAGAAGTAGCCGACGAGCCCCAGCTGCTCGCTCAGCCCGTCCGTCACCTTCACGACACCGAGGGAGGTCATGTTGCTGTCCTGCGGCAGGAAGGCCACCGAGTCGTGGAAGACGACGTTGCCGTCGGCGTCGCGCACCGTGATCGTGGGGGCGTAGCCGTTGCCCATGAGGTAGACGCTGTCGCCGCCGATCTGCAGCGGGTGGTTCACCCGCACGTCGCCGGTGGTGGACGTGCCGTCGGGCTCGGTGGTGGTGACGTGGGCGTCGAAGTCACCGGCCTGGCCGGAGCCGGCTTCGCCGTACGGCACGTAGCTGACGTCGAAGCTGTCGAGCGTGATCGAGTACGGCGACAGCAGCGCCGCGTTGACGAACCGGCCGGGGTTGAACGACGAGTAATAGGTCAACGCGTTCGTGAACGAGGTGCCCTCGATGATCGCCCGCTGCCCGGTGTAGGTGTACGCCCCGCCGACGCCGACCGCGATGAGCACGCCGACGAGGGCCACGTGGAACAGCAGGTTCCCCGTCTCGCGCAGATAGCCGCGCTCCGCCGACACCGACACCACGCCGCCGCGGTCGTAGCGCTCGATGCGATAGCGTGCCCTGCGCAGCAGCGCCGTCGCATCGCCGATCGCGGTCTCGGCGGCGGTGGCGACGTCCTCGCGGGCGACCGTGACGGTCACGGCGGTGTGGTCGGCTAGGCGGGAGAGCCGCGCCGGGGTGCGCGGCGGGCGCGAGCGCAGCGCCTTCCAGTGGTGCACGGTGCGCGGGATGACGCAGCCGATCAGCGAGACGAACAGCAGGATGTAGATCGCCGAGAACCAGGCCGAGCCGTAGACGTCGAATATCTGGATCTTGTCGAGGATCGGCGCGAGGTCGGGGTTGTCGGCGAAGTACTGCGTGACGCCGTTCGGGTCGGCCGAGCGCTGCGGGAAGATCGACCCCGGCACCGCGGCGATCGCCAGCAGCAGCAGCAGCACGAGCGCCGTGCGCATGCTGGTCAGCTGTCGCCATGCCCACCGCAGCCAGCCGAGCACGCCCAGCCGGGGCTGCACGATCAGACCGTCGTCGTCGACCTCCACGGTCTCCGCGGTGCCGTCGACGTGGTCGGCGGGCCGGAGCGGGTCGGCCTCGTCGACGGTCTCGTTCTCAGAGCGCGGGCGTGACACCGGCGAGCACCCCCTGCAGGTTGGACATGACGACTCCCCAGATGCCGGTGACCATGAGCACACCGAGCACGATCAGCAGCACGCCGCCGACGATGTTGAAGACACGGATGTGGCGGCGCACGAATCCGACCGAGCGGGTCGCCCACCCGAAGCCGAGCGCGATGAGCACGAACGGGATGCCGAGGCCCAGCGAGTACGCGAGGCCCAGCAGCGCGCCGCGTCCGGCGGATGCCTGGTCGAACGACATGTTGAGGATGACCGCGAGCGTCGGGCCGATGCAGGGCGCCCAGCCGAGTCCCATCGCCAGGCCCAGCAGCGGCGCGCCCACGAGTCCCAGGTTGCCTTTGACCTGCGGCTTGAGGGTGCGCTGCGCGAAGCCGAACAGCCCGATGAACACGAGGCCGAGCAGGATGATGACCCCGCCCATGACGCGCGTGATCGGGTCCTTGTAGGTCAGGAAGAACACGCCGAACGCGCCGCCGACGATGTTCATCGCCATGAACACGACGGTGAAGCCGGCGATGAACAGCAGCACGCCGCCGACCAGCCGTCCGCGGCCGATCCGCCCGCCGGCGCGCGGAGCGACGGCTCCGCCGAGGAACCCGAGGTAGCCGGGCACGAGCGGCAGCACGCACGGCGAGAGGAACGACACGAGTCCTGCCGCGATCGCGATGGGCACCGCGAGCCACAGCGCGCCGCCCGCCACGATGCCGGTCACGAGGTCTCCGCGACGGCGTCGTTCACCAGGGTCGTGAGGATCGACGCGTCCGTCAGCTGCCCGACGATGCGCGCCGCGATGCGCCCCTCCTTGTCGATGACGAGGGTCACCGGCACGGCCGTCAGCGGCACGGCGTCGGCGAACGCCAGGTTCACGGCGCTGTCGTCGACGGCGATGATGCTCGGGTAGCTGATGCTGTAGGTCGCCATGAACGACGACACCGTCTGCGGCTGGTCGTAGATGTTCACGCCGAGGAAGGAGACGTCCTCGTCGCTGACGGCGGACACGGCCTTCTCGAGCTGCGGCGCCTCGGCGCGGCACGGACCGCAGGCCGCGTACCAGAAGTTCACGACGAGCACCTGCCCCGCGTAGTCCGAGCTGCCGACCGTGTCGCCGTCCTGCGTGGTCCCGGTGAACACGATCGGCTCCCCGCGGTCGGCGGGATCGGTCTCCTGCACCTGGAAGTCGCCGGAGATGAAGCCCTGGTCCGATCCCGACAGGTACTGCTGGGCGAGGTCGTCGTTCGCGCACGCCGCGAGCGCGGCGGCCAGCCCCACCACGATCGCCGCGGCGGCGATCCGCCTCGGCCAGCGCACACCGGTCATACCGCCCCCACATCCACGGAGCCCGCGGTGGACGCCGGCTCCGCGTAGTCGACCTCGCGCCACAGGCCGCGCGCGTCACGCCGGAAGCTGGTGACGCTCGAGAGGGCGCAGCGGCGCCGACGCGGATCGTGCTTGAGGGGCTCGCCGTTCATCTGCAGATGGGTGACCCAGATCGGCAGCTGATGGCTGACGATCACGACGTCGCCGGCGGGCACGGCATCCCACGCCTGCGTCATGGCCTCGCGCATGCGCCCGACGACCTCCGCATAGGGCTCGCCCCAGCTCGGGACGGAGGGACGGATCAGGTGCCGCCAGTTCAGCGGGTTGCGCAGCGCCCGCGACATCCGGCGTCCCTCGAAGACGTTGGTCGGCTCGATCACGCGCTCGTCGAGGACGGGCGGGATGCCGAAGAGCTCGACGAACGGCTCCGCGGACTCCTGCGTGCGCTGCAACGGCGAGCAGATGAGCGCCGAGACCGGACGCTGCAGCGAGCGCACATACTCGGCGGCCTGCCGGGCCATGCGCCGGCCGTCGACGCTGAGCCGGTATCCGGGCAGTCGCCCGTACAGCACGTGCGCGGGGTTGTGGACCTCCCCGTGGCGCACGAGATGCAGGCGATCGGCGGACACCAGACGATTTTACGTGGACGGGTCATAAGAGGACGCTGAGCGTGGGCTGGACGCGGACGGCGACGCCGCGGCTCATGACGGCTCGCCCGCGCCCGGGCCGTACACCGGGACCACCCGCTCCACCGGATGCCGCGCGTACACGATCGCCAGCACGCCCAGCCCCGCGGGCACCACGATCGTGATCACGCTCAGCACAGCACCCACCACCGCCACGAACGACAGCAGCTGCTCGGCGGGCACGGCCGCCGCCGCCAGCTGGATCAGCACCTGAGGGGCGACGACAGCGACCAGCCCCCACAGCGGCGCCCACCGCCACCGCGACGGCACATCCGCGGCGCGGGCGATCATGACGACGGCGACGATGCCCGCACCGAGCCGGATCACGATGTCCAGGTAGCCGAGGACCATCACCGGTCCGAGGTCGCCGACGCTCGCCAGCACACCGTCGACGAGGCCGATCACGACCGGCCAGCAGCCGAACACGATCACCGCGCCGGCGCCCAGCCGGCTCGCCCCGGCGACGCGCCGGCCGTCCGGGATGCCGAGCGCGAGCACGAGCGCAGCGGCGGCGAACAACAGGCCGCCCACCACGCTCGCCGGCGCCGTCGACGCGCCGCCGGACAGGGCCGCGATCGCCGCCGTCGCCGAGGCGATCAGCAGGCTTCCGCCGACGACCCAGGAGAGCTGCAGACCACGCCGTGCCGCCATGACCCCAACCTATGACTCGCCCGTGCGGCGCGTCGAGGGCGGGTCAGAACGTCGCGGTGTCCGGGTCGGCGCCGACGCGCAAACCGCGGTCGAGCCCGTCGATGGCAGCCGTCTCGGCGTCCGTCAGCTCGAAGCCGAACACGTCGAAGTTCGCCGCCATCCGCTCGCGCGAGACCGACTTGGGGAACAGGATGACGCCCTGCTGCAGGTGCCAGCGGATGACGACCTGCGCCGGGGTGACCCCGTGCGCCTGTGCGGCCCGCACGATCGCGGGGTCGCCGAACAGGTCGTACTTGCCCTGACCGAGCGGTCCCCAGGCCTCGGTGCGGATGCCGAGCCCTTCGCCGAACGCACGCAGCTCGTGCTGGGCGAAGGCGGGGTGCAGCTCGATCTGGTTGACCGCGGGCACGGCTCCGGTCTCGTCGACCAGCCGCTGCAGATGCGGCCGGTGGAAGTTGGACACGCCGATCGAGCGCGTCAGGCCCTCTCCCTGCAGCTGCTCGAAGACCCGCCACGTCGCCACGTAGCGGTCCAGGTCGGGCCGCGGCCAGTGGATCAGGTACAGGTCGACGTGGTCGAGGCCGAGCTTGGCCAGGCTCCGCTCCAACGCCGGGCGGGTGGTCTCGGCGCCCTGCTCGGCGTTCCACAGCTTGGTGGTGACGAACAGCTGGTCGCGGGGGATGCCGCTGGCGGCGAGCGCGCGGCCGACGCCCTCCTCGTTGCCGTACGCGGCGGCGGTGTCGATGTGCCGATAGCCGATCTCGAGCGCATCGGTGACGATGCGCTCCGTCTCGGGCGGGTCGATCTGGAAGACGCCGAAGCCGAGCTGGGGGATGGTGTGGCCGTCGTTGAGCGTGATCTGCGGAACCGTCATCGTTCCAGCCTGCCACCCCTGCGGCGACATGCGCGCCGGGACCGCCAGCAGCGCCCCCGTAGACTGGACCCCCGTGAGCGAACGCGTCCTGATCAACCAGCTGCAGACCCTTCCCGACGGGCCGGTGACGGTGTCCGGATGGGTCGAGACGGTCCGCGATCAGAAGAAGGTGCAGTTCGTCATCCTGCGCGACGAGACCGGTGCGGTGCAGCTGGTCAACCCGGCCACCCGCGAGCCGGACGAGGACGCGGCGTCCTTCGCGCTCACCGAGACCGTCTCCGGCCTCGCGACCGGCACGTTCCTCACCGTCACCGGCGCCCTCACGCACGACGAGCGCGTGAAGCTCGGCGGCGTCGAGGTGAGGGTCGCCACGCTCACGGTCGCCGCGGCCGCAGACCCGGAGACCCCGATCGCCGCCGACAGCGGCCTGGACAAGCGCATGGACTGGCGCTTCCTCGACCTGCGCCAGCGCCGCAACAACCTCATCTTCCGCATCCAGACCACGCTCGAGCACGCGATGCGCACCTACTGGGTCGAGCGCGACTACATCGAGATCCACTCCCCCAAGCTCATGGCGAGCCCGTCGGAGTCCAACGCCGAGCTGTTCAGCCTCGACTACTTCGAGGACAAGACCGCCTACCTGGCCCAGAGCCCGCAGTTCTTCAAGCAGATGGCGCAGTCCGCCGGATTCGGCAAAGTGTTCGAGATCGCCCCGGCCTTCCGCGCCGACCCGTCGTTCACCTCGCGGCACGCCACCGAGTTCACCTCGATCGATGCCGAGATCAGCTGGATCGACTCGCACGACGACGTCGCCCGGATGCAGGAGGAGCTGCTGCGGACCGCGATCCAGGCGGTCAAGGACACGCACGGCGCCGAGATCGAGGAGCTGTTCGGGATCGAGGTGGTCGTTCCCGCCCTCCCGTTCCCGCGCATCCCGCTGGCCGAGGCCCGCGAGATCGTCGCCGCCCGCGGCTACGTCATCCCGCGCACCGACGGCGACCTCGACCCGGAGGGCGAACGGCAGATCTCGGCGCACGTGCAGGAGACCTACGGTCACCAGTTCGTGTTCATCACCGACTACCCGCGCGAGATCCGGCCGTTCTACCACATGCGGGATGCCGAGACCGGGCTGACGAAGTCCTACGACCTGCTGTTCCGCGGCGTCGAGATCACGACCGGCGCGCAGCGCGAGCACCGCGTCGACGTGCTGGTCGAGCAGGCGCGCGAGAAGGGCCTCGACCCCGCCCACCTCGACTTCTACCTCGACTTCTTCCGCTACGGCGCACCGCCCCACGGCGGCTTCGGCATGGGGCTCGCGCGCGTGCTGATGCTGCTTCTGGGCGAGTCCTCGATCCGCGAGGTCACGTTCCTGTTCCGCGGCCCCACCCGGCTCGCGCCCTGAGGCCCCCGGCGTTCGCGTGACGCGCAACCCCGGGGGTGCGCTCAGCGACAGCCGGTAACGTGGCGCCCTCCCCGACCCGAGGAGGACCATGCTCGATTCCTGGCTCGCCTTCGCCATCGCCGTCGCGGTCGCGGTCGCCGCCGCGATCGTGCTCACCGTCGTCGTCGCCCTCACGGTGCGTCTCATCGCCCGCCGTCGCGCCTGGCCCACCGCGCTCGTCACCCGCGCGAGGCGTCCGTTCCGGGTGCTCGCGCTGGTGGTGGCGCTGTGGATCGCGGTGACCGTCGCCTTCCCGGATGCCGGCTGGACCTCGACGCTCGACCATACCTTCACGATCCTGGTGATCGCGGTCGCCGCGTGGCTGCTGGCCGCCCTCGTCGCGTTCGCCACCGACCTGACGCTGGGGCGCTACCGCATCGACGTGCCCGACAACCGGGTGGCCCGCCGCATCCGCACGCAGACCCTCATCCTGCGGCGGCTCGTGATCGCGGTGATCGTGATCCTCGCGATCGGTGCGATCCTGCTGACCTTCCCGGCGGTGCAGACGTTCGGCGCCAGCGTCCTGGCCTCCGCCGGCATCGCGTCGATCATCGCGGGTCTGGCCGCGCAGTCGGTCCTGGCGAACATCTTCGCCGGCCTCCAGCTCGCGTTCAGCGACGCGCTGCGGGTCGACGACGTGGTCGTCGTGGAGGAGGAGTGGGGTCGCGTCGGCGAGATCACCCTCAGCTACGTCGTGCTCGACCTGTGGGACGAGCGGCGACTCGTGCTGCCGTGCACCTACTTCACCACGACGCCGTTCCAGAACTGGACGCGGCAGGGCTCCGAGCTGCTGGGCGCCGTCGAGCTCGACCTCGACTGGCGCATCTCCCCCAGCCGGATGCGCGCACGTCTCGACCAGGTGCTCGCCGACACCGACCTCTGGGACGGCCGGGCCAGCGTGCTGCAGGTCACCGACGCGGTCGGCGGCTACGTGCGGGTGAGGATCCTGGTCACGGCCAGCGACGCCCCGACGCTGTTCGACCTGCGGTGCCTGGTGCGCGAGGCGATGGTCACCTGGATGCAGCAGGCGATGCCCGCCGGGCTGCCGGTGCAGCGCGTGCTCATGACCGAGCCGGAGAAGCACGTGATGCACGAGCCCACACCCACCGGCGAGGCGGGGCTGTTCACCGGCAGCGCGGCGGCGGAGGCCCGCGCGTCGACCTTCACCCAGGCGATCCCGGTGGTCGGGTCCGAGCCGGAGGAGGAGGATCAGACCTCGACGTCGACCGCCACGCGACCGGAGACCACCGAGCGGACGTAGGCGACGACCGCCTGATGGGCGGGGTGCCGCTGGTACGCGTCCAGCGCGGCGCGGTCGGCGACGTCGACGATCAGCGCCACGTCCCAGTTGCCGTCGCCGACGATGTCCGGACCGACGGTGATCTCGAGGATCTCGGGCACGACCCCGCGGAGCGCCCCCAGCTCCGCGGTGATGCGCGCGGCCTGCGCGGCGCGCTCGGCCGTGTCGCCGGTCGCGAGCTGCCACGCGACGATATGACGGATCGTCACTGCGCCGGCTCCTTCACCGCGGCCTCGAGCGCCAGCCGCAGCCGCTCCGGCGCGACGCGCCAATGGGCATGGACGCGATCGTCGATGAGCACGACGGGGATCTTCTCCCACCACAGCTCGTACAGCGCGGGATCGTCCTGAATCGACATCTCGACGACCTCGACAAGGTCCGCCTGCTGCGCGGGGAGCTCGGCGAGCACCTGCTCGACGACACCGACGGCGACGTCACAGAGATGACAGCCGTCCTTGCCGATGATCGTGATGGTGGTCACGGGATCAATCGTATCCCCGGCGGGGCATACGGGCTCGGCCTAGGTCTCGACCGGGAAGCCGGCGGCGACCCACTCGCCCGTGCCGCCCTCGACGTTGGTGACGTCGTAGCCGCGGGCCTCGAGCGCCTGGACGACACGGGCCGAGCGACCGCCGAGCTGGCAGATCACGTCGAACGCGCCGTCGGGCAGCTCGTCGAGATGGTCGCCGATGGTGGACATCGGCAGGTTGACCGCGCCGGGGACATGGCCTCCGGCGTACTCATCCGGCTCACGCACGTCGACGAGCGGAACCCCGTCGCGCTCGCGCAGCTGCTGCACGGTGATGGACTTCATCGATCCCCTCCTGACGGAACACGAAGCGCCCGTCCACAGGACAGGCGCTCGGTGTCGGATGCCGCTTACTTCTTGTTGCGGCGCTGGTGGCGAGTCTTGCGAAGCAGCTTGCGGTGCTTCTTCTTCGCCATGCGCTTGCGGCGCTTCTTGATGACAGAACCCACGGAAAACCTCACTACGTCAGGGGTCTGGGCGCAGCCTCGCTGCTCCCGGGATCGGGCAATCGGAAAAAATGCCTCGGAACAGTCTAGCCGACGTCGGCGACGGGTCGCTGCACGAGCTCGTCGACGGCGCTCTGCGGCACGCGATAGCTCCGCCCGAACCGCACCGCGGGCAGCTCGCCGGCGTGGACGAGCCGGTACACCGTCATCTTCGAGACGCGCATGATCTCGGCCACCTCAGCGACGGTGAGGAAGCGCGTGTCGGCGAGATCCGGCATCCGAGGTCCTTCTGTTTGCTGCGATCACGCGCCGCTGCGCGCTGTTCGACAGCGTAGAGGTCCGCGCGACGCGTGTAAACCTATGTGGCCGCTGTGACGGATCGTGGCGGCCTTCTCGCATAGCGATCACATATCCGGGACATGCCTGCATCGAAGCCGGCATGCCGAGAGTAGAAGCATGTCCGATACCACTGCATCCTCCACCGGCGGGACCACCGTCCTGCCGCCGCTTCCTCCGCGCTCCGCCGCGGAGGCCGCCGAGGCGGCGTACGCCTCGGACTTCCACTCCGCCCCCACCACGCATCTCACCACCCCCGCCGAAGCGGCCGAGCCGGTGACCGACGTGTACCACCCGGTCGCCGTCGAGGCGGCGGCGCCGGCTGCCCCGGCGAACGCCACGCCGAAGCGCCGCCGCGGCGTGATCGCCGCGATCATCGGCGGCGGCGTGCTCGCCGTCGCGCTGATCTTCGGCGGCGGGATGTGGGCCGGCTGGGCGCTCGGGAGCTCGCAGACCGTGAGCACGACGTTCGAGCAGGGCGAGTTCCCGGGCGGCGACGGATCCCAGTTCGGACCGGGCTCCGGCACGGGCGAGCAGGGCACGGTGCCCACCCGCCCCGACGACGGATCCGACAGCAGCGGCTCGGACGCGGACTCCTAGCGGCCGGGCAGCCGCCGCAGCGCCGAGGCGACCGCATGGTTCACCGACGCGGCCGCACGGCCGACGACCTCGGCGGCATGAGCCGCTGAGACCGGCAGCGACACGATCGGGACGCCGCCGTCCGCGGCGTCCTCGAAGGGCAGCAGCCAGTCCTCGACCTCGACCAGCGGCGCCGCCGACAGGCTGTAGTAGCGGTGCTGACCGTCCTCCCGCACCCAGACGAGCTCGGCGTCACGGAGCACCTTGAGGTGCTTGGACACCGTCGGCTGGCTGACGCCGAGCTGGGTGACGATGTGGGACACGCTCGTTCCCTGCTCGCCCACCGCGGACCGGTCCAGCAGCAGCCGGAGGATGTCACGCCTGGTCGCGTCCGCGATCACGCCGAAGATGTCCGCCATGTGCTTAGGTTAGCCGTGCGGTCGCCGCTGTTCCACGACAGCGCGTCGATCGCGGGGAGGAGCACCGGCGATGGCAGGCGCGGCGGCCTGGCAGCGGCGATGGGCCCGGAACTGGGATCGTGTCGCCGACGGTGCCCGCGCGTTCACGACCTCGTCGCCGGCGCGCTTCGCCATCCTCGTCTTCTCCGCGCTGGTGCTGCTGTTCACGGCGCTGCTGTCGTTGCCGGCCGCGTCCGCCGACGGCCAGGTCACACCGCTGGCCGATGCCGTGTTCACCGCGGTGTCGACGATCTGCGTCACCGGCCTGTCGACGGTGAACATGGGCGAGCACTGGTCCCCGTTCGGTCAGGTGCTCATCTACGTCGGCGTCAACATCGGCGCCCTGGGCGTGCTGACCCTCGCCTCGATCCTGGGCATGATCATCTCGAAGCGGCTGGGGCTGCGTGCCAAGCTCATCGCGGCCGGCGACACCAACCCGCTGCGCGTGCACGGCGGGCCGGTCAACGAGGGTCAGACGGTGCGGCTCGGCGAGGTCGGCCAGCTGCTGCGCACCGTGGCGCTGTCGACGGTGGTCATCGAAGCGGGGCTGGCGATCCTGCTCTACCCGTCGCTGCTGGTGGGCGGGGTGAACCCGGTCACCGCCATCTGGGAGGCGCCCTACTTCGCCGCGATGGCGTTCACGAACACCGGGTTCTCACCCAACGCCAACGGCCTCACGCCCTTCGCCACCGACTACGTCTTCATGTCGGTGCTGATGATCGGCGTGTTCCTCGGGTCGATCGGGTTCCCGGTGATCTTCACGCTCTGGCGGCACCAGTGGCACGTGCGCCGCTGGTCGCTGCACACCAAGCTGACCCTGATCACCACCGTCATCCTGTTCTTCGCCGGCGCCGCCGTGTTCGTCACGCTCGAGTACGACAACCCGGCCACGTTCGGCGGGATGGATGCCTGGGACACCGCGTTCCAGTCGATGTTCCTGTCGGCCATGACCCGCTCGGGCGGGTTCTCGGTCGTCGACATCGGGCAGCTGCACGGCTCGTCGCTGCTGGTCGGGTCGATGCTCATGTTCGTCGGCGGCGGCTCGGCATCCACCGCCGGCGGAATCAAGGTGACGACGCTCGCCGTGCTCGCCCTCAGCGTCTGGTCGGAGGCGAAGGGCCGCCCGTCGGTGCAGGCGTTCGGCCGCCGCATCCCGAGCGACGTGCAGCGGGTGGCGCTCTCGGTGGTCGCCTGGGGCGCGACGATCGTCGCCGTCTCCACGATCACGATCGCGCAGCTGACCAAGGCGCCGGTCGACGAGGTGCTCTTCGACGTCGTGTCCGGCTTCGCCACGGTGGGCCTGTCGAGCGGGCTCACCCAGGACCTGCCCGACCCCGCGATCTACGTGCTCGCGGCCACGATGTTCATGGGGCGCGTTGGTACAGTGACTCTCGCCGCGGCGGTGGCCGCGTCGACCCGTTCGCAGCTCTACGCGCTGCCGGTGGAAAGGCCGATCGTTGGTTGAGCAGATCCGCACCGACGCGCCCGTGCTCGTCATCGGGCTCGGCCGCTTCGGCGCCGCGTGCGCGGGCGAGCTCGACCGTCTCGACCGCGAGGTGCTCGCCATCGACGAGAACCTGGAGCTCGTGCAGAAGTGGTCGGACCGGGTCACGCACACGGTGCAGGCCGATGCCAAGAACATCGACGCGCTCACCCAGATCGGCGCGAAGGACTTCCAGGTCGCCGTCGTCGCCGTGGGCTCCTCGATCGAGGCGTCCGTGCTCATCACCGCCAACCTGGTCGACCTGAAGGTGCCGCAGATCTGGGCCAAGGCGGTGTCCCAGTCGCACGGCAAGATCCTCGCCCGCGTGGGCGCCAACCACGTCATCTACCCCGAGCGCGAGGCCGGCGAGCGCGTCGCGCACCTCGTGAGCGGGCGGATGCTGGACTTCATCCGCTTCGACGACGACTTCGTGCTCGCCAAGATGTACCCGCCGAAGTTCATCCGCGGTGTGGGCCTGAACCAGTCCGGCGTCCGCTCACGGTTCAACGTGACCGTGGTGGGCGTGAAGAGCCCCGGCAAGCCGTTCCGCTACGCCGAGGCCGACACCGTCGTGACCAACCACGACCTCATCATCGTGTCGGGCACGAACAGCGACATCGAGCGCTTCGCGTCCCTCGACCGCTGACCCCCGCTCAGGCACCCGCGGCGAGCTCCTTCGCACGGACCAGGGCGGCATCGGTCGCCCTGGCGAACAGCTCGTCGAGATGCGCGTCCTGCAGCACCGCGACGGCGCGCTCGGTCGTGCCCGCAGGGCTCGTGACGCGGCGGCGCAGCTCGGCGGGGTCCTCTCCCGCAGCCGCCAGCAGGGCGGCGGCGCCGATGAAGGTCTGCTCCGCCATCACCCGCGCGTCGTCGCGGGCGAAGCCCTTGCCCTCTGCGGCCGCGGTGAGCGCCTCGATCAGCAGGTACACGTAGGCGGGTCCCGAGCCGGAGATCGTCGACAGCTCGTCGATCTGCGCCTCCGGCACCTCGATGACCGTGCCGACCGTCTCGAACAGCGCCCGCACGAGCGCCACCTGCTCCGGTCCGGCGTTGCTGCCGGCCGACAGCCCCGTGACCGCCTTGCCGACCAGCGCCGGCGTGTTCGGCATCGACCGCAGCACCGCGACATCCGGCCCGAGGATCCGCTCGAACGTCGCGATCGTGACCCCCGCCGCGATGCTCACCACGATCGCGCCCGGGCGCAGGTGCGGGGCGATCTCCGCGAGCAGGTCCGGCACCAGCGCCGGCTTCACACCCACGAGCACGATGTCGGCGGATGCCGCCGCCTCGGCGTTCGCGTCGGGCCGCTCCTCGATGGCGAGGCTCGTGACCCCGGGCAACGCGGACAGGGGGGCGGCGGTGGCGACGCGGCGGTTGGTGACGGCGATGCGGTCGGCGAGCCCCGAGGCGACGACGCCCCGCAGGATCGCGCCGCCCATGGAACCGGCGCCGAGCACGGCGATCGGGGGGAGTGCGCTCATGCCTCCAATGTACGCAGCCTCCGTAGACTCGGGGGCATGAGTGCATCCGGCGGTGGCAAGGCGATCCTGGCGGCGTTCGCGGCGAACCTGGGCATCGCCCTGGCCAAGTTCATCGCCTGGGCCTTCTCCGGCTCGGCGTCGATGCTCGCGGAGGGCATCCACTCCGTCGCCGACTCGGGCAACCAGCTGCTGCTCCTGCTCGGCGGACGCAGGTCCCGCCGAGCCGCGGACACCGAGCATCCCTTCGGCTACGGCCGCGAACGCTACGTGTACGCGTTCGTCGTGTCGATCATCCTGTTCTCGGTCGGCGGCCTGTTCTCGATCTACGAGGGCGTCGAGAAGATCACGAACCCGCACGAGCTCGAGAACGCCTGGCTGCCGATCCTGGTGCTCGTCATCGCGATCTGCCTCGAGTCGTTCTCGCTGCGCACCGCGGTGAAGGAGTCGAACCACTCCCGCACCCCCGGCCAGTCCTGGGTGTCGTTCATCCGCCGGGCCAAGGCGCCCGAGCTGCCGGTCGTGCTGCTCGAGGACGTCGCCGCCCTCACCGGCCTCGCCTTCGCCCTGATCGGCGTGGGTCTCACCGTCATCACGCACAACTCGGTGTTCGACGCGATCGGCACGCTCATGATCGGCACGCTGCTGGTGCTCGTGGCGATCGTGCTCGGCATCGAGACCAAGAGCCTGCTGGTGGGCGAGGGGGCGAACCCGGCGGACGCCGACGCGATCGTCGCCGCGATCGAAGGCGGCCCCGGAGTCGAACGCCTGATCCACATCAAGACGCTGTACCTCGGCCCCGACGAGCTCCTGGTCGCCGCCAAGCTCGGCTTCGGCGCGGACCGCACGCTCGCCGCGGTCGCCGCCGACATCGACGCGGTCGAGGCCCGCATCCGGGACGCCGTGCCCATCGCACGCGTCATCTACCTGGAGCCCGACGTCTACCGGCCCGACGTGGCGTCGCCGCCCACGGAGCAGATCATCCTGCGGTCGGAGGACTGACGCGGCGCGCGTCGAAGAACGCCCGCAGCTGCGCGGCGGCGGCATCCGCCTCGACGCCGGCGACCACCTCGACCCGGTGCGGCAGCCGCCGATCCCGCACGACGTCGTACACCGAGCCGGTGGCGCCGGCCTTCTCGTCCCACGCGCCGAGCACGACCCGGCTGATCCGGGCCTGCAGCAGTGCGCCCGCGCACATGAGGCACGGCTCGAGGGTCACCACGAGGGTGCAGCCGTCGAGGTTCCACGAGCCGAGGGATGACGCCGCCGCGCGCAGCGCGACGACCTCGGCATGCGCGGTGGGATCGGCATCCGTCTCGCGCCGGTTGCGTCCCTCGCCGATCACCCGCCCGACGGCGTCGACCACGACGGCGCCCACCGGCACCTCGCCGACGTCGGCCGCCTCGGCCGCGAGAGCCAGCGCCCGCGCCATGGCGGCGCGATCGACGGCGGAGACGGGCAGCGGCACCTCTCCAGGGTAGGGCCGGTGCCCTACCCTGAACCCATGCGCCTGCACGTCGCCGACCATCCGCTGATCACGCACAAGCTCTCCGTGCTGCGCGACGCCCGCACGCCCTCGCCGGTGTTCCGTCAGCTCACCGAGGAGCTGGTCACCCTCCTCGCCTACGAGGCGACCCGTTGCGTGCGCGTCAGCGAGATCGAGGTCACGACCCCGGTGACCACCACCACGGGCGTGCGGATCAGCGAGCCGCGACCGCTGGTGGTCCCGATCCTGCGCGCGGGACTCGGGATGCTGGAGGGGATGGTGAAGCTGCTGCCGACCGCGGAGGTGGGCTTCCTCGGGATGGTCCGCGACGAGGAGACCCTCCAGCCGACGACCTACGCCGAGCGCCTGCCCGACGACCTCAGCGACCGGCAGTGCTTCGTGCTCGACCCGATGCTCGCCACCGGCGGGTCGCTGGGCGCCGCGATCGACTTCCTGTTCCGCCGGGGCGCGCAGGACGTGACCGCGATCTGCCTGCTCGGCGCACCGGAGGGAGTCGCCGCCATCGAGCGGCAGACGGCGGGTCGCGATGTGACGCTCGTGCTGGGGGCGCTGGACGAGCGTCTCAACGAGAAGGGATACATCGTGCCCGGGCTCGGCGACGCGGGCGACCGGCTCTACGGCACGGTCTGAGCACGCCTCATTCCGACAGGTCCCGGCATCCCGGCACTGCGCAAACTCCGCGATTCGCATAACCTCTGCCGGTCTGCGCTGACACGGCTGAGATCATGCGAATCGCTGAGATTGTGCGAAACGCGAGCGGACGCCGAGGGGCGGACGCCGAGGGGCTGACGTCGAGGGCGCGCGGGCCGAGGGGGAATGCCGGCTCAGGCGCCGACGAGGGTGGCGAACGCGGACAGCCGGGCCACGCCGTCGGGGGTACGGGGCAGGTCGTCGAGGAGCCCCGGCGAGTACAGCAGGTACGCCGTGTGCATCGCGCGCGAGATCGCGACGTTGAGCCGGTTCTGCAGCAGCAGGAACTCCAGTCCTCGCGGCGCGTCACGACCGCTGGACGCCGCGAGGCTGACGATCGCGACCACCGCCTCCTGCCCCTGGAACCTGTCGACCGTGCCGACGCGCACCCCCTTGATGCCGGCGGCGTCCAGAGCCTCCTCCACGCACACCTGCTGCGCGTTGTACGGCGTGACGACGATGAGGTCGGCCGCCGTCAGCGGGCGCGGGGGCGCGGGGGCGACCACGCCGTCGCGCTCGTCGGCATCCCGCCACTGCCGGCCCAGCACCTCGCGCACGATCCGCACGACCTCGGCGGCCTCCGCGGGCGAGGAGACCGCGTCGCCGCGGTGGACGACCGGCACCGGGTGAAGGCCGGGCGCGACGCCGTCGAGCACGCGGTGCGCCGTGACCGGCGCGGCGGCGAGCTCGCCCGCGTACGAGAGCACCGAGACCGGTGCGGCGACCTCCGGGCGCATCCGCCAGGTGCGCGCGAGGAAGTAGCCCATGCGCGGGTCGATCACCGGCTGCCCCGCCATGACCCAGCCGAGGGCGGAGGTGTCGACGGGCTCGGGGTGGGTGCCCTGGCTGACCTGCGGAAGCTGCTGCGGGTCGCCGAGCAGCAGCAGCCGCTGCGCCGCCACCGACACCGCGATCGTGGCGGCGAGGGAGAACTGGCCCGCCTCGTCGATGACGAGCAGGTCGAGCCCGCCGCGGGCCACGCGCTGCGGGTGCGCGAAGTCCCACGCCGTGCCGCCCACGACGAACCCGCCCGGGCGGTCGGCGATGAAGGCCGCGAGGGCGTTCTTGGCCACCGGGGTGAACGAGACGGCGGCCGCGGCATCCTTCGGCGCCTTGCCCACGAGCTCGGCCGGCACGCCCGCGGCGACGACACGGTCGAGCATGTTCTCGACGACCGCGTGGGACTGCGCCACCACGCCCACGCGGTAGCCGTGCTCGCGCACGAGACGGGCGATCACGTGCGAGCCGACGTGCGTCTTCCCGGTGCCGGGCGGCCCCTGCACGGCCAGGTAGCTGCGCTCGAGGTCGAGGATGCCGCGCACGATCTGAGTGACGTCGTCGGCGTCGGCGTGCGGGAGGCCGCCGGCGCGGGTGCGCGGCGGGCGCCGCCGCAGGATGTCGGTGGCGGCGTCGGCCGGAAAGCCGGGC
>NZ_JASGEL010000091.1:0-76605 GCF_047606385.1 Microbacterium sp.
GACGCCCCGGCGCGCGCGGCGTCGCGCGGTCGCGGCGTCCACGCCCTCGACCACCTCCCCGGCGCGCAGCAGCACACCGCCGGCGACGCCGACCGGGCCGCACACGACGTTCACGCACGAGTGGATGCCGTGGCTGAGGTACACGTACAGGTGCCCGGGCTCGCCCCACATCGTGGCGTTGCGGGCGGTGGGCCCCATCCGCGCGTGCGATCCGGGGTCGGGCACCTCGCCGGTGCCCGCACCGTGATAGGCCTCGACCTCCGTGATCCGCAGCACGACCCGGTCTCCCGCGAGCTCGGTGATCAGGTGGCCGCCGAGCAGGCGGGGCGCGACCTCGAGGGGCAGCCCGGCGAGGTCGGCGCGCGTGGCGGGCACGAGCGCGATCATTGCAGCGGCACCTGACACCACGAGATCGCGAACGCGCCGAGCGCGGACACCTCGCTGCCGTCGTCGAGGTCGACGACATGGGTCTCGACCGTGGTCGGCACCGGCAGGTCGTACCCGGTCACGTAGGGGTTGCCGGCGGCATCCGGTTGCACGAGGAACGCGGCATACCGTCCCGACGGCGACACGCACGTCTGCAGCAGCGCGTCGGTGGCGGCCGTCTCGAAGACGTGCGTCGGGGTGCCGTCGGCGGCGACGAGGTACACGTCCGCGCCGCTCATGCCGTCGGCGGCGCTGATCTCGCGCAGCGTCGTGCCGCCCGGCAGCGGCAGGATGGCGCCGATGCTCCCCTCGACGCCGGTCGCGCCCACGAGCGGCGTGGTCGCGCCGTCGGAGAGGTCGACGGTGTAGTACCCGTCGGTGCGCAGCACGACGGCGGTCGCCGACCCGCGCGCGATGCCCTCGATCTGCGCCGCGTCGCCGAGGTCGACGACGTTCGAGCCGTCGGGCGGCGTCAGCAGCAGCCGTCCCCCGAAGCTCAGCACGAGGATGCTGTCGGTGTCGGGCACGAAGCGCCAATCCGCCGCCTCGACCGTCGCGCCCGCCGCCTGGATCGCGGTGGGCGCGGCGTCGGCGTCCGCCGGCTTCAGGGATGCGGTGAACAGCGCGCTGGTCAGCGCCCCCGCGGCGGCCGGGTCGGCGTCCGTGTAGGTGTAGCCGATGACGTCGCCGGTGTCGGCGCTGCCGAGCTCCTGCACGGTGCCGGTGCCGTCGCCCGGCAGCGGCAGCTCGCGGGCGTCCTGCCCGTCCAGGTCGGTCACGACCAGCGCGGGCCTGTCGTCGTCGGTGCGGATCGACATCACCAGGTACGACGTGGTCGCCCGGAAGTCCTCGATGTGGGAGGCCGTGTACACGGGCACCGCCGCGGCACCGTCGAGGCCGGTGCGATAGACGGTGTCCCCCTCGTCCGACCGCTGCAGCATGTAGACGGTCAGCGACGGCGTGGTGATCGTCTCCGTGATCGTCGAGACGGGACCGCCCCCCGTCCCGGTCACGCCGGCGATCGTCACGGTGTACGTCATCGCGTCGTACAGCGGCAGCGCGAATCGGATGCCGATCTGCCGTCCGCTGGTGGAGACGGTCATGTCCACGGCGGGAGTGATGGTGACCTGCGAGGGGTCGATCTCCTGCAGCGACTGGCTCGTCGTGAGGATGAGGCGGGAGCCGGATGCCGACACCGCCGCGTCGGCGTCGAACTGCACGTCGGTGACCCGCGGGCCCTGCAGCGTCCCGACCGCGCCGCCGGCGAGCCCGATCACGACGAGCAGCGCGACGATGCCCGCGAAGGCGCCGACATAGGCGCGCAGCCGCCGTCGGCGCGACCGGGCGCGGCGGCTGCCGGTCGCGGTGCCGTCAGTACTCATACGGGTCCGACGGCTCGTCGATCGGCGTGACGAGCGAGGCGAGGATCTCGAGCGTGCCGTCGTCGCCCGTACGCACGGTTCCCGAGATGGTCACCCATTGGCCGGCGCCGAGGCCCGCGGCGTCGGCGGCGACCGTGACGGTGGCGGGCTGCGCGTCGATCACGCAGTGCGTGATCACGAGCCGCGTGAGCGAGAAGTCGCCCGACCCGGCCTGGCTGACGAAGCCGGTGAGGGTCACCGCGTCCCCCTCGAACGCGTCCGGGTTGGTGGCCGTGGCGAACACGCTGGCCCAGTCGCCGACGCCGAACGACGCGGTGTCGCCGGTCGTCGCCAGCGTGATCGCGTCGGAGCCGGAGAACAGCGGCGCGGCGCCGGTGTCGCGGGACGCCGCGAGCTGCGCCGACAGCGACGCCGCGGGCAGCACGAGCATGCCAAGCACGATGCCCGAGGCGAGCACGCCGCCGGTGGCGACGGCCACGCGGGCGACGGCGCTCGGCGCGTGTCCGTCTCCGTGAAGATGCCCGGCATCATGCCCTGTTGCGACATCCTGACGGAGACGAACCTGTTCGTCGCGGTGCGGCGCGTGCGGCACCGGAGCGTGGTCGTGGCCGTGATCCGCCTCGGCGCCCAGCGGCAGCGCGAAGCTCAGCAGCGTGCCCACGAGCGCGACGACCGCCATCAGCACGGCGAACCATGCGGCATCCGGGTTGATGTACAGGCCGATCCGGCCGGTGACGGCGAGCGCGACCGTGACGGCGGCGAGGCAGGCGGCCAGGCCCACGCCCAGCCAGCGGGTGAGGAGGCTCTGCGATCTAGACAAGCAGGTTCACCGCCGTCCCGAGCGCGAACGAGAACAGCAGCACCACCACGACCATGCCGGCGATGGTGCGGGCGGTGAACGTGGTGCGCAGCAGGGCGATCATCTTGACGTCGACCAGGGGCCCCGTCACCAGGAACGCGGCGATCGACCCGGACGTGAACGTCGAGGCGAACGAGAGCGCGAAGAAGGCGTCGACGTTGGAGCAGATCGAGACGACCATCGCGAGCGCCATCATCGCGACGATCGACAGCACCGGGTTCGATCCGATGGCCAGCAGCGCATCGCGGGGCACGACCACCTGCACCGCTCCGGCCAGCGCCGCGCCGATCACGAGCGCCGGCATCACCGCCCGGAACTCGACGACGAGCTGGGCGAGGCTGCGCCGCCATCTGCCGCCGCGCTCCGGGGCGACCAGTTCGCAGGCGTCCCGGAACCGCTCGGTGAGCAGGCCGTCGGGGTCGGGATGCCGGCTGTACAGCCAGCCGAGCAGGTTGGCGACCGCGTAGCCGCCGAGCAGGCGCGCGACGAGGATGCCGTCGGAGAACCCGAACGCCTGATGGGTCGTGATGATGACGATCGGGTTCACGATCGGCGCGGCGATGAGGAACGTGAGCGTCTCGGGCACCGTGAAACCGCGCATCAGCAGGCCGCGGGCGAACGGCACGTTGCCGCATTCGCAGACGGGCACGATCATGCCGAGCAGGGACAGCACGGCCCGGCGGGCCCAGGCGCGGCGCGGCATCCATCGTTCGATCGTCCCGGCCGGCACCCACACCTGCACGACGATGGAGAGGACCACGCCGAGCACGACGAACGGCAGCGACTCGATCAGGACGCTGAGGGCGAGGGTGATGCCGTCCTGGAGCTGGTCGGGCAGCGAGCCCGGCACGAGCTGCGGGACGAGGGCTGCGACCCCGAGCAGCACGACGAGCGCCAGGACGCCGAGGCCGAGGCCGGCGGCGGCTCCCGCGCCCCGGACCGGCACCTTCGCGGTCTTGGGGACGTAGCGGGTCGGGGCGGACACGCCTCAGGCCTGCGCCTTCGCGCACGGCGTGCACAGCCCGAAGATGTCGACGACGTGCTCGGCCTGCGTGAAGCCGTGGCGTGTGGCGGTGCGCTGCGCCCACGCCTCGACCTCGGAGGCCTCGATCTCGACCGTGAGCCCGCAGTTGCGGCAGATCAGATGGTGATGGTGATGCGCGCTCTCGCATGCGCGGAAGAGGTTCTCCCCGTCGGGGCTCTGCAGCGAGTCGGCCGAGCCGTCCGTGGTGAGGGAGGACAGCGCGCGGTAGACGGTCGCGAGGCCGATGCCGGTGTCGGCCTCGCGCAGCCGGGCGTAGAGCGTCTGCGCGCTCACGAAGCCGCGAGCCGAGGCGAGCTCCTCGCGGACGCGCTCGCGCTGCCAGGTGTTGCGCTGAGCCATGGCCGGAAGTTTACCGGCGCGGCGCTGGGCGCGGCCCGGACGCCGGCTATGCGTCGCGGGCGGCGCGGTCGCGACGGGCGCCCACGAAACGGCACACGACGTAGATCAGGAACGAGATGGTCGTGATGTAGGGGCTCACCGGCAGGGTGCCGGCGACGGCGAGCAGGATGCCGCCGACCGCGGACACGACGCCGAACAGCGCCGCGAGCAGCGGCACGGCCAGCGGCCCGGTCGACACGCGCATCGCGGCGGCGGCGGGCGTCACCAGCAGCGCCATCACCAGCAGCGCGCCGATGATGTGCACGGCGACGGCGACGACGAGGCCGAGCAGCAGCATGAACGCGAACGAGACGGCGCGGGTCGGCACGCCGCGCGCGGCAGCCGACTGCGGGTCGAGGGAGTCGAACCGCAACGGCCGCCAGATGAGCAGCAGCCCCACGAGCACGAGCACGCCGATGACGATCAGCACGCCCAGCTGGCTGCTCTGCACCGACACGATCTGCCCCGTCAGCAGGCTGAAGCGGTTCGCGCTGCGACCGTTGTACAACGAGAGGAACAGGATGCCGAGGCCGAGCCCGAACGGCATGAGCACGCCGATGATCGAGTTCCGGTCACGGGCGCGGGCGCCCAGCCAGCCGATGAGGCCCGCCGCGATCAACGAGCCGACGAGCGAGCCGGTGACCACATCCACCCCGAACAGCAGCGCCGCGGCCGCGCCCGCGAAGGACATCTCGCTGATCCCGTGCACGGCGAACGCCATGTCCCGCTGCATGACGAACACGCCGATGAGGCCGCCGACGATGCCGAGAACGGCGCCGGCCCACACCGAGTTCTGCACGAGGGCCAGCACCGCCCCGTACTGCGAGGCCCCGCCGAAGAGCGCGTCGCCGATGTCCGACCAGTTCACAGCCGAGGCTCCCTCGGCGGCCGGTCGTGGTGGTGGTGGCTCTCCTCGGCATCCGGAGCGCCGACCACCACCAGGCGATCGCCCGCGCGCAGCACGAACACCGGCGCGCCGTACAGGTCGGTCAGGGTACGCGAGTCGAGCACCTCGTCGGGAGTGCCGAGGGTGAACCTGCCCCCCGCCAGGTACAGGATGCGGTCGACCGCCCCGAGGACCGGGTTGATGTCATGCGTCACCAGCAGCACGCCCGCCCCGCGCTCACGACGGTGACGATCGATGAGCCCGACGACGGCCTGCTGGTTGGCCAGGTCCAGGCTGGTCAGCGGCTCGTCGCACAGCAGCAGCCGGGGGTCGTCGGCGAGCGCCTGGCCGACGCGCAGCCGCTGCTGCTCGCCGCCGGAGAGCACGCCCACCGGCCGGTCGGCGAAGTCGCGCGCGCCGACCGCGTCGATCAGCGCGTCGACGCGGTCCCGCTCCCCCCGCCGCGGGAGCGGGAGGCCGAAGCGGTGCCCGTCGACGCCGAGCGTCACGAGGTCGCGGCCCCGCAGCGCGGCGTAGCGGGGCATCGGCCGCTGCTGCGGGATGTAGCCGATGCGACGGTTGCCGGCCCTGCGCACGGGCTCGCCGAGCGCCTCGATGCTGCCGGAGCTCAGCCGCTCCAGGCCCAGGATGGCCCGCAGCAGCGTGGTCTTGCCCGCGCCGCTGGGGCCGAGCACGGCGATCAGCTCGCCGGGCGCGACCTCCAGGTCCAGGCCGCTCCACAGCTCGTGCCCGTTGCGACGAAGCGCGGCGGACGTGATGCGCAGCGGCGGCCCGCCCGCGCTCACGAATCGAGCGCGGCGGCGAGCGCGGATACGTTCTGCTGCATCCACTCAATGTAGGTCAATCCGTCCGGAAGCGTCTCCGACACCTCCAGCACGGGCACACCGGCCGCGTCGGCCGTGTCGATGAGCTGCGTCGTCTCGGCGCCGCCGGTCTGCGAGTTCGCGAACAGCACGCTCACCTCGCCCGACTGCAGCAGGGTCGTCGCCTCCAGCAGCGTCGCCGCCGGCACGTCGTTGCCCTCCTCGACCGCCTCGCTGAAGTCCTCGGGCATGACGTTGACGAGACCCGCCGCTTCCACGAGGTAGCCGGGGACCGGCTCGGTGTACATGACCTCCTCGCCCTGGTGCGCGGCCGCGATCTCGTCCGTGCTCGCGGTCAGGGAGTCGAGCTGGGAGGTGAACGCGTCGAGGTTCGCCGAGAACGTCGACGCGTCGTCGGGCAGGAGGGCGCTCAGCTCGTCCGCGATGGCCTGCGCGACGCTGGCGATAGTGTCGAAGGAGTACCAGACGTGCTCGTTGAAGCCCTCGAGCTCGTCCTCGTCGTGGTCGAGCTCGGCGTGCGGATCGGACTGCAGCTCGGCGGTGGTGTCCTCGTCGGCCTGCTCGCCCTGCCACGCCGACGAGTACTCGGCGGCGACGATCACGGGGGCCTCGGATCCGCTCGCGTCGATGAGCGAGTCGATGAACGGGTCGTAGCCGCCGCCGTTCGCGACGATCAGGTCGGCGCTCTGCACGGTGAGCTGGTCGGCTGCGGTCGCCTCGAACTCGTGCGGGTCCTGCGACGCCGAGTCGATGATCGACGTCACGGTGACGTCGTCGCCGGCGATCTCCTGCGCGATCTGGCCGTAGACGTTCGTCGAGGTGACGAGCGTGAACGTGCCGTCGGAGGCGTCGTCGGAGGCGGAGGATGCGGCGCAGCCGGCGAGGGCGAGCACGGCAGCGGCGGACACGGCGGGCAGGGCGAGAGTCATCCGGATTCGGGGCATGCTCCTACCGTAACGCTATTGAGAATCGTTCTCAAACTGAGGACCGGTCGCTGCCACCGAGCCCCCTCACGCCGCCTCAGTCCAGCAGCAGCGCCGGCTCCTCCAGCACGGATGCGACGTCCGCCACGAACCGGCTCACGCCGTCGCCGTCGATCACGCGGTGGTCGAACGAGCCCGACACCGTCGTGACCCAGCGGGGCCGCACCTCGCCGTCGACCACCCACGGCTTCTGCCGGATCGCGCCCATCGCGATGATCCCGGACTCGCCGGGATTGATGATCGGGGTCCCGGCATCCATCCCGAACACGCCGATGTTGGTGATCGTGATGGTGCCGCCCTGCTGGTCGGCCGGCGAGGTCTTGCCGGCCCGCGCGGTGAGGGTGAGGTTCTCCAGCGCCCTGGCGAGCTCGCGCGTGTTGAGGCTCTGCGCCTCCTTGATGTTCGGCACGAGCAGGCCCCGCGGGGTGGCGGCCGCGATGCCGAGGTTCACGAAGTGGCGCACGCGGATCTCGGCACTGCCGTCCTCCTTGTCGACCCACGCCGAGTTGATCATCGGCGTGCGCCGCACCGCCCAGATCACGGCGCGGGCCATGATCAGCAGCGGCGAGACCTTGACGTCGGCGAAGTCCGGCGAGGCCTTCAGGCGCTTGACGAGCTCCATGGTGCGGGTGGCGTCGACATCCGTCCACACCGACACGTGCGGGGCGCTGTAGGCCGAGCCGACCATCGCGCTCGCGGTGGCCTTGCGCACGCCCTTGACCGGGATGGTCTCCTCCCGCTCGCCGGCGGGGGCCGGTGCCGCTCGCGGCGGCGTGGGCGCCTGCGCGGGTGGCGGAGCGACGGACGCCGCGACCGGGATGGTCTCCTCGCGCACCTCGGGCCACTCCGGCGTCTGCAGGTTGCGGAACACCTGCGCCTGAGACGCGTGGGTGACCACGTCCTCGCGGGTGACCTCGCCGTTCGCACCGGTGGGGGTGACCTCGGCCAGGTCGACGCCGAGGTCGCGGGCGAGCTTGCGGATCGGGGGCTTGGCGACCACGACCCCGGACGCCGCGGGCTTCGCCGGGGCGTGGGCGCCTCGGCCGGGCTTGCGGCGCGAGCTGACGTGGCCGGCGGCACCGTAGCCGACCAGCACCGAGCCGGAGCCCTCGTCCGCGGTCTCCTCGGGCACGGCGTGCTCGGCGGCCGGATGGTCGGCGGGAAGCGGGGCGTCGGCGGTGGCGCCGGCATCCGCGATCGTGACGATCGCCGCCCCTACGTCGACGGTCGTGCCCTCGGCGACGAGCAGCTCGCCGACGGTGCCGGCGAACGGGGACGGCAGCTCGACGAGGGACTTGGCGGTCTCGATCTCGACGATGACGTCGTTGACGGCGACCGTGTCGCCGGGCGCGACGCGCCACTGCACGATCTCGGCCTCGGTGAGGCCCTCGCCGACGTCCGGCAGGTGGAAGGTCTGGCTCGTCATGCGGGCTTCCTTTCAGCGGCGGACTGTCCACGACTCAGGCGATTCCGGCCTGCCACGCCGTCGACGGCGGCCATCGGACCGATTCTGCCTGAGTTATGCGCAGCCATGGCGGGTTCAGTAGGCCAGGGCCCGGTCGACGGCCTCGAGGATGCGGTCGGCATCCGGCAGGTAGAGGCCCTCGAGCTTCGCGGGCGGGAAGGGCACGTCGAAGCCGGAGACGCGGAGCACGGGCGCCTCGAGCGCGTAGAACGCCTGCTCGGCGACGGTCGCGGCGATCTCGGAGCCCAACGAGGTGAACCCCGGCGCCTCCTGCGCGTAGACCATGCGGCCGGTACGGCGCACCGACTCGAGGATCGGACCGTAGTCGACCGGCGAGAGCGAGCGCAGGTCGACGACCTCGGCCGAGACGCCCTCCCCCTCGGCGAGGGCGGCCGCCTGCAGCAGCGTCGCGACCATGGCGCCGTGACCGACGAGGGTCACGTCGGTGCCGCGACGCACGACCCGTGAGGCGTGCAGCGGCAGCGCCCGCTGGGCCAGGTCGACCTCGCCCTTGGGCCAGTAGCGGCTCTTCGGCTCGAAGAAGATCACCGGATCGTCGCTGGCGATCGCGTCCTGGATCATCCAGTACGCGTCGTTCGGCGTCGAGGGGCTGACCACGCGCAGCCCCGGCGTGTGGGTGAAGTACGCCTCCGGACTCTCCTGGTGGTGTTCGATCGCCCCGATGTGGCCGCCGTAGGGGATGCGGATGACGACCGGCATCCGCAGGGCGCCCTCGTGCCGGTTGGTGATCTTGGCCAGCTGCGAGGTGATCTGGTCGAATCCCGGGTAGACGAAGCCGTCGAACTGGATCTCGCACACCGGCCGGAAGCCGGCCATGGCGAGACCGATCGCGGTGCCGATGATGCCCGACTCCGCCAGGGGGGTGTCGATCACGCGGCGCGGGCCGAACTCGGCCTGCAGGTCCTCGGTGATGCGGAACACGCCGCCGAGCGGCCCGATGTCCTCGCCCATCAGCACGACGTGGTCGTCGTCGGTCATGGCCTGCCGCAGCCCGGCGTTCAGCGCCTTGCTCAGCGGCATCGTCTCGAGTTCGCTCATTCGGCGCCCCTCCCCCGAGCATGTCCCAGTTCGGCGCGGTATAGGAGGCTCATACCGCGCCGAACTGGGACATCAACCGCGCCGAACTGGGACATGGTCATGCCTGGTCCTCCTCGTACGAGGCCTCGTAGGCGGCGAGCCACTCGCGCTGGGCGTCCATCAGCGGATGCGGCTCGCTGTACACGTGCGCGAACATGCTGTCGGGCTCGATGCCGCCCAGCGCCACCGTGCGGATGCGGGTGTCCTCCGCGACCGCGTCGGCCTCGGCGGCCACGTCGGCGAAGAACGCCTCGCTCGCACCGCGGGAGAGGAGGTACGCCCTCATGCGCGCGATCGGGTCGCGGCGCGACCACGCCTCCTCCTCGTCGCCGGTGCGATACTTCGTGGGGTCGTCGCTGGTGGTGTGAGCGCCCATGCGGTAGGTTATCGCCTCGATCGCGCGGGGGCCGAGGCCCGCCCGCGCCTCGTCGAGCGCCCGCCGCGTGACAGCGTAGCTGGCCAGCACGTCGTTGCCGTCGACCTGCACGCTCGGCATCCCGTACCCCTCCCCCCGGCGGTAGAGCGGAGCGGGGGACTGGGTGCGCACCGGCACCGAGATGGCCCACTGGTTGTTCTGCAGGAAGAACACCTCGGGGGTCTGGAAGCTCGCGGCGAACACCATCGACTCGTGCACGTCGCCCTGGCTGGAGGCGCCGTCGCCGTAGTAGACGATGACGGCCTCGTCGCGCTGCGGGTCGCCCTGCCCGCTCTTGCCGTCGAAGGCGAGACCCATCGCGAACCCGGTGGCGTGCAGCGTCTGCGAGCCCAGCACGAGCGTGTAGATGTGCACGTTGCCGTTCTCGGGGTCGAAGGGGTTCCACCCGCCGTGGGTGAGGCCCTTCATCACCCGGATGATGTCGACCGGATCGACGCCGCGGATCGTGCAGACGACGTGCTCGCGATAGGACGGGAAGATGTGGTCCTGCGGGCGCGCCGCCCGGGCGGATCCGACCTGCGCCGCCTCCTGCCCGAGGCTCGGCGGCCAGAGCGCGAGCTGACCCTGGCGCTGCAGGTTGGTCGCCTGCCGGTCGAAGGCCCGGATGACGATCATGTCGCGGTAGAACGTCTCGAGGTCGGCGTCGCCGAGCGCCGCGATCGCCTCCAGATAGGGCTCGGCGGCCGGCGTCGGGGCGAACGTGCCGTCGGCGGCGAGCACCCTCGCCACGCTCGGATCGTCGGCGGGCACCAGGTCGCAGGGAACCGAGTCGTCGGTGGTCACGGGTTCTACCGTAGCCGCCGCCCCCGGTGCCCCTCTGGAAGGGTGTCGACAATGGATGCCGCGATCCGTAGGACCTCATCCACAGATTCCGCTTCGCCGACCGTGACGCGGATGCCGTCTCCCGCGAACGCGCGGACAATGACGTTCCCCGCCTCGAAGGCGGCCGCGGCCTCGAGCGTCTGCGCGCCCGTCGCCAGCCAGACGAAGTTGCCCTGGGCCTCCGGCACGTCCCATCCCGCCTCCCGCAGGCCGGCCGCGAGGCGGTCACGCCGGTCGGCGATCACGCGCACGCGCGCGCGCAGCTCGTCCTCGGCGTCCAGGCTCGCCAGCGCCGCTTCCTCCGCCTGCGCGGTCACCGACAGCGGGATGGCGGTGGCCCGGGCGGCGTCCAGCACGCGCCGATGCCCGATCGCATAGCCGACGCGGAGACCTGCGAGCCCGTACGCCTTCGAGAAGGTGCGCAGCGCCACGACGTTCGGGCGGACGATGCCGAGCTCGCGCAGCCCGTCCACCGCATCCGGAGCGGTGACGAACTCGGCGTAGGCCTCGTCCAGGATGATCAGGACGTCGCCGGGCACCGCCTGGACGAAGTCGTCGAACTCCCGCTGCGTGACCACCGGACCCGTCGGGTTGTTCGGGCTGCAGACGACGATCACCCGGGTGCGGTCGGTGACGGCGGCCGCCATCGCCGGCAGGTCGTGCCGGCCGTCCGCGGTCAGCGGCACCTCGACCCGCTCGGCGCCCGAGACCACCACCATGCTGGGGTAGGCCTCGAACGAGCGCCAGGCGTAGATCACCTCGTCGCCGGCACCGGCCGCCGCCTGCACCAGCTGATAGAGCAGGGCGACGCTGCCGGCACCGATGTGCACCTCGTCAGGCGCGACCCCGTAGCGCGCGGCGAGGCGATCGCGCAGCCTGGCAGCTGTCGCGTCCGGGTACCTGTTGACGTCGACGCGGGAGCGCAGCACCTCCGCGACGTGCGGCAGCGGGTCGAACGGGTTCTCGTTGCTCGACAGCTTGAAGGCGTCGGCCGCGGCCTGCTTCCCCTGCCGATACGGCGGGAGCCCCGCGATCTCGGGACGGATGCGGACGGGGGTCGGCTCGGTCACCCGACGAGTCTACGAGCAGGTCGTTCTCCCGGGCCGGCGGTCCCGAGTGACATCCGCGCCCAGACGCGAGAGAGTTGCCGCATGGGCTTCCTCATCCGTGTCGTGGTCAACGCGTTCGCCATCTGGGTCGTCACGCTCCTCCCGGCCCTCGGCGTCAGCGTGATCGCGTTCCCCCCGGGCGGCGATCTGCAGCTGGTGATCTCGCTGCTCGTGATCGCCGCGATCTTCGCGATCGTGAACACCATCGTCGGCACCGTGCTGAAGGTGCTGACCTTCCTGCTGTACGTCCTCACGCTGGGGCTGTTCTCGCTCGTGGTCAACGGGTTCCTGCTGTGGCTGACCGCGTGGATCACCGGGTTCTGGAGCTGGGGCCTGCGCGTCGAGGACTTCTGGTGGGGCGTGCTCGCGGCCCTGCTGATCACGATCATCAACTGGGTCTTCGGGCTCATCCTGCGCCCTCGTCGCGCGGATCGGGAACGCTGAGCAGCTCCGGCACGGGCGACGCCTGCGGCGACGGGGAGGGCGTCGGCACCGGGTCGGGCGCGAACTGGTAGACGGTCGCCGCCCCGGCCGCCTGCAGCGCCGCGAGCCGGGCGACCAGCGCGGCGGCACGCGGGTCGCCGGACCCGTCGACGAGGGATGCCGTGGCCAGGTACGCCTCGGCATGGTGCGCCTCGAGCGTGAGGTCGCCGAGACCGGGCAGTGTCGAGACCGTGCGCTCGGCGACGAAGCCGCCCTCCGCGCCGATCGGCTGCGCGAAGCCGCCGCCGGCGAGCGACGCGACCGGGTCGTCCCGGTGGCGCAGCTCGACGACGAACGTGCCCTCGCCGGGGTCGAACGAGGTGGGCGACCCGGCCGTGACGAGCACCTGGGTGTCGTACGTGCCGTCGGCGGCGAGCGCGTCGACGATCATCCCGCCCTGCGAGTAGCCGAACGCGTAGAGGTCGTCGCCGGGCTCGGCGCCGGCCGCCGCGAGCGCGGCACGCACGGCGTCGAGCGAGGCGGCGTCCTCACCGGTGAACAGGTGCGCGTTCGAGGTCATGTTCCAGGCCTCCGCCGGGTCCGTCAGCGACTTCGTGCCGGTCACGTACACCGCGAACGCCCGGCCGCCGCCGGGAAGGTCGTACCGTTCGACGCGCACCCTCGACGAGCCCTCCGACGGGATGCGTCCCAGGGCGTCGACGAGCGTCGAGGGCGCCGTCGCCGCCGCGGTCGGCGCCACCTGGCGCACCCTGACGGCGGTCGATGTCGTGGCCGCCGTCGCCGCGCTCGCCCAGCCGCGTCCGAGTCCGCTGCCGGCGAGCTGTGCGAGGCCGCCGCCCGCCGCGATCGCGAACGGCACGAGCAGCAGCGGGGAGACCGTCGCGAGCGCGAACAGTCTGGCCGGCACCAGCTCGTCCCTTCGGTCTCGGCCGGCCAGCGCCGTCGCCGCCGGCCCGCTCGCCTCGGGATGCCGCTGCCGCAGCCGCGCGATCTGCGCATCGATCGCGGCCGCGTCGACGCCGCCGGCGATCGCGGCGTCACGGGCGACCAGCAGCTCGACCAGGTCGTATGCCGCGGCAGCGGTGCGCAGACGCTGAGCCATCGCCTGTGCGTCGACCGCGAGCGCCTCGACATCGGCGGACAGGCGCGCCGCTCGCACGCCGGTCCCGAGCCCGACCGCGGCGAGGCACGCCAGTCCGGCACGGACGCGGTCGAGGTCGGAGCCGGCCTGCACGAAGCGGTGGCTCACCCGATCAAGTGCGGTCGCGACCTCGCGCAGGGCGTCGGCGTCCACCGCGATCGCGCCGCCGGACGAGATCGTGAACCCGTCGCTCATCCGGCCGGTCCGGTCGCCGCGCTGCGCGCCGCCGCGACCTCGGCGCGCAGCAGCGCGGCCTGCGCCCGGCACAGGTCCAGACGTGCATGCCACTCCGCGAGGGCCAGCCGGAACGCCGTGGCCGCAGGCGAGACCCACGCGGTCTGCTCATCCAGCTCCGTCGCGGCCACGCGGGCCAGGTCGAGGTGGGCGACGACGTCCCCCACGGCCGTCTCGGCCGGCGCCAGGGCGGCGAGCGCCGCCGCATCCGTCATCCACCGCATCCGCCGATCATGCGTGGACGGCGCGCTCCGCGCGGCGCGCCGCCCGCGTCGGTGCACAACGCGCTTCCCGATTGCGGCTGTGCAGAACCGGACGATGCGGACACAATGGGGGAGTGTCCGAGCTCGCACCGTTCCGTGTCGTGTTCGTGTGCACCGGCAACATCTGCCGCTCCCCGATGGCCGAGATCGTGTTCCGCCGTGTCGCCGAGTCGCGGCGGATGGGGGACCGCGTCGTCGCGACCAGCGCCGGCACCGGCGACTGGCATGTCGGCGAGCACGCCGACGCCCGCACCGTGAGCGCGCTCGCCGCGCACGGCTACGACGGGACCGCCCATCGCGCACGCCAGTTCGAGCAGAGCGAGTTCTCCCGCAGCGACCTCGTGGTCGCGCTCGACCGGTCGCACGAGCGGATCCTGCGGCAATGGGCGCCGACCGAGGCGGATGCCGACAAGGTCGTGCTGCTGCGCTCCTTCGACCCGGCCGCGGCCGATCAGCTCGATGTCCCCGACCCCTACTACGCCGGTCCCGAGATGTTCGACGAGGTGCTCGGTATGATCGAAGACGCGAGCCGGGCGCTCTTCCGGCAACTCGAACCCGCCATCCGCTCCGCGGTGTAGCAAGCGCTTGGCCGCATCCGACGGAGTACCGTGACGTCCTTCCCCGCGCAGCCGCTCAGCCCTCTCGACGGACGCTACCGCGCCGCGGTCGCCGGTCTCGGCGACTACCTCTCCGAGGCGGGCCTGAACCGCGCCCGCGTGGAGGTCGAGGTCGAGTGGCTCATCGCCCTCACCGATCGTCGCGTGTTCGGCGCCGAGGCGCTGACGGAAGCCGACAAGCAACGCCTGCGCGCGCTGTACCTCGACTTCGGCCAGGCCGAGATCGACTGGCTCGCCGAACGCGAGGCCGTCACCCGGCACGACGTGAAGGCCGTCGAGTACCTGGTGCGCGACCGCCTGTCGCAGCTCGGACTCGACACCGTCGCCGAGCTCACCCACTTCGCGTGCACGAGCGAGGACATCAACTCCACCGCGTACGCGCTGACCGTCAAGCGCGCGGTGCTCGACGTGTGGCTGCCGAAGCTGCTCGACGTCATCGCGAAGCTGCGCGGGCTCGCCGCCGAGCACAGCGACGCCCCGATGCTCGCCCGCACCCACGGGCAGCCCGCGACGCCCACGACCATGGGCAAGGAGATCGCCGTCTTCGCCTGGCGGCTGGAGCGCGTCGCGGCGCAGGTCGCGGCATCCGACTTCCTCGCGAAGTTCTCCGGCGCGACGGGCACCTGGTCGGCGCATCTGGCCGCCGACCCCGACCTGGACTGGATCGAGATCTCGCAGACGTTCATCGAAGGGCTGGGCCTGGGCTTCAACGAGCTGACCACCCAGATCGAGTCGCACGACTGGCAGGTCGAGCTCTACGACCGGGCACGGCACGCCGGCGGCATCCTGCACAACCTCGCCACCGACATCTGGACCTACATCTCGCTCGGCTACTTCTCGCAGATCCCCGTCGCGGGCGCGACCGGGTCGTCGACCATGCCGCACAAGATCAACCCGATCCGCTTCGAGAACGCCGAGGCCAACCTCGAGATCGCGGGCGGCCTGTTCACGACCCTGGCCTCGACGCTGGTCACCTCCCGCCTGCAGCGCGACCTCACCGACTCGACGACCCAGCGCAACATCGGCGTCGCGTTCGGGCACTCGCTGCTGGCGCTGGACAACCTGCTGCGGGGCCTGAGCGAGATCTCGCTGGCACGCGAGGTGCTGCTGGGCGACCTCGACCGCAACTGGGAGGTGCTCGCCGAGGCGATCCAGACGGTGGTGCGGGCCGAGGTCGTCGCGGGCCGATCGACGATCACCGATCCTTATGCCTTGCTGAAGGATCTCACCCGCGGGCGCCGCGTGGGAGCGCCCGAGCTCGCCGAGTTCGTCTCCGGGCTCGACATCGGGGATGCCGCGAAGCAGCGCCTGCTGGCGCTGACCCCCGCGACGTACACGGGCCTGGCCGAGGACCTGGTCGCCGAGGCCTGAGGCGCCCCGTCGGCGGCGCGCCTCGGCGCCCCGGTCCGGCGTGGATCCGCGGGCCGCGGCTCGTGCCCGGCGCGAAAGACAGGACGAGCGCCGCGACACGCCGCGAACGGGGCGAGTTCGGCGGTGATCGGTCGAGACGTCCTGAGTTCTGCGCCCCGGTGGGGCCGGTGGGGCAGCCGGTCTCAGGATGCCGCGGGGGCGTCGCCCTCGGCGGGGTCGTCACCGTCGGCAGGGTCGTCCCCCTCGGCGGGGTCGGGCGCCGCGGGGAGATCACCGGATGCCTCGGCCCCGGCGTCCGGTGCGGGCTTCGTCTCGGGGATCAGGACCGGGTGGTCGTGCCGCTCCACGACCTGAGCCGGATCGATCGCCAGCACGAGCAGGGCGATCACCACGACCACCACGATGAAGGTGATGCCCGCGATCACCAGCGCCATGGTCAGCGCCTGCTGGATCTCGTCGGCGGGGAGCCGCTCGAAACCGCCCATCGACAGGAAGGTCACGGCGCCGGCGAAGACCGCGGCGATGAAGGCGAGCCCGAGCAGCTGCGCCGGGCGCATCAGATCGCGCCGCGTCGGCTTGTCGGTCATGCCCGTCCGTCCTCGACGCCCGAGACGTCGGCGACCGGCTGGCGTCGCGGCGAGAACGCGGCGATCGCGAGGTACACGGCGACGATGGCCGCATAGCCGCCGAAGATGCCGACCGCGATCGCGATGCCGGTGAGCGTGAAGCTCTCGCCGGCCTCGGCGATGTAGTAGTTCAGGGCGTAGCCGCTCGGCACCGCGAGCGTGCCCAACGCGAGCAGCACGCCGAAGACGCCGACGGTGAGCGCGTCGCGGGCCTCGCTGCGAGCCGCCGACCGCGGCGCGGCGGCGACCATCGCGCGCCAGCCGGCGATGCCCTCGATCAGGCCGGTGAGCAGCGCCCAGGCGACCACGAGCACGAAGAACATCTCGGTCGACCGCAGTGTCGGCAGCCCCCCGATCATGCCGGCCACGATCGAGATCACGCCGAGCGCGATCGGCGCGGCGCGCGCCCCGGCCGGCGTGGCGAGCCAGGCGCCCAACGCCAGCACGAGTCCGGTCGCGATCGCGTAACCGCTGAACACGGCGAGTCCGAGCGACGCAGAGTGGTCCGAGGAGAACGTCACCATCGCCGCCGCGATGGCCGCGAACACCGCACGCGCCAACTGCACATGACGCACCTCGAAGGCGCGGGCGGGAGCGTGGGGCACGGCGGATTCCTGGCTGACGGACGGGATGCGTCCAGTCTAGAACTCCCGCACCTGCGGGTTCGCTGCGGGCGGGCCCCCGGATACCCCGGCGGGGTACGCTGAAGGCATGGCTCTGCAACGAATCGACCTCGGGCTGCGCGATGTCACCGCCGACGCCGGGTGCTGCGGCGGCGACGCATGCGGATGGCAGCCGACAACCGCCGCCTCGGCGGGCGACGCCCCCGTGACAACCGAGCTGCGGGTCGACGGCATGACGTGTGCGCACTGCGTCCGCGCCGTCGCCGACGAGCTCGCGCGGGTCGACGGCGTCGACGCGGTCGAGGTGGACCTCGTCCCGGAGGGGGTGTCCCGGGTGCACGTCCGCTCCGCCACGACGCTCGACGCCTCCGCCCTCGCCGCGGCGATCGCGGAGGCCGGCTACACGCTGCGCGCCTGATCGGGCGCGCCGACCACGGCGGGCCCTACGACTCCAGCACGGCGGCGAGTCGGTCCAGGTCGGCCCGCACGACGTCGGCATCCCCCGCGAACGCCTCGTCGCTCACGCCCGGCAGCCGGTAGAGCGTGAACACGACCTCGCTCCCGTCGCCGTTGCGCAGCACCCGCAGCGGGTTGTGCACGACCGTGCCGTCCGGCAGCATCACGTCGTGGTCGAGGATGCCGGCATCCACCGGCCCCGTGAAGGCGACCTGCACCTCGCCCATCGGGGAGTCCGTCACCCAGCGGTCGCCGACGCGGCGGATGCCCGTGCTCAGCCCCGCCGCCCACCGCGGCAGGTTCGCGGGGTCGCCCGCGAAGGCCGCCACCTCGACAGGCGGGCGGGCGATTGAGCGCGAGATGTGCAGCGCGGGCCAGGTCATGCCGGCACTCTACGCGCCGGGGCGTGTCATAACTCCGCCTGGTGGTCGCTTCGGCCGATGGACGCCCGCGTCTTCACGGCCGCCGGCCTCGCCGAGGCGGAGTTATGACACGCGCGCCGCCGGCTACGCGGTGGCCGCCCGGGCTCAGCCGCCCGAGCCGACGCGCGACGTTTCGGGCAGGTCCGCCGGCGCGGGCGGAGCGGCGGCGTCGCGCCTAGCGCCGCGGCGCGCCAGCACGGCCGCGCAGGCGATCCAGAGCGCGGCGACGAGCCACGGCGACGCCGCTCCGATCGAGTCGGCGGCGGTCCCGAGCGGGTTCGTCATCCCGAGCCGGTCGACGAGCCACCCGACCGCGGCGAGCCCCGTCACCACGGCGGCGGTGACGCGCAGCGGCGCATAGCCGCGGGTGCGCGCGAGCACGACCAGCGGCGGAAGCACGAGCAGCACGACGAACAGCTGCATCAGTTCGATGCCGATGTTGAACCCCAGCAGGCTGAGCACGAGCGGCCACCCGGACAGGTCGAGCGCGGCGAGCGTCGTCGAGAATGCCATGCCGTGCACCAGGCCGAACGCTCCCGCGACGATCGGCTCCCTGCCGGGGAAGAGGGGGCGGATCGCGTGCAGCGCGGCGACGAGGATGCTGACCGCGATCAGCGCCTCGACCGGCTGCTGCGGCACCGGCAGTCCGAGCGCGCCGAGCGCGAGGGTCAGCGAGTGTCCGGCGGTGAAGGCGATCGTGATCGCGGTGATCCGTCGCACGGCGCGCCGCGGTGGCGCGACGCCGCGCCACCGGCCACGGATCGCGAGCAGCGGCGCGGGCAGCAGCAGGGTCAGCAGGAACAGCTGGTGGTCCGTCCCCTCCGCGATGTGGGAGATGCCCAGCGTCACCATGCCGACGAATCCCTGCCACGGGCTGCCGTCGTCCAGGTCGATGTGCAGCGTCGGGATGGTGCCGGTGACCGTGTCCACCGTGATCGTGCCCAGGTCCCGCGCCGAGTCCGTCTCGCCGGCCGCCCAGTCGCTGTGCAGGGTGACGTAGATATCGGCGGTGATCACCCGGTGGATGATCGCGTCGTAGGCGAGCGTGAAGTCGCGGAGGTCGGACGCATCCGGCGGGGTCAGCGTGGCGGTGGCGGTCACGGCGGGGAACACCCCGGTGCCCCATTGCTCGGTGTCGGACGCCGCGACGTCGGCCACGACGACCTGCCACGCCCCCGCGGCGCCGGTCACGGCGACGTGCGCGGTCAGGTAGTCGGCCACGGCGGCCGCCGTCGCGGCATCCATCTGGCCCTCGACGAGCGTGATGCCGCTCGCGGTGCCGAGGTCGGCGGAGGGCAGCGTGAGCGTGGCGGTGATGTCCTTCTCGTGCACGTCGAGCTCGATCGTGGTGGCGGGCACGACATGCGCGGCGGCGGGCGCCGCGAGGCCGGCCGTGATCGCGGCCACCGCCGCGAGCACGGCCGGCAGCAGGCGTCTCATCTCAGCCGGTCAGCCCGCCGTAGTCGGTGTTCTTGTCGCGCCACACCGCGTGCGGGTGGGCGCCGGAGAGCACCACGCCGTTCTGCATCGAGAACTCGATCCACACCGACGGTCCGTCGATGCGGATGTAGTCGCCGGTCTCGCTCATCGCGGTCGTGCCCGAGTACGCCACGTACGTGTCGTCGAGCTCGCTCTCGTACTGGGCGAGGATGGTCGCGGCATCCGCGTCGTCGATGTCGTCCACGTAGGTGTTGATCGCCGCCAGCAGCAGCGCCTGCTGGTCGTCTGTCAGATCGGACCCCTCGACCCCTTCGGACGTCGTGGGGAACGCCCAGTCCTCGCCGGGACCGAGCAGGATGTCGTTGTACGAGGTCGAGAGCTCCGCCGACGCGAGCTGCGTGGCGTCGAGCGAGGTCAGCAGCGCGGCGAAGGCGGCCTGCTCCTGCTGCTCGGGCTGCACGGTCACCCCGTCCTGCTCCACGGTCGACATCGGCTCGATCCCGCGGAAGGAGGGCGTCGCACCGACGAGGGCGCCGTCGGTATAGGTGTTGGCGACGGCGAGGTGGTGGCCGCCGAACTGCAGCTCCCAGGTGCCGGAGTCGCTCGGAGTGCCCAGGTATGCGATGAAGAAGTTGCCGCGTCCGTAGTCGGACCCGCCGCCGTTCGCCTCGAGATAGTCGTCGGCCGCCCAGTGCTGCAGGATCTCGTCGAAGCCCTCGTTCGCTGCGGTGCCGGTGACACCGGCGAGCAGGTCCTCGAGCGCCGACCACTGGTCGTCGGAGAGCGAGTCCGTCTGCAGCCCGACCCGTCCCCCGCTGGTCGAGGAGTCGCCGCCGGGCCCCCCGCCCATCCCCGTCAGCAGCGCGTTCGGGAAGTTCGACCAGTCGGCCGCGTTCGCGAACGTGTAGTCCTGGGAGAGCGAGGACTTCTGGTCGTCGGACAGGGTCGCGGCGAAGGCTTCCGCCAGCGCGACGACGTCTCCGGAGGAGGACGAGGCGGACGCCGTTGAGGTGGCGGTGGCGGTGGCCGTCGCTGTCGCGGTCTCCTCCGTGGTGGCGGTGCTCGTGCAGCTCGCGAGCGCCGTGGTCAACGCGAGGGCTCCCGCGCCGGCGAGCCAGGCACGGGGTCGCAGGTTCTTGGTGTGCATGCCTCAAAGCGTAGGGGAACCCTGCCGGGACCGCGACGTCCGCGGTCCGTTCGAGCGTCCGCGGAGCTACGCGGTGGCCGCCTCCAGCGTCGCGGGCGGCACGTGCATGGTGGCGCGTGCGCGGAAGTGCCCGATCAGCGTCAGCACGACCCCCAGCGCGACCCAGCCGATCAGCGTCCACCACTGCTGCGAGTCGTCGGCGGCCGGGAAGTAGCTCAACGACCGGATGAGCCAGTTGGAGGCGCCGGGCACGAAGAACTGCCCGATCTGCCCCCACGGCTGCGCGAGGAACTGCCAGGGCGTCGAGGCGGCCGACAGCGGGTTCGCGAACAGCACGGTCACCACCGCGCCGATCCCGATGCCCGGCGAGCCCAGCAGCGACGCCCAGCCCACCACGAACGAGCTGGTCGCGAGCACGGAGAGGCCGATCGCCAGGGCGTTGAGCCAGAAGTCGCCCTGCAGATACTCGAACCAGCCCTGCATGACGAGGGTGATCAGCAGTCCCGCCGTCACCGCGAAGCCGGCCAGGGCCGCGAGGCGGCGGACGGCGCCGACGACCAGCAACGACACCAGGACGCCGCCCAGCATGCCGCCCAGCATCATCGGGAAGGATGCCGCCGCCAGTCCCGCGCCGGTGGAGTCGGTGTCCGACAGCGACACGACGGAGGTCACCGTCACCTGCGCGGTGCTCGCGTCGCCACCTGCCGCGGCGATCTGCTGCGCGAGCTGAGCCTGCAGCTGTGACGCGACGCTGGTCAGCAGCGATGCCGCCGTGCTGCTCGCCGCCGGGGCGGTGAGCACCTCCGGCATCCCGGTGTCGGAGAAGACGATCGCACCGTACGTCTCGCGCGTCTCGATCTGCGAGACCGCATCCTCTCGATCGTCCGCGGCCACGAAGTCGAAGGTCGTGACGCCCTGCTCGCCCAGCGCGTCCTCGAATGCGCTGACAGTCGCCTCCGGGCCGGCGATGCCGACCGGCAGGTCGTGCGCGGCGCTCGTCTTGGTAGGCCAGAGGAAGGCCAGGACGATCAGGACGACGACCAGGGAGCCGGCCGCGCCGAATGCGACGGCGACGCCCCACTTGGTGTGCGGACGAGACGGAGCGGCGAACACGCGGACCTCCAAAAAGAACATGTGATTTGTTTGCGTCGCCAGCGTAGCAGAACGCGTATTCTTTTTGTATGCCTCGACTCACGGATGCCCGGCGACGGAGCCGGCGCGACCAGATCGCGGACGCCGCGATCCGTTGCTTCGCCCGGCAGGGCTTCGCCCAGACCTCGATGGCGGACATCATCGACGAGTCGGGCCTGTCGGCGGGATCCATCTATTCGCATTTCGCCAGCAAGGCCGAGCTGGTGCGGTTCGCCTCCGCCGAGATGCTCGACTCCCGGCTGCAGGAGCTGGCGGAGCTCTTCGCCGCGCAGGCGCCCCTGACGCCCGGTCGACTCGTCGCGGTCACGCTCGACACGTTCCCCCCCGATCGCGAGCAGGCACAGCTGCTCCTGCAGATCTGGGCCGACCTGCCCCGTGACCCCGAGCTGGCCTCGATCGCCCGCACCAACATCGGGAAGGTGCGCGACCTGATGCGCACCGCCCTGCGGCCGTGGGCGCGCGACCAGGCAGCCGTGACGGATGCCTCCGCCACCACGATCGAGGCCGAGGTGGCGGAGGCGGTGATGGCGGCCGTGCAGGGCTACGTCGTGCGACTCGCGTTCGACCCGGATCCCGACCCCGCCGCCGTGCGCCGCGGTCTCGCCCGCGCCTTCGGCTGAGGCGGCGACCGCGCCATAACTCCGCCTGACGGGCCGACACCGCGCGCCGCATCCGCGAGATTCCGCGACGACCCCGGACCACGCGCCCCGCCCAGGCGGAGTTATGACACGCTCGGCCGCGAGCGCCGCCGCGTCCTGGAGGCTACCGGCCGACCCGGCAGCCGTCGTGCACCGCGCGCAGTCCGCGCAGCGCCTCGAGCACCTCGTCCGGCCGGTACATGATCTGCTCCGCTGTGGGGCGGAACGTCGCATACCCGAGCCGCGCCGCCAGGAGGTCCCGCTCGCGGTCCTTGCGCTGCTGCTCCCACGAGGCGTGGAATCCCTTGCTGTCGCACTCGACGATGAGCCAGCCGTCGAGGAGGAGGTCGACCCGGCCGACCCCGACGATCTCGACCTGCACGTCGACGTCGTACCCTAGCGCCCGCGCCATCAGCCGCGCGAGCGTCTCCGGGCCCGACTCGGCGCGCTCGTCGACCAGGGCACGCAGCACCGCGAAACGACGAGGCAACGCCGTGAAGACCTCGCCGAGCTCGAGGAAGGTCACCAGCCCCCGATGAAGCGCGCTGTCGATCGTCGCCACGGCGTGCCGCGGCTCCTGGCAGAGCACCGCGTGGATCAGCGCGTCGACGATGCCGACGCAGGCGTTCGTCCCGTCATGCGGCCGCACGAGCGGGATCCAATGGAGTCGCCCGCCGCGCGTCTTCCGCGGCGGCAGGGGGGTGAAGCGGTCATGCGCGGACCGCAGCCGCGACGCCCCGCGATCGATGTGGACGTGCAGGCCCGTGTCGACGAACACGAACACGCCGAGCAGGCGCAACAGGCTGAGGCAGGTGAGACGGCCGCCGACGCGCAGCGCCCTGATGATGTCGTCCGGCACGCCGGCCCAGACGTACCTGTCACGCCGCGCGCGGATCAGGCGCCCGGTCGCGACCGCTGCGACCAGCCCGCGGCGGGTCATCCCGGAGGAGAGGAGGTCGGCGCGGCTCAGGCTCTCGTAACTCGAGTACATGCCGACGACTGTCGCGACAACGGCACGGAGCCGACCACGCCGAAGCCGAAGAGGTGGACAACCCGGCGACGGCGACGGCCTGGGGAGAACCGGACGGCGCGTGTCATAACTCCGCCTCGGAGCTCGCGCCTGCCCGGCCGACACCCGGAATTCCGCACTCGGAGGAGACGTCGGCCGGAACGGAGGCGGAGTTATGACACAGCGCACGACCACGACCCGGACCGCACCCCCGCGCCGACGTACACTGACCGGGGCGGGAGGAGACCGGCATGCCCGACAACAGCGGCGACGTCGACGGCATGACCGCCGAAGAGGCGGAGCGCATCGTCCGCAACGCCGGCGCGGGCAGGCTCGACATGAGCGATCCCGAGATCCGCAAGCTCGTCGCCACCGCGCAGCGCAGCATCGCACGTCACACCCTCTGGGGGGACGTCAGCGGCACCCGGCATCGCCGATGGGTGATCGGCGGCATCCTGTTCCTGCTGCTCTGGCTGATCGGGCTGGCGGTGCCGTTCCTCTCCACCTTCGTCTGGAGCCGCTGACGTCCTCAGCCGTCGAGGTCGTCGAGGCCATCGGCGTGCTCGTGCGTCACGGCAGGGAGACGAGCTCCTCGTCGACGCGACGCACCGAGGCCAGTCGTCCCCGACGCACGACGCTGCGACTGCGCGCGCCGCCGGCCACCGCGGCGGCGAGCGTGGGCGCATCGAGCAGGACGAGATCGGCGACCGCGCCCATGACCGGCCCGGCTGGCGGCAGACCCAGCAGCCGGCGTCCCGCGTCGCTGACGGCCGCGTACGCCTCCTCGATCGTCAGATGCGCGGTCATGACCAGCAGTGCCGCAGTCGTCAGATGGTCGGCGTCGCCGAGGGGGTTGATCGTGTCGCGCACGTTGTCGCCGCCGCCGGCGACGACCACCCCGTGCTCGAGCAGCCCCCGCACCGCCGTCACCCCGCGCGGGGTGGCCACCGGGCGGTCCCGCCCTTGGAGGTAGAGGTTCGTCGCAGGGCACGCGACCACGCCGACCCCGCCGGCCCGCAGCGCTCCCGCCGCCTCGGTCAGAGCCGCGGCCTCGAGCAGCCCGAGGCTCACGCAGTGGCTCGCCGTCACCGTGCCCGCGAGCGGCTCGGCCGCCACGGCACGAGCGAGCCGCACTGCGGTGAGCGAGGCCGGGTCGAGCCGCTCGTCGGCGTGGATGTCCATGCCTACGCCGCGGGCCCGGGCGATCGCGATCAGCCGGTCGACCTCGGCCGCCGGATCGGCCGCGGTGTGCGGCGACCCGCCGACCAGGTCGGCGCCGGCATCCAGCGCCGCATGCACGACCTCGTCGGGGATGTCGTTCTTGGGCAGCACCGCGATCTGCAGATCGACCGCGTCGCGGACGAGCTGCCGCACCCGCACGAGGGCGCGCACGCTGCGCAGCGGATCGGCGCTGGGGAAGATCTCGGCATGCGTGCGCACGGCCGTCACGCCGTTGGCGAGGTATCGACGCACCAGCGCCAGCCCGCGACGCACGAAGTCGTCCTCGTCGAGCGTCGGCGCGTGCCGCTGCCAGGCGGCGATGCCCTGCAGCAGGCCGCCGTACACGGGCCCGATGTCGTCGACGACGAGCGCCTTGTCGAGGTGCGCGTGGGGCTCGACGCCGGGCGCGAGCACGAGCATGCCGGCCGCGTCGAGCTCACCGGCAGCCGGCGGGCGAGCGGATGCCGCGGCCACGTCGACCACGATGCCGTCCGCGATGCGCAAGTCGACGAGCGAGCCGTCCATGCCGCGGGCACCGCGCACGGCGGAGATCGGGTCGCCGGTCATTCCGGCCTCCTCAGCATTCGGCGCAGCACCCCGTCGACATGGGCGACGGCCGCCTCGCGCGCAGCCGTCGCATCGCCCCGGTCGAGGCCGTCGACGATCCGCGCGTGCTCGTCGTAGGCGTAGCGGCGGTTCGCCGCATCGTTCCACATGGCGCTGCGGTACAGGTGGGTGACGGTGTCGAGCCGTGCCAGCGTGCCGACCAGCGTCGGGTTGCCGGCGGCATCCCGGATCGCGGCGTGGAAGGCGATGTCGGCGAGACGGTCCTCGACCTCGTCGGCCGTTGCCGCCAGGCGCGCGCGCTGCATCTCGAGGCTCGTGTGCAGCACGGCGAGCGCGCCCGCGGAGATCCGGCCCGCCGCCAGCCCTGCGGCGAGCCCGTCGAGCTCGCGGCGCACCGCGAACGCGTCCGCGAGCTGCCCGTCGTCGATGCGCGCCACCCGGGCGCCGGCGTAGGGGGTGTGCGTCGCCACGCCCTCGGAGATCAGCTGCTGCACGGCGTCGCGCACCGGGCTGCGGCTCACGCCGAGGTCGCGGGCGAGAGCCGGCACGCTGAGGGCCTCGCCCGGCGCCAGCTGCCCGGTGAGGATGCGGCCGCGCAGGTCGAGCAGGACGTTCTCGGCCAGCAAGGGGGAAGCGGTGATGGACATTGCATGCAATCGTAGGATGCTCATCGGCGCCCGCCACGGTCCTCCGCGATCTGGTAACACGATGGTTACGTGCCGGCAAAACGGGCGGCATGCGCCGGGGTTGTACTGGTTGTGCGGGCAGATTACATGCAATCTGCCGGGCGGTTCGCCGTCGCCCGATCGCGTCCGGGATTCGACGCATCCGTTCGAAGGATCACCATGACCACCGCCGATGACATGCAGGAGCTGCAGAAGGAACGCCGGATGGGCGGGGAGGGCGTCGTGTCCACCCGCCGCGAGCTGCGCCGCATCGACCTCACCGACTTCGAGGACCGCTTCGACGAGATCGCCGACCAGCTGTGGCAGGCGGCGACCGAGGTGGGGTTCTTCCAGATCGTGGGCCACGGCATCCCGCAGCAGGACGTCGACCGCGCGTTCGCGATGTCGAAGGCGCTGTTCGACCTGCCCGCCGAGGTGAAGGAGCAGTACCCGCTGCGCAAGGCGGACAACGCCGGCTACGAGTACCGCTCGCAGGTGCGGCCCTCGATCGGGGTTCCCGACCAGAAGGAGAGCTACCAGATCACGCGGCCGTTCATGGCCGACCTGTGGCCCTCCGACGCCGAGCTCGCCGGCTTCCGCGACGCCATCCTCGGCTTCGAGCACGAGTGCTGGGCGCTCGCGATGCGGCTGCTGTCGTGCTTCGCGGTGAAGCTCGGCTTCGACCGCGACTTCTTCACCCGCGCCCACGACCCGGAGCAGGACACCTATCAGAGCACGCTGCGGCTGCTGCACTACTTCGCGGTGCCCGAGGAGGCGCGCGGCACGGACGCGCCGTGGCGCGCCGGCGCCCACACCGACTTCGACGTGCTCACGCTGCTGTTCCAGCGCGACGGTCAGGGCGGTCTGGAGGTGCTGCCCGGCAAGGAGATGGAGACCGAGGAGTGGACGGCCGTCGAGCCCACGAGCGACTCGATCACCTGCAACATCGGCGACATGCTGATGCGCTGGAGCGACGACGTGCTGCCGTCGAACTTCCACCGGGTGCGCGGGCCGCGCGCGGGCGAGAACCAGGACGCCCGCTACAGCATCGCCTACTTCGCACAGGCCAACCGGGACGTCGTGATGACGAGCCCCACCGACGCCTGGGAGCCCATCACCGCGCGCGACTACATCCTGCAGCGCATCGCGGCGAACTACGGCGGCTAGGGCGTGTCCCGGCGCGGCGCGCGGCGCAGGTCGAACCACGCGTCCGCCTGCGCCCGCGCCGCGTCGGTGAGCACCGTGAACACGACGGGTCCCCGGTCCAGGTCGGCAGCGGCCTGCACGAGATAGTCCCGCAGCAGCCACACGTCGGCCGGGTCGGCGTCGTCGACGGCGACCGTGCGCCGCAGGCGGTCGGGCGTGACGTCGAGATCGGCGGCGACGGCGTCCGCGTCGCGCCCGACGAGCTCGAACGCCCGTTGCAGCTCTGCGCGGGTCCGTTCCCGCTCCCGTGCGTTCAGCGACATGACACCGGCTTCGCGCGTCAGGCGCCGATGTTCACGAGCCAGCGGATGCCGAAGCGGTCGATGAAGTCGCCGTAGCTGGCGCCCCAGGGGGCCTTCGCCAGCGGGGTGGTGATCTCGCCGCCGGCGCTGAGGGCGTCCCACAGCTCGGTCAGCCTCGCCTCGTCCGGCCCCGAGAGCGAGAGCGTGATGTTGCCGTTCTTGCGGAACGCGTCGAATCGTTCGTCCGCCGGCAGGTCCGAGCCCATGAGCTCGATCTCGTCGGCGCCGAGGTAGGAGTGCATGATCGCGTCGGGGTCGGCGCCCGGCATCCCGCCGGAGCCGAAGGTCATGAACTGCGGCTCGCCGCCGAAGACGCTCGCGTAGAACGTCATCGCCTCGCGCGCGTCGCCGCTGAAGTGGAGGTAGGGGGTGAGCAGGGCCATCGGAGTTCCTCACGTCGCCGGACGACCGCACGGGAGGGCGATCGCGCTCAGCTTCGCGCTCGCGGGCCGGCACCACAAGCCCGCCGGCCGGATGCGCTCGGTCCGAGCATGCCGACTTCGATGAACCAGGAGCGCTCGCATGGCCGTCAGCACCTCCGGGCATCGGCGTACTTCGGCGTCGCGGTCGACGGCCCGGGTCGGCAGAGCGAGCTGTTCGAGAAGAACGTGCCCTTCCGACCGGACTGGGAGAACGTGCTCACGCCCGTGCTCGACGCCGTGCTCGGCCTCGACGGCGTGGACGCCGGCCGGGTCGCCGTCTACGGCATCAGCCAGGGCGGCTCCTGGGTCGCGCGCGGCATCTCGTTCGCTCGCATGCGGCGTCACGGCGCAGCGCATGTTCGACTGGCTCGATGAGACGCTGGGACGCTGACGCCCGATCGTCACGGATGCGTCGGGTCCGCACGCCGCCTCACGTCGACGACACCGGCGAGAGGAGCGGGGACCGCCACGATCCAGCTCCTCCCGGGGATGGAGGTGCCGGCGCGCGTCACGTACTCGTCGACGGTCAGGACGTACTCGTCCCCGACGCCGGACTCGTCCAGCGTCCCCGGCACGACGACGCCGTCGCGGAACAGGACGAGGAGGTCCCCCGTGGCGATGTCCTCGGTCCCCGTGCTCAGGCGCGCGCCGGGGTAGAGATGGCTGTGCGGTGTCGACCATGCCGGCACCTCGTCGTTCCCACCCGCCATGGCACCCACCTTAGAGGGCTCCACGGAGGTCATCTCCCGCTGGCGTCGTCGAGTCGACCGATGTCGTCCGCGGTCAGCTCCAGCCGGACGGCGTCGAAGATCACGCCGAGCTGATCCGGCACCCGCGCGCTGCTGACCGGCGCCGCCACGGTGGGCTTGGCCAGGAGCCATGCGAGGGACACCGCCCCCGGAGCCGTGTCGTGCGCGGCGGCGACCTCGTCGAGCGCGGCGAGCACGCGTCGGCCCCGATCGGTGGCGAGATAGGCGTAGCCCGTCTCCGCCCGCGGTCCGGTCACCGTCACCCCGTCCCGATATTTCCCGGTGAGGAAGCCGCGCGCCATGGCGTTGTACGGCAGCACGGCCAGCCCGTGCTCGGCGGCCAAGGTCTCATAGGTGTCTTCGAAGCCGCGCTCGACCAGGTTGTAGAGCGTCTGCAGCGCCACCGGCCGGTAGAGGCCTTCCTCGTCGGCCGCGCGTATCCAGGCGCGGATGCGGTCCGGAGCCATGTTCGAGACGGCGGGGTATCGGATCCTGCCTTCGTCGACCAGGGCGCTGAACGTCTCCGCGACGTCCTCGATGGGCACCAGCGGGTCATCGTCGTGCACGTAGTAGAGATCGACGTAGTCGGTCTGCAGCCGGCGGAGCGAGCCCTCGAGCGCCGCGCGCACGGTGGCGGGGGCCAGGCCCTTGTACCGCGGGTGGTTGCCCGCCTTCGTCGCGATGACGAGGTCCTCCCGGTTCCCGTGGGCCCTCAGCCAGGTGCCGATGACCGTCTCCGACTCGCCGCCGGCGTGCCCGTCGACCCATGCCGAGTAGGAGTCGGCGGTGTCGACGAAGTTGCCGCCGAGACCGACGTAGCGATCGAGGACCGCGTGGCTGGTGGCTTCGTCGGACGTCCAGCCGAAGGTGTTGCCGCCCAGGTTGACCGGGAAGACGCGGAGATCGCTGGCTCCCAGCGTGGATCGCTCAGCCACTGCCGTTCCTCACTTCTCCCTCTCGACGACCCCGGTCGTCAGCGCGCGGTGGACGCCAGCGGGCCGGCCGTGTCCCGGTTCGCGAAGCGGTCGGGCCGGAAGCCCTCGAGGTCCGCCGCCTGACCGCCGAGGTCGTCCGCGATCAGGCTCGCGAGCGCAGGCGCCAACGTCACGGCGTTGTGGGTGACGGCGAAGTAGATGCCCGGCGCCTGCGCGGACTCCCCCACCACGGGCAGTCCGCCCTGCGGGATCGCGCGAACCCCGGAACGGGTGCCCTCCACGGGGATGTCCGCCAGTGCCGGCACGATCGCACGCGCACGGCGCAGGGCCTCCGTGACCAGCGGGTCGTCGATGGCGAGGTGGCGCACCTGCTCCGACTGGGTGAGCTGGTCCGTGCCGATCATGAGGCGGCCGCCGCCGTCGGGTCGCAGCGAGACCCCCGGGGCGAGCACGACGCGGTCGAGCGAGACCGGCGCCGGCGCCGTGACCGTCTGGTTCCCCGGCACGCTCTCGATCGGGATGTCGAGCCCGACACCGCGCGCGAGCGCCTGCGCTCCGGAGCCGGCCGCGAGCACGACGCGGTCGGCGTCGATCCGGACGCCGTCCTCGAGCAGCACCGCGGGGCGATCGCCGGCGATGAGCCGCGCCACGCGGCCGCGCAGATATCTGGAGTCATGCCGGTTGGCCGCCCGATCGAGCAGGGCGTTGACGAGGGGGACGACGTAGGCGTGGCCGCCCTGCCGCACCACGAAGACGCTGTCCACGCGCTCGGTGTCGAGACGCAGGTCCGGTTCGATCGCGCGCAGACCGTCGACCGAGAGCTCGTCGACGGTCACGTCCCATCCGCGCAGCTCGGCGACCGCGCCTCGCAGGTCGGCGACGCGCGTGGCGTCGTCCCGGTCCGCCCAGTGGATGCTGCCGTGGAACGTCGCCCAGTCGCCGCCGGTCTCGCTCAGCAGCCGCTGATATTCGTCCATCGCCCGGACGTGGAGGTCGAAGACGGCCCGGGGTCCCTTGTCGAAGGCGTTGATCCAGCCGAACGCCGCCTTGCTGGTGCCGCCCGCGGGGTACGTCTCGTCCACGAGCGTGACGCGCGCGCCGCTCTCGGCGAGACGGAGCGCGACGCAGGTGCCCATGACTCCGGCCCCCACGACGACCACATGCGCGCCGGTCAGTTTTCGGGACATGGTGAACTCCGCTTCCGCCGGTGACAAGGGATGGCAGGTTTTAGGCTACCAACTTGTCGGCGAGATTGCATAGTTCTTTGTGTGCAAAGCAGTGCAGAGGCCTCATCCGGCGTCCGGATCTACCCTGCGGCGCGCCCCGGGGGGAACGCCCGCGCGATGATCGCCAGCGAGAACTCGACGTGCTCCCGCGCGCACTCGCCCGCCCGGTCGACGTCTCCCGCCAGGATCGCGTCCAGGGTCTCCGCGTGCTGCTCCGCGGACAGCTGGATGTCTGCCGGCGAGTAGAGCATCGCGACCCGGCTGTTGAAGTGGTAGACCTCGTTGTTGGCCAGGAGCTGCTCGATGCGGGGGTTGTTCGCCGCCCTCACGACGAGACGGTGGAACTGACTGTTCGCCTTCATCCGCGCATCGGCGGTCAGGTCCGTCGCGGTCGCGCTCTCACGGAAGGCCTCGAGCTCCGCCTTCTGCTCATCGGTGCCACGCGTGGCCGCGAGACGGGCGGCGTACGACTCGAGCGCCGCACGCACCTCGTAGACCTGCGTGATCTCGTCGTACGCATGCTCGTGCACGACCCATCGGCGGCGGCGGGACTCGATGAGGCCGTCGGCGGCCAGCCGCTGCAGGGACTCCCGCACCGGCGTCCGGCTCACCTGCAGCCGCTCGGCGATGTCGGCCTCGACGAGGGCCTCGTTCGGGCGCAACGCTCCGTTGAGGATGTTCTCGCGAAGCTGCCGGTAGACGAAGTCCGTCCGCTTCACGGCGCCCACGCGGCTGTCGACCGCATCCGTCGTCACGGTAACACCAACTCATGTTGCATGCTAACGAGAATACAGAATCACCCCCGACGCCCGTCGGTCGACGTCGAAGTCCGTCATGCGGGCGCGCCGGTGACGCTGCGAGCCGACGGGGTCACCCCCGCCGGCGAGCCCGGAGGACGTCGATCACTCGCGAGTCGTCCCTGCGGCCCAGACCGGCGTCGCTTCCCTCGCGGAACAGCGCACGCGCGGTCGACGCCAGCGGTGTAATCGACTCGGCGTCCTCGACGGCGCCGGTGACGAGCCCCAGGTCCTTGACGAAGATGTCGATCGCGCTGCGGACCTCGTCGCCCTCCGCGGCGACCATGCGGCGGCCGCGGTCGTCGAGCATGAACGAGGCGGCCGCGCCGTGTCGGATCACCTCGTACGTCGCCGCGGGATCCAGCCCGAGCGTCTCGGCATAGGCGAGCGCCTCCGCCGCGGCCGCGATGTGGACGCCGCAGAGGAGCTGGTTGACGAGCTTGACCTTCTGCCCCACGCCCGGGGCGTCCCCCACGATCGAGACCGTGCTCGCCATCGTGCTCAGCAACGGCTCGATCACGGCGAGCGCCTCCGGCGCCCCGCTGACCATGGCCAGCAGGTCCCCGCTGCCGGCGCGGGCGACGCCGCCGGACACCGGCGCGTCCACGACCGAGACCCCCGCCTGCTCGAGGCGCGAGGCGATGGCCTCCACGGCGGCGGGGCCCACCGTGGACATGATCATCACCGTGCTGCCCGGCGCGAGGGATCCGGCCGCGCCGTCCGGTCCGAACAGGACGGAATCCGCCTGATCCGGCGTCGCGACCATCACCACGAGCACGTCGGCGCCTTCCGCGACCGCCGCGCTGCCGGCCCCCGCGCCGACGCCCTGAGCCGCGACATCCGTCACGGACCGCGGGTTGACGTCGAACGCCGTCACCTCGAAGCCCGCGCGCACGAGGCGCACCGCCATCGGCGCACCCATGGCGCCCAACCCGATCCATCCGACCCTCGTCATTCGTTCCTCCTCGTCATGCGGACTGCTCGTTCAACGCGGTGACGACCTCGAGCAGGCTCGACTCGTCGCCGACGTTTCCCGGGAAGATGATGAACGGCACCCCGCGGGCGAGGTCGGCCGAGTCCGAGGGGATCATGACCGACACCCCGGGCCGCAGCTGGCCGAGCAGCGCCGCGCGCCGGATGCCGAGGCCCCGCACCGCGACGTCATGCGAGGTGATGCCGCCTTTGGCCACGACCCAGCCGGGGCGAGACGCCAGCACTCCCTGGACGACGGCGACCAGCGCCGTCGACACGGCCTGGGCGATCGCCAGGCTCTCCTCCGGCCCTGCGCCGTCGACGCGGCGACGGCTGGTGTACACCATGACGTCGGACGAGCGCAGCGCGTCCCGCACCCGCTCGACGGTGCGCCGCACGTGCGCGTCGCGCGTGCCCGGGTCCAGCAGCGGTGCGACGTCGAACTCGATGTCCGCCGCCCGGCCGGCCTGCCGCACCCGATCCAGCTGCCGGCCGGTCATGGCCACATGGGATCCGGCGATGATCAGGCCGGGCCGCCGCGGCCGGCCTGCCGGCCAGATCTCCGCCGCGGTGACCAGGGCTCGCGGCTCGCTGCCGATCAGTGCGGCGACGAAGGAGGGCCCGGTGCGCATGAGGAAGCGCCGGCCGCCCTCCTGCGCACGGAGGATCCCCAGCATCGCGACCTCGTAGTCCGCGTCCTCGATGCCGTCGAGGACGACGAACCTGCCGTCGGCGACGTCGGCGAGCATCCGGGCGACCCGGTCCGGACCGCCCTCGCGGATGTCCGTCAGGGTCACGGCCGAGATGTCGTCCCGCCGCACCGTTCCGCCGCTCTTCTCGACGATGAAGTCGCGCAGATCGGAGGACGCGTACCCGAAGGTCGCGTCGCGGGCGAACTCGGTGTCCGCGACCGGGACGTACTCCCCGGCCACCTTCGCCCAGTGCACCGACCCCGCGGTGACCCGCCCTGCGGCGAACAGCGCCGGCGCGACGATCACGCCGTCGTATCCGCGACCGAGGACCTCACGGCGGGCGTCGTCGAGCGCGCGCACCTCGTCGAGGATGTGCCCGCGCAACGTCGAGTCGCTGCGGCTCACCATGTCGAGCTCGAAGCCCTCGCGCTCCGATATCCGCAGCAGGTCCCGGGCGACCGTCGCCGTCAGCTCGACGGCGTCCGCGCGCTGCATGCCGCGCGTGTTCGTCAGGACGAAGGTCGCGCCGTCCGCCCGGCCGAGCGCGGAGGCGTACACGGCGGGGTCGAGGGCGGTCACGATCTCGACGTCGTGCACGGACTGCGATCCGGTGGGATCGTCGTCCAGCACGACCGTGCGGCCCCCGGACCGGCGACGTGCCCGGCGGATCGTCTCGCGTGCGCCCTCGACGCGCAGCGGCGGCGGGCACCCCTCCAGGCCCGGGACCGCGCCCGGGACCGCCGGCGTGGCGCTGCTCATGCGAGGCCGGAGCGGCGGCGCGATCCGTCGACGGTGGGAAGCAGGTCCAGCGCCATGGTCACCCTGGTCAGGTCGCGATAGGAGTGCAGGTCCAGTCCGGTGAGCTCGGCGATGCGCTCCAGGCGCTTGTGCAGCGTGTTGGCGTGGATGTTGAGGTCCTCCGACGTGGCGTTGATGTGGCCGTCGTGGTCGACGAAGGAGCGGAGCGTGCGGACCATGTCGGACTTGCGGCGCTCGTCGTAGTCGGCCACCGCCCCGAGGACGGACGTCACGAAGGCCTGCATCTGATCCGCGGACATCGAGCCGGTCACCTCGACGAACGATCCGAAGTCGGAGTAGAAGGCCAGCGGCGACGCACCGGTGGCCAACGCGGAGGCGAGGCGCGCCTCGCGGGCTCCGCGCACGACCTGGCCGAGCCCGTAGATCGAGGAGCTGACCGCGAGCTGCTCGGCGTCCGGGTGGGCGTTGAGCACCGCCGTCGCGGACTCCACCGGGACCGACCCGCCGCGCAGCAGGAGCAGCAGGTCCTGGCCGTCCGCGACCGCGCTCAGCACGTTCCAGCCGTATGCCGCGAAGCCGCGGGCACGCCGGCTCATCCTCACGGCCGACTCGGGGGTGGGGGTGCGCATGACGGCGACCGTCATCACGGACTCGTCGGCGACGCCGAGCAGCCCGGCGAACTCCTTGATCTGCGCGCGGTTGAGCGTGCCGTGCGCCAGTGCGAGCAGCATGGTCGGAAGCGCGAGCGTGGTCAGCGCGGAATCGGTGCGCGTGGCCTGCAGGTGACCGCCGATGACCAGGGCCGCCTGACGGGCGACCACGTGGTCGAACCGGCTCTCGTCGTCGAGCACGGGGGCGATCAGCACGTACCCCAGATGGGAGCCGCTGCCCGCGCCGTCGATCGGCACGACCGTGCATCGCCCGTCGCCGGCGGCATCCCCCCGACCGTCGGCCAGCGCCACCGACGTGTCCCGCAGCGCCGGCACCGAGGCCGGGTCGGCGTGGAGGGCCAGCTCGTTCCCCTCGGCGTCGATCACGAGCACCGACCGCTTCAGCACGCCGGAGGCGATCCGCGCGACCTGGGTCGGCGTCGTCGGCGACCCCTCGGACAGCAGCTGGATCATGTTCGACTGGGCGACGTACACGTTCTGCAGCTGGGAGTTGTCGGCCTGCAGCCGGCCTTGCACGTCCTCCAGTGCGCGGCGGAGCTCCTCGCCCTTCTCCGCCTGGACGGCCGTCGCCATGCCGATCGCGGCGAGACGGCACGTCAGCGACACCAGCTCCTCGTAGTCGCGCAGCTCGTCGTGCGGCGTGTGCCACGAGCAGGTCATCACGCCCACGACCGACGCGTCGCGGGTGATCGGGCTGTAGTAGACCGACTTCACGCCGGCCTTGCTGAGCAGCTTGTACGTCAGCGACCTGCGGTCGTACTCGTCGATGTCGAGGAAGATCGGCTTCCCGGTGGTGAACACCTCGACGGACGGGTCGAGTCTGCCGCGCACCTTGTTCGACAGGGTCGCGTCGCCGAGCTCCAGCTCCTCGGTGTGGGGATGCGGGCCGGCCTGCCCGGCCGGGACCAGCCGCGTGTCCCGGAGGACACGGATGTTGACCTCGTAGCAGTCCAGGTACTCCTTGACGTAGACGCAGATCTGCTCGAGCGTCGCGGTCAGCGAGCGGAAGCCGCTGACGTCGAGCGCCGACTCCGCGACGTGGAACAGGCCTTGGACCATCTCGAGACTCGACGATGACGTCGTCTTCACAGGCATGTGCGCTCTCCGCATCTTCCGAATCAGTACTGGGGGACCTGGAGCGGGTACATCGCCCGCTGGTAGTACGCGAGCGGGACCTCGTCGAACTCGTCCTGACCCGCCGCCACGACCTCGGCGAAGAACAGGCCGTGCGTGCCGCGCCGCTCCACGTCGACCACCCGGCAGTCCATCCACGCCGCCGCGCCCTGAATGATGGGGGAACCCGTCAGCCGTGGGCTGTGGTCGACGCGTTCGAACCGCTGCTGGTGCGACATCCCGGGGGTGGCGAACAGCTCGGCGATCCAGCGGTGCGAGCCGGCGAGGATGTTCGCCGCGTAGACGCCGCTGTCGAGCACCTCCTGGTACCCGCGGTTCTTCATGTTGAGGCAGATCAGCACCGTGGCCGGCGCGAACGTGATCGAGGTGAACGAGTTGATGGTCATGCCCACCGGACCCTCCGCGCCCTTCGTGGTGGCGACCACGACGCCCGTCACGAGTCGGGACATGGCCGCCCTGAGGTCGCCCGGCGGGACCTGCGACGACGCCGGCTGAGACATCAGCTCGCGAAGGTGATCGGAGGGGCCTCGCGGCGCATCGCCCAGGCGCCCGCCTGCTGCACCTTGACCTCCATCACGTCGGTGAGCGCGAAGGTGCGCGCATCGCGCCAGAACCGGTCGTACGCGTACTTCCGCGAGCTGGCCTGGCCGCCCAGGAACTTCGGCAGCTCGGCCGCGAACCCGGTCGTCGCCTCGTAGGCGGAGATCTTCGCCTGGATGCCGGCGATCGAGACGGCCCCGCGCTGGTCCGCCTGCGGGTCGCGCCGGAAGGCGAGCCCCTTCTGCATCGCGATCTCCAGCGCGGCCTCGGCGGCCGTCAGGCGCGCCTGGTGCAGACCGAGCTGATATTTGATGGACGTGTCCTCGAAGATCCCCGGGTAGGTCGGATTGGTCTGGAGATAGTCGCGGAGCGCGTCCATCGCACCCAGCCCGATGCCGAGCAGGACGGCGCTGGTGAAGTACTGGGAGAAGATGCCGGCGAGGTCGACGGGGTTCGGCGCGGCGGATGCGGCGGCGTTCGAGCCGGCCCAGTGGTATCCGTCGGGCACGAACACGTCGTTGAAGGTGATCGATCCGCTGCTCGTGGCGCGCTGCCCCATGTTGTCCCAATCGTGGTTGAGCTGGACGCCGTCCCAGGAGAGGTCGATGAGCACCTCATGGCCGCCGCCGGTCTTCACCGACTCGAAGCCCTCCATCAGACCGATCGTGCTGGCATAGGAGGCGCCGGCGGACCCGGTGGCGAAGTACTTCGTGCCGTTGATGACGACGCCGCCGTCCACCTTGCGGATCGGGACGCGATAGTCCCCGCGAGCGCCGCGCTCGGCCACCGGGCTGCAGATCAGGGCGCCCTCGTCCCGCACGCGCCTGATGACCTCCTGCCGGGCCTCGGCGCCGAGCTTGCTGTTCGCGCCGGTGAGCGTCACGGACTTGCGCCGCGTCAGCTCGTACACCTGGGCGGTCGAGCCGTCGCCGGCCGCGATGTTCTTCACGACGTGGAACATCGTGAGCGTGTCGTCGTACATGTCCTCCGAGGCCTGGCCGCCCGCGGACCTCGTGAGCGAGAGATCGTGCAACGGAGACCGGGCGATCAGGCGCATGTTCTCGTGCGGGAACGTGGCCTCGCGGTCGACCTCGGCGGCCGTCGTGGCGAACTTCTCACGGAGCTCGGCGGCGGCGTCGACGTACTCCTGGCGGAGGGCGGTATCGCTGGACGGGGTGGGCACGGGATCCTCCATTACGCGTCACCAGGGATGATGAACGACTTCGTATGCAACGCTACACACCAAGGCCGGGACGCGAAACAGTGGAAACACCACTTCTCGTCTCATCCGGGTGTGGCCGGTCCACACCGCTTGCGGCTTCGCAGCACGGCGGCGGCGATGGCGCACGTGACGACCAGCGGGATCCCGCCCGACAGCGCCATCCCCCACCGCGCGCCGAGCTGCTCCACGATCAGACCGAGGATCGGGCCGCCGAAGGCCTGCCCGCCGGAGGCGATCACGATGTAGAGCGACATCACGCGGCCCCGCATCGCCAGGCTCGACGACGTCTGCACCATCGTGTTGGAGGCCGTCCACATCAGGATGTTGCACGCCGCCGAGGCCGCGATCAGCGCGACGAACAGCCACTGCGAGGGAGCGAAGGCGGCCAGCAGCTTGAAGCCCATGAATCCCACGGTGGCGCTGTAGACCGTGCGCAGGCGCACCCCCTGCCGCGCCAGCGACAGCAGCGCCCCCACGAGCGCGCCCACGCCGAGGGCGGACGTGTACAGCCCGTAACCCGTGGCGCCGGTGTCGAAGACGCGTTCCGCGACGCTGGTCAGCAGCACCGGCCAGTTGATGCCGATCAGCGAGACGACGAACAGGACGGCGAAGGTGAGCCGGATGGACCGGTTGCGGATGCAGTAGACGAGCGCCTCACGGATCTGCCCCCGCCCCGCTCCCTCGCCGACGGGGATCCGGGGGGACGAGGTCCGCACGAGTGCGAGCGTGACGATGTCGACCGCCGCGAGCGCAGCGGCGGACAGGAACGCCCAGCGGTCGCCGATCACGAGCAGGACGCCGCCGACGGCGGGACCGATCATCTGCGCCAGCTGCGAGATCGTGGCGTTCAGGCTGATCGCGTTCGGAAGCACCGCCGGATGGGCGATCTCCGCCACCAGCACCTGGCGCGCGGGCAGGTCGACGAGCGCGAGCAGCCCGGTGACCGCGACGGCCGCGAAGATCGCCCCCGTGCTGAGGAGCCCGGCGAAGGCGAGCAACGCCAGCAGCGCGGCGACGGCAGCAGCCGTCGTCTGCGTGACCAGCAGGATCACTCGCGCGGAGTTGCGGTCGACGACCAGGCCGCCCCACATGCCGAGGAACAGGGCAGGGCCGAACTGGAAGAGCACGAGCGCGCCCACGACCGCTGCGTCGCCGGTGAGCTGCAGGACGGTCCAGTCCTGCGCGATGCGCTGGATCCAGATGGCCATGGCGGCGGCGAGCTGCCCCGCGATGAAGACCCGGTAGGTGGGGATGCGCAGCGCGCCGATCGGGTCTCGGCGCCGCGGGGAGTCAGAGGTCGTCACGGGGAATGCTCACGGTGGATCGGTGGTCGACGGACGCGGAGAGGCCGGGACCGGCGCGTCCACACGCTCCGGCCCCGGCCTCGACCTGCTAGTTCACGGTGATGTCGTCGAAATAGATCCGCTCATCCAGCACGGGCGTGAAGTTCACCCGGTCGGAGACCCCGTAGGCATCGGGCTGCTGGTACAGGAACACCGCCGGTCGATCCTCCGAGATGATCGACCAGATCTGCTCGTAGTCCGCCTGCCGCTGGGTGTCGTCCATCTCGGACGCCGCTGCCGTGATCAGCGCGTCGACCTCGGGATTCTCGTAGTCGAGCCGACCCACGTTCGCGCTGTTGCCGCCCTGGAACCACGGGACGTCGCTGCTCGAGTCCAGGATCGGGTCCCCGAGCGCGATCAGCAGACCCTCCTGATTGGTCTTGTTGCTGAACGCGTCCAGATACGCCGTCCCGCTGAGCGTGTCCAGCTGCACGTCGAACCCGACGGCGTCGAGCTCGCTCACGATCAGCTGGGCGACCTGGGTGTCCAGGAGGTAACGGTCCGAAGGCGCGGTGATGTGGATCGTGATCGGCTGGCCGCCGCCGACCTCCTGGACGAGCTCCTTGGCACGGTCCTGGTCGTACACCGAGGTGTTCAGGAGGTCCGGGTTGGCCCCGAAGACGCCCTCCACCGCGCGCTCACGCAGCGTGGTCGCCTCGCCCTTGAACAGGGTGCTCGTGATCAGGTCCTTGTCGATCGCGAGGTCGATCGCCTCCCGCACGCGCGAGTCCGCGGTGACCCAAGGGTCGTTCGTGCGCAGGGCGAGCAGCATCACGCGCGTGCTCGGGCCGAGCACGGTCTGCGCGGTGCCGTCGTCGTCGAGCCGATCCCAGTCGGTCGGATCGACGTCCGTGACGATGTCCGCGCCGCCCGTCAGCAGCTCGCTCACACGCGTCGAGGCCTCGGGGATGGTCCGCACCACCACCTGTGCCCACTTCGGCGTGTCACCGAAGTAGTTCGACGACGGGCTCAGCGTGATGTGATCGTCCCGCACCCACTCGTCGATCTTGTAGGGACCGGACCCGACGGGGCTCTGGAGGTAGGCGTCCATCCCCTCGTCCGCGATCAGCTGCTGCGGCAGGATGGAGCCGCCGACCGAGGCGAGCACGCGGAGCATCGTCGGCATCGCGGCCTTCGTCTTGATCTCGATCGTGTCGCCGTCCGCGGTCACGGACTCGATGCCGCTGAAGAACGAGTACTGCGTCAGGGTCTGGTCGGTCGCGACGCGCATCAGGGAGTAGACGACGTCGTCGCCCGTGAGCGCGCTGCCGTCGGAGAACTTCACGTCGTCTCGCAGCGTGAAGTCCCAGGTGAGGTCGTCCACCTGCTCCCAGTCGGTCGCCAGGTCGCCGACCGGGTCCAGGGTCTCCGGGTCCAAGGTCACGAGCCTGCTGTAGATGTTGCGGTCGATCCGCTCGCCGTTGATGCTGGGCACCGCGCCCGGGTCGAGCGTGGTCGTGTCAGCGCTCTGCGCGATGACGAGCTTGCTGTAGTCGCCGGTCTCCGTGCTCGAGCCCACGCCCGCGCAGCCTGCGAGGGCGAGGGCGGCGGCCACGCCCGCCGCGACGAGCGCGATGCCTCGCCGAGGATGCTTCTTTACCATTTCTTTCTTCTCCAGGTTCTTCTTGATGCAGGAACGACACGAACCGCCTCCGAGATGGCGGCGAGGACTTCGGTACGAGGGGGAACACCTCCTTCACCGGGGACGAGGGTGAAAGGCACGATGTCGCGACTGATCTCCACGAGCTTCTTCGTGTAGTCGGTCGCGGGGTTCTGGAGGACCACGCCGGCGGGACCGTGCTCGACGACCTTTCCGAGGTTCATGACGACCACGTCGTCGCTGATCCGCTCGACCGCGTTCAGCCCGTGGGCGATGAACACGATCGAGAGCCCGAGCCGCTCCTTCAGGTCGATGAGCAGCGCCAGGATCTGCGCCTGGATCGAGACGTCGAGCGCCGAGACCGCCTCGTCGCACACCAGCACCTTCGGGTTCATCGCCAGCGCGCGCGCGATCGCGATCCGCTGGCGCTGGCCGCCGGAGAACTGGTGCGGGTACTTCTCCAACGCCGAGGCGGGCAGCCCCACCATCTCGAGCAGCGAGACGCACCGCTGCACGAAGTCCTGGCTGCGGTCGAAGCGCTCGTGCCGCAGCGGCTCCCGGAGCAGCGCCTTCACCCTCATCCGCGGGTTCAGCGACGAATAGGGGTCCTGGAAGACCACCTGGATCGCGCGCAGCGCCCGCTGCGAGGACCGCTTGGCGTGCAGATCGACCGCCGCGCCGTCGAACAGCATCGTTCCCGCGTCGGGAGTCTCCAGTCCCATGATGATGTTGGCGAGCGTGGACTTCCCCGACCCGGACTCGCCGATGATCCCGAGCACCTTCCCCCGCCGCAGCACCACGTCGACGTCGTCGAGCGCACGCACCGGCACGCGCTGGAGCCGGTTCCGCACGTAGAAGGTCTTCACGATGCCCGTCATCTGCAGGATCGGCTGGCTCTCGTCCATCACCGGCCCTCCTCGTCCTCGAGCACCAGGGTCCGGGCCGTCGCGAGCGACGACGCCGCCAGCAGGCGTCGGGTGTATTCGTGCTGCGGGGCGCGCAGGACGGTGGCCGTCGACCCCTCCTCGACAACCTGCCCGCGGTACATGACGATCACCCGCTGGGCGAGCCGGGCGACGACGCCGAGGTCGTGGGTCACGAACAGCAGCGCCGTCCCCCGCCGGTGGGTGAGGTCGAACATCATCCGCAGCACCTGGTACTCGATGGTCACGTCCAGCGCCGTGGTCGGCTCGTCGGCGATGAGCAGGCGGGGCGACTTGACCATCGCCATCGCGATCATCGCGCGCTGGCGCATGCCGCCCGACAGCTCGTGCGGGATCGCGCGGGCGACCCGTTCCGGGTCGCGGATGCCGACCTCGTGGAGGATGTCGAGCACGTCGCGCTGGCTCACCGAGGTCCCGCCCTCGCGAATCTGCCGGCTGATCGGCATCAGCGGGTTCAGCGCGGTCAACGGCTCCTGGTAGACGATGGAGAGGTCGGTCCGCAGCACCCGGCGGCGCTTCTGCGCCGACATGCGGACCATGCTCACGCCGTCCCAGCGGATGTCGCCCCCGCTCACGCGCAGCCCCGGGTCGAGCAGGCCCAGGATGGAGAAGCAGGTCAGGCTCTTGCCCGAGCCCGACTCGCCGACGATGGCGACGCGGTCTCCGGCGTCCATGCTGAACGACACGTTCCGCACGATCGGCGTGTCCGGCGCATCGACGGTCGAGACGCAGAGGTCGTCCACGACCAGCAACGGTGATGTGGAATCGGTCGTCATCTGCGCCACCTCACAGCGTCGTCTTCAGTCGAGGGTCGAGCACCGCCCGCAGCCAGTCGCCGACGAACAGCACGCAGACGACGGTGAACGTGATGCACAGGCCGGGGAAGGTGCTCAGCCACCACGCGGTCGCCAGGTAGTCGCGTCCGTCAGACAGCATCAGGCCCCAGGAGATGTCCGGCGGCTGGATGCCGACACCGAGGAAGCTCAGCGACGACTCCGTCACGATCAGGGTCGCCACGCTCAGCGTCGAGAGCACGACGAAGGTCGGCACGACGTTGGGCAGGATGTGCCGGACCATGATGTACACGTGGCTCGACCCGAACGTCCGGGCCGCCTTGATGAACAGGCGCTCGCGGATCTCGAGCACCTCGTTCCTGATCTGCCGCGCATAGATCACCCAACTGGTCAGGCCGAGCACGATGATGAGGGTGAGCAGTCCGGGACTCAGGATCGCGAGCACGGCGAGGATCAGCAGGATCGCCGGGATCGAGAGGAGCGCGTCGACGATCCGCATGAGGATCGCGTCGACGGCTCCGCCGAAGTAGCCCGCGACGATCCCGACCACCAGGCCGATGGCTCCCGACACGACGACGCCGAGCGCGCCCACGACGATCGAGACCTGCGAGCCGACCATGAGACGAGAGAGGATGTCGCGCCCGAGCTCGTCCGTCCCGAGCAGGTGCCAGCTCGGGCTGGTCGTGAACGGCGGCAGCAGCGCCTGCACGGGGTCGACGGCCGTCGGGTCGTACGGCGCGATCACCCGGGCGAGCGCCGCGGTCGCGCAGACGATCAACAGGACGACGATGCTCACGCGTGCCGGCCATGTCATGGACGCGAGCAGCGTGCCCTTGCGCACCACAGGCGCCGAGATGTCCTGTGTGCTCATGACCGCGCCTCGCTCATCCCTTGACCCCGATCCGGCGGTCGGCGAGCCGGAACACGACGTCGCCGACGATGTTGACGAGGATGACCATCACCGCGATGACGAAGACACTCGCCTGCACCACCGGCAGGTCCCGGTTCGACACGGAGTTGACCAGGAGCAGGCCCATGCCCGGCCAGGCGAAGACGGTCTCGGTGACGATGACCCCGCCGAGCAGGCTCGTGAACAGCAGCAGGATGATGCTGACGACCGGGACGAAGGCGTTGCGCAGTGCGTGCCCGTACAGGATGACGGCCTCGGGCAGTCCCTTCCCGCGTGCCGTGCGGATGTAGTCCTTGTTCAGCTCTTCGATGACGCTGGAACGGACGAGCATCATGATCTCCGCGGCCAGGGCGATCGCGATCGACACCGAGGGCAGGATCAGGCTCTGCCAGCTGCCCGACCCGGAGACGGGGACCAGCCGCAGGGTGACCGCGAACAGGAGGATGAGCATGATCCCCAGCCAGAACGTCGGCATCGCCTTGCCGAAGACCGCGACCGAGGAGAGGACCGTGTCGATCTTCTTGCCGCGGTTGACCGCGAGATACACGCCCGAGGGCACGGACAGGACGATCGCGACGACGATTCCCCACACCGCGAGCGTGAGCGTGACCGGCAGGCGATCGAGGACGAGTCCCAGCGCCGGCTGGTTGTAGCGGTACGAGACACCGAAATCGCCCTGGATCGCGTGCCAGATGTAGTCGAGGTACTGCACGTACAGCGGCCGGTCCAGGCCGAGGGAGTGCCGCAGGGCCTCGACCTGCTCGGGCGTCGCATGATCGCCCAGCAGGCTCGCGACCGGGTCGCCGGCGACGTAAACCAGCAGGAAGACGAGCGTCACGATGATGAACAGCACCGGGACGGCCTCGAGGACCCGCCGGATCACGTATCTCAGCATCTGATGGTCACCCGCTCTCTCATCGCTTCAGCGTACCAGCTTGCATGCGAACTTGTCCGCAAAAATTTTTCTCAAGTTTCCCGGCCCGTCGGGGACGCGCGTCAGCCGAATCGAGCGGGGGCGAGCGCTGTGTCGTCCAGCATCTGATGGCGCCCGAGCATGCGCGCCACGAGGATCTCCGCCGCCGGCAGCGCGTGCATGAAGCCGTGATGACCGAGTCCGGTGGCCACGTACAGCCCGTCCGTGCCGGGGACGGCGCCGACGATGCCGATGTCGTCCGGGGATGCCGCGCGGTGACCCCATTCCGACACGAACACCTGGTCCGCGCGCAGCCCGGGCAGCCGGTGGGTCAACAGGCCGACGGTCCGCTCGGGCTCGGACGCGTCGAAGAACACCGCATCCTCGCGGTCGGCTCCGCCGATGATCAGCCCCCGCCGGCTCGACACGAAGTACCCGCGCGTGCCCATGTCGAAGACGAGCGGGAGGCGGACGGGCAGGCCGTGCTGCGGAGCGGTCAGGAAGATCTGCCCCCGCTGGTTCCGGATCGGCGGCACCCACCCGGCCGGCGACAGGGCCGGGATGCTGCCCATGCCGGCGGCGACCACGACGGCGTCCGCTGCGATGCCGCCCTCGGCGGCCGTGACTCCCCGCGCGCGTTCGTGGCGGACGTCGACGGCGACGTCGCGACCCTCCACGATGTCGACGCCATGGCGCTCGCACAGGTCGAGGAGCGACTGCAGGACGGCGGCGGGCGATGCCGTGCCGTCGTGGGCGGTGTACCAGCCGCCGCGGACCCCGTCCATGCGCATGCCCGGCACGACCGACTCCAGATCGGCACCCGTCAGCCGCTCGATGGAGCCGCCACCGCCGCGCACGACCTCGGCGATCGACGCCCGCAGCTCGTCGTGCGCCGGCTCGGTGCTCAGGTAGAGATAGCCGTTCGCCTGGAAGTCGCTTCGCACGTCGTCGCGATCCCGCCACTCGGCCATGATCTGCAGCATCCGCAGCGTGAGGGCGACGTTCACCGGCTGCGCGAACTGCGAGCGGATCCCGCCGCCGCCCAGCAGCGATACACCGCCGCCCGGCTGATACCGATCGACGACGCAGACCCGCTCGACGCCGGACTCGCGCAGCTGCACCGCCGTGGCCAGACCCATGACGCCGCCGCCGACGATCACGACGTCGTAGCCGCCTCGCGTGTCCGCGCGCTCAGTCATGGCTCATCCCGGAGAACGCGTGCTCCACCATCTGCACCGTGATGACGGTCTCGCCGGTGGCGGTCAGCACCGTGTTCAGCCGCTCCAGCACCCGCTGGTTGACGGTCTCGCGGACGACGTGCGGGTACGCCCGCAGCTCGGTGACGAGCCGGCGTTCCGCACCGGCGCCCCACCGCGCGTCGTGCGCCTCCCGCCCGGCGCCGTAGCTGAACCCCGGCTCTCCGTCGGCCGAGCCCGGTGTCGCGCGGCGGCCGCGCTCGGCGGCGGTCGCGTCGTCGTCCACGACGCCGGCGTCGTCGACGACGACGCCGTACTGCTCCCGGGCCTGCCTCGCGTCGAGCAGGCCCGCGTCGACGTCGGCCGCGACCAGGTGCGCAGGCCGGTCCTGCGGACGCCCGATGGCGCCGCCCGTCGGCGTGCGGAAGCTGATCGTGTCGCCGTAGCCGAGCGGCACCAGGTCCACCCGCCCGATTGCCTGTTCCCGCTCGGTGCCCGCGTTGAGGACGACGTCGCCGCGAGCGCCCGGGGCGCCGCCCGCCACTCCCCACGGCTGGAAGTGGAAGCGCTCGAGACCACGGGTCGCGACCTCCACGCCGTCCTGCAGCGAACGCATCCGGAACTCGACGCCGACGCCGCCGCGATGCTCGCCTGGCGCGGAGGAGCCCGGAAGCAGGCCGTACTCCTCGACGAGGATGGGCATCTCCGCCTCGAGCACCTCGTTCGGGACGTTCGCCAGGTGGCCCCCGCCGCCGAACGTGGATCCGTCGACGCCGTCCAGGTGGGGACGCGCCCCGGAGCCGCCGAGGAACGGCTGCGCCACCGCCACCTTCTGCGTGCCGGTGTGCTCGTCCATCGCGGCCACCAGCACGATCGCGGCGGAGCCGGGCCCCGCGGTGGGGAACAGGTCGGGCATGGCCTGGACGAGACAGCCGAGGATGCAGTCGTGGACGCGCATCGCGGTCGCGTAGCGCGCGCCGCACGCCGCCTCGGGCCCGGGGTGCAGGAGCGTGCCCTCGGGCGCCCGGAAGTGGATCGACCGCACCATTCCCGAGTTGTAGGGGATCGTCGGCTCCATCGTGCGCAGCCAGTTCCGGATCGGGACCGTGACCTGGTAGTGCACGGGGTGGCCGTAGGTCGGCAGGTTCAGCGCGGCGCGCACCTCGACGTCCGTGCCCTCGAAGTCCAGGTAGAGGTCGGAGCCGCGGGACTCGAGCGTGCACTCGATGCGGACCGGACGCGCGCCCGGGGCGTCGCGCTCCATGTAGTCGACGAAGCGATAGACGCCGTCGGGGATCCGCGAGAGCAGGTCCCTCGCGCGGTGCTCCGCGAGGTCCATCACGTCGCCGATCCCCTGCCGCACCGCCTCGGCGCCGTAGCGATCGACGACCTCCAGGATCCGCTGCTCGCCGCGGTTGAGACCGGCGATCTGGGCCTGGATGTCGCCCCAGAACGGCTCGGGGATGCGGGAGTTGAGCTTGATGATGTCCCTGACCGCCGTGTTGAGCACGCCGCCTTCGTACAGCCGCACGGGCGGGATCCGCAGGCCCTCGTGGTAGATGTCGCGGCTGGACATCGCGATGCTGCCCGGCACGACACCGCCGACGTCTGACGAGTGGATGAAGGACATCGCGTAGCCCACGACCTCGTCCTCGACGAAGATCGCCTTCCACAGGAAGACGTCGGGGAGGTGGGTGGCGAGCCCCCCGGTCGAGAACGGGTCGTTGGCGATGCCGACGTCGCCCGGCCGGTAGGGCGCGAGCGCCTCGATCGCCTTCATCGTCGGCAGTCCCACCATCGAGTTGTCGGCGCGGTCCGTGGCGGTGGCGAAGACCTCGCCGTCGGGCGCGACCAGTGCGCACCCGAAGTCCGCGGTCTCCTTGATGTAGACCGTGAACGCCGTCTGCAGGACGACCGCGGTCATCTCTTCGGCGATCGACTTGAACCGGTTCTTCAGGATCTCGGTCTGGACGGCCTTGGTGGTCACGCGTCATCCCTCGCTTTCGCGACAATGTTCAACTCGGAGTCGATCACGACCGAGAAGGTCGGCGGCACGAAGATCGTCGTGTCGTCGGATTCGATGACCGCCGGCCCGCAGAACGCGTCCTGCGGGGCGAGCAGCGATCGCTCGTAGATCGCGGCGACGACGATCTCGCCGTGATAGGCGACCGGACGCCGGGTCGGCTCGGCGCTGCGCTGCCCGTCGGCGTCCACGCGGCGGGAGACGACCGGCACGGCGTTCGGCGCCACGAGCGTCACCTGGGCGGCGACGATCTCCACCGCCGCGTCTTCGTCGGCGATGCCGTATGCCCTGCGGTAGTCGCGGTGGAAGGCCTCGACCACCTCCGACACCCGGGTGGTGCCGCCGCTCTCCAGCCGCGGCAGATCCACGTCCACCGTGAACGTCTGGCCGACGTAGCGCACCTCGGCTTTGCGGAGATAGTGGGCGTCCGCGTTCGGCGAGAGCCGGAACCACTCGCGAGCAGCCGCCTCGAGCTCGCCGAAGACCTCCTCGAGGGCGTCGTCGGAGACCGTGCGCGCCTCGACGTTGAGGCTGCGGACGACATCGTGCCGGAAGTCCGCCACCAACCCGCCCTGCGCGCACAGCGTGCCGGGCCGGTTGGGGATGATCACCTTGTCGAAGCCGATGACCTCGGCCACGAGCATGGCCATCGTCGGGCCCGCCCCGCCGTAGGCGAACAGGGCGTAGTCGGACGCCGACAGCCCGCGCAGCGCCAGCAGCGGCACGAGCTGGGCGTGCATGTTCGCGATGGCGATGTCGAGGATGGCGCTGGACACCGATGGCACGTCGAGATCGAGCTCGTCGCCGATCGTGGAGAGCGCCGACTCCGCCGCGGCCGGCGAGAGCTCGAGCCGGCCGTCGAGGAAGCGACGAGGATTCACGATGCCGGCGACGAGGAGGGCGTCGGTGACCGTCGCCTGGGTGCCGCCGCGCCGATAGCAGGCGGGACCGGGCGTCGATCCCGCGCTCGCCGGGCCGACCTGGAGGTTCCCGCCGGGCCCGACGGTCGCGATCGAACCGCCGCCGGCGCCGATCGCGGAGATGTCCACCGTCGGGAGGATGAGCGGAAGCGCCCCGATGCGGGCCTCCGTCGAGTACGGGATCTCGCCGTCGATGATCGACACGTCCGCGCTGGTGCCGCCGATGTCGAGCGTGACGATGCGCGACTCGCCGGCGAGCCTCGCGATGTGCGTCGCCGCCGTCACGCCGGCGGCGGGACCGGACAGCAGCATGTGGACGGGGTTGTCCTTCGCCGCCTCCACACCCATCAGCCCGCCGTTCGAGCGCGTCGTCAGGATCGGCGCCTGGATGCCCAGTTCCCGCATCCCCTCACGGAGAGCCGTGAAATACGTCCGCATCCGATCGCCGACGTACGCGTTCATCACCGTGATCAGGCCGCGTTCGTACTCGCGCTGCACGGGCCAGACGCTGCTGGAGACGCTGACGAACAGGTCCGGATACGTGCTCTCGATGATCTCGCGGACCGCGTCCTCGTGCCGCGGGTCGCGGTAGGAGTGCATCAGGCACACGGCGATCGCCTGGACGCCTGCGGCATGCAGCGACGCGACCTGCCGGAGCACCTCTTCCTCGTCGACCGGCCGCAGCTCGTCCCCGGAGGCGAGCAGGCGCGCGCTGATCTCCCGCACCAGACGGCGCGGCACGAGGAGGGGCTGCTTGACCGAGAACAGGTCCGACGGGTTCTCCAGTTTGAGCCGCGCCATCTCCAGCATGTCCGCGAAGCCGCTGCTGACGATCAGGCCCGTCGCCGCGCCGCCGCGCTCGATCAGCGTGTTGAGCGCCAGGGTCGTGCCGTGGGCGAAGTAGACGACCTCGGCGGCGTCCACGCCGTGGTCGCGCAGGAGGGTCCGCAGACCGTCGAGAACGCCCTCGGCGGGATCGTCGGGGGTGGTGAAGACCTTGAAGGCGATCACCTCGCCGGAGGCATCGTCGATCGCTGCGAGATCGGTGAACGTCCCACCGATGTCGACGCCGACACGTATGGGCATGCGAGGCCTTTCTGATAGCTGGAGGAGTGGTTCTCGTCAGACCGCCCAGGCGGCTGCCGCCTCGGGCTGGCAGCGAGGATCGCCGCCTTCGCCGCCGCGGTAGTCCGCGACCTGGCCGTCGATGACGTAGCCGGTGTCGGTGGTCATGCTCCGACACCACTCCGGCGAGACGCACGAGCGGGCTCCGTACGATTCGACGGCGGCCATGATGACGGGCAGGCCGGCTCGCACCTCGGCCGCGCTCCGCTCGGGGTCGGCGAGCCGGACGCCGGCGGTCTCGGCCATCGCGGTGATGTCCTCGAGCTGCCTCGCCGCCCAGCCGTGGGGATCGGCGTTCAGCGCGTCGTCGAAGTTCCCGTACTCCGGCTCCATCCCCGGGAACCGGGGGTGGAAGTGCGCCGACCTGCCGTTGCCCTTCGGCAGTCCGACGGTGTCGAAGAGGTCCGCGCGCCAGAAGATCCCGTCGATGAGGATCGGCTGGGCGACCGAGCGGCTCCCGCGCATCACGATCGGCGTGACGGTGCGCAGGTCGATGCGCGCCCCGTGCTCTTCATGACCGGTGCCGACCTCGTACCAGTGCCGGACCATGACGACGACCTCGGAGAAGTGGAACAGCGTTTGCATTTCTCGAACCTCCATTTCGGGCGCGTGCGTGCCCTGTGTTCTTCCTTGGGCGACGGCTGGCCTGATGGCGGGCCGTCAATAGACGGGTCGGACGACCTCGCCGGACTCGGGGACGTCCCATGCCGAGACGGGCGGGAGCTGGTCGATGACGTGAGGCACCCGGATGCTCAGGAATGTCGGCCCCTGCCGGTCGCGCGCCGCCCGGAGCTCGATCTCCAGCTCGTCGAGGGTGCGGACGTCCGCTCCCGGCACGCCGCATGCCTCCGCCACCTTCACGGCGTCGATCGCGCCGGGGGTCACCCCGAAATAGCGCTGGCCCATGTACAGGTGCTGGAGCATCTTTATCCAACCGTAGCTCGCGTTGTCGAACTCGATGAACAGCACCGGCAGCTGATACCGGGCCGCGGTCTCCAGCTCGCCGCAGGCCATCGCGAAACTGCCGTCGGCGGTGAAGCAGACCACGCGGCCTCCGGTGCCGATGGCGGCCCCCATGGCGGCCGGGATCGCATATCCCATCGCGCCGTGTCCTCGCGGCAGCACCACCGTGCGGCCCGGCTTGTCGAGCTCCCAGAACGAGGCGAGGTACGGCGTCGGCGTTCCCGGGTCGCCCACGGCGACGACCTCGGAGCCGAACACCGCCTGCACGCGCGTGACGACGTCGGCCGGCGAGAGCTTGCCGGCCTCGGTCGAGGTCGGGACGCCGGCCTCCTTCCAGGCGCGCCTCGCGGCGGCCACCTCCGCGACGACCGCGTCGCGGTCCACGGCGAGGTCTACGCCCTCGAGCGCGTCGAGGAGCTGGCGGAGCACGGTGCGGCTGTCTCCGACGACCGCCAGGGAGCCCGGATAGTTCCTCCCGGCGCGGGTGGCGTCGATGTCGATGTGGATCACGGTCACGTCCGGTTCCCGGCGCGGCGCCCGCCAGCTGTCGGTGTTGGTCGCGTTCGCGCGCGTTCCGACGAAGATCACGGTGTCCGCGGATGCGACGTAGTCGAACGCGTAGCGGCGGGCGCCGTTGTTGCCGACCACGCCGAGCGAGTAGGGATCGTCGTCGGCGATCACGCCTTTGCCGTGGATGCTCGTGGCCACCGGGGCGCCGACACGCTCGGCGAGGGCCCGCAGCTCGGCGGCGGCGGACGAGGTGTGCACGCCGGAGCCGGCGACGATCGCGGGTCGCTTCGCGCGGGCGATCGCCGCGACCGCGGCCTGCACGACATCGGTGGCCGCGGCGGGCCGCTCGGCGGGAAGGTCTTCGACCGAGGGAATGGCGGCGTCGGTCAGCTCGTCGCGGGCGATGGTGTGGTCGAGCACGTCCTCGGGGAAGATCAGCACCACCGGGGCGGGGCGACCCGTCGTCGCGGCGCGCAGCGCGTCGGCGACCGCCGCGGGGATGTCCGCCGGCCGTTCCACCACCCGCGAGAACTTGGTCACGGCGCTGAAGAGCTTCACCTGGTCGATCTCGGTGAGAGCCCCGGAGCCGCGGCTGGCCGTATGGATGTCCGAGGTGATGAGCAGGACGGGAATCCCCGCCGCGTACGACTCTCCCATCGAGCCGACCGCATAGCTGCACCCGCCACCGCTGGAGACCTCCGCGACGCCCACGCGACCCGTCGTGCGCGAATAGGCGTCGGCCATCGCGAGCGCGTGACGCTCGTCTCGGGTGAGCACGTGGACGATGTCGTCGCGGTGGTCGTTCAACGCGTCGTAGAACACGACCCCGGTGTCGCCGGGAAGGCCGAAGATCTCCTTGACCCCCGCCGAGACCAGCGTCTCCACGAGCAGATCGGCGCCTCGCACCTGTCCGTCGCTCTCGGTCGTGCGCCGCTCTGCCGGTGCCGTCACTGTCACATCCACGTCTCAGCGTCTCCTCGTCGGCCGGTGGTGCGTCCGATCGACGCGCTGTCCACGGTAACACATTGTAGACCACTTTGCATGCGAAGTTGTGCGCGGATCTGTGCCGCCGAGCATGGCGCGGCCCTGCGCTCAGACCGGCCCGTCGCCCGGCACGGTCCGGGCCGGCGGAGCGCCCCAGTACGCACGCACGAGATTGGCGTAGAGCGCGACGTAGTCCTCTTTCGAGGGCACGTCCACGAGCGTCTCCGGGCAGAGATAGCCGCTGTAGGAGTCCGCGCGCAGGAGTGCCATGAGCTCGTCGTAGGGGAAGTCGCTCGCGAGATCGTGCAGGTCGATGTGACGCAGATAGGGCCTGATCCGCTGATAGGTGGAGGCGATGCTGCCTCCCACGAGGTCGCGGTGGTCGCTGTTGTAGTGCAGTCCCAGATTCGGCCGATCGGCCAGGCGCAGGATCTCGAGGGCGAAGTGCCAATTGTTGATCTCGCCGTGCATCTCCAGCAGCAGCTCGATGCCCACCGAGGCCGCCTCGTCGGCGAGACGCTGGAGGCTCTGCGCGATGCCGGCCAGCGTGATGTCGCGGTCGACGCCCGGATGCAGGTCGTTCCCGCAGACCCGCACCATGGGCGATGCGATGTCGTGGGCCAGCTCGATGTGCCGGATGGCGTTGTCCTCGGCCTTCGTGCGCTGCGCCGGGTCGGGACTGTCGAACCGGGCGCCCGAGCGCACGCACGCCGCCTCGAGGTAGGCGTCCTGGATCTTGTCACGGATCGCACGGCGCTCCTGTGCGCTGCGCTCGATCTCCACGCCGTGGGCGTTTCCGTACTCGCATCGGAAGTCGAGGCCGGCGAACCCCCGCCGGCGCGCGATGTCGATCATCTCGTCGAGAGTCCAGCTCTTGCCCAGGCCGTAGGACAGCAGTGAGAGCCTCATGATTGCTCCTTCATTCGATGGGTCGAGGCATGCGCTGGCGGACGCGCTCGGCGCTGCCGGAGGTCGCATGCTCATTACTTGCATGCAAAAAAGCATACAGAAAGTGACGATCGGAGGTCGCGGAATGCCGGTCCGCCGCAGCGACCCGGCGTTCGATCAGCGCGCCGCGGGATGGGGAGAGTACGCCGCCGCGCTCGCCATGCCCCCGAACACGCGCACCGCGACATCGAGCGTCGTCCAGCCCGGCGGCGTCGCACGGGAGATCTCCCGCAGCGTCGTGCGGGCGCGTGACACCCGGGATCGGTGGGACTCCTCCCATCGCGCGATGAGCGCGTCGATGTCGTCGGTGTGGTCCGCTCCGAGCAGCACGTCGACGCAGACCGCTTTGACGGCCCGGTAGATGTCGCCTCGCAGCAGCAGCCTCGCCTGCGTGTCCCATCGCTCCCGCTGCGGGAGGGCGGACACGGCGGTGAGGAGATGGTCGACCTGGAGGTGGGCGTTGATCCGGTAGTAGAGGCGCGCGACCCGTTCGCGGTCGACGCCGGTCAGGGCGGCGACGTCGATCACGTCGAGCAGGCAGAACCGGTGCAGCAGCGTCATCACCTCGCGTGCCTGCGCCACGGTCGCGCCCTGGTCGACGACCTCCCGCATCCGCTGCTCGACGATCTCCGCGTCCGCACCGCCGAGCAGGTGCGGCACGAGCCGGCTCATCGACCGGATGCCGTCGCGGTACCGCTCGGTCTCCGCCGCCATGTCGACCGGTTGCGGTCGCTGCGCGAGAAGCCACCTCGTGGCGCGTTCGAGCAGACGCCGCACCTCGCGCGTGAACGCGTCGGAGACCCGCGTGTTCGCGGCGAACCGGATGCCTGCGAGCAGGCGCGGGACGTCGAACACGCTGTGCGCCGCGACGTAGGCCCGCACGATGTCAGGCGTCGAGGCCCCGCTGGCCTCGGCGATGCGGAAGACGAAGGCCACCCCGCCGGTGTCGACGAGCTCGTTGGTGAGCGCGGTCGCGAGGATCTCCCGCCGGAGTGGATGGCGAGCGAGCTCGACCGGGAAGCGACGTCGCAGCTCGGACGGGAAGTAGGCCTGCAGCCGGGGCAGGAGCTCGTCGGCATCGAGCACATCGGATGAGAGCAGGTCTGCTTTGAGGGACAGCTTGACGTGCGCCGCGAGGGCCGCCAGCTCCGGCGAGGTGAGGCCGGCACCCCGCTCGAGGCGCTGCTGGATGTCCTCGTCGTCCGGGAGGGCCTCGAGCGTCCGATTCAGGATGCCGCGCGCCTCGAGGTCGCCGATGAGGCGGCCGTGGGTGTCCATGAGCTCAGCGGCCTGAGCCCGCGTGGTGCCGAGCAGCTCGTTCTGCGCGCGGTTCTCCGCCAGCACGAGCTCGACCACGTCGGGCGTCATGTCGGCGAGCAGCCGATCGCGAGCCGGCGCATCGAGGCCTCCTCGCGCGACCGCCGAGTCCAGCAGGATCTTGATGTTGACCTCGTGATCGGAGCAGTCGACGCCGGCGGAGTTGTCCCACGCGTCGCTGTTGACCCCGTGCCCCGCCTGGGCGAGCTCGATCCGGGCGCGCGGGGTGATGCCGAGGTTCCCGCCCTCGACGACGACCCGCGCCCGCACCTCGCCGGCGTCGATCCTGAGGTCGTCGTTGGACTTGTCGTGGACGTCCAGGGACGTCTCGGCCTGCGCCTTCACGAACGTGCCGATGCCGCCGTTCCACAGCAGGTCGACGGGCGCGCGCAGGATCGCCCTGATCAGCTCGCGCGACGAGAGCGACGACGCCCCGGCCAGTCCGAGCGCCTCGGCCGCCTCGGCGGAGATCGGGATGGACTTCGCCGTCCTCGGCCAGACGCCGCCTCCCGCGCTGATCGAGGCGCGGTCGTAGTCGGCCCAGCTCGATCGCGGCAGGTGGAACAGGCGGACCCGCTCCGCGTGGGACCGCGCCGGATCCGGCGCCGGGTCGAGGAAGATGTGGCGGTGGTCGAACGCGGCGACCAGCCGGATCCGTGAGCTGAGCAGCATGCCGTTGCCGAAGACGTCGCCGCCCATGTCACCGATTCCGACGGCAGTGAGCGGATCCGTGTCGGCGTCCATGCCGCGTTCCCGGAAATGTCGCCGCGCGCTCTCCCATGCGCCTTTCGCCGTGATCCCGATGGCCTTGTGGTCGTAGCCGACCGACCCGCCGGAGGCGAAGGCGTCGCCGAGCCAGAAGCCCCGCGCCGCGGCCACGTCGTTCGCGACGTCGGAGAAGCCCGCCGTGCCGCGGTCTGCGGCGACGACCAGGTAGGAGTCGGACCCGTCGCGGCAGACCACGCGGGCAGGCGGGACCACGCTCGCCTGGGCCGAGTCGAGGTTGTCGGTCACGCCGAGCAGCGCCGAGACGAAGATGCGATAGCAGTCCGCGCCCTCACCGCGTTTGGCGATGAAGACGCCCTTCGCGCCGGCGGGCACGATGATCGCGTTCTTGACCATCTGGGTGCGCACCAGGCCCAGCACCTCGGTGCGATAGTCGTCGATCCGGTCGGACCATCGCAGGCCGCCGCGCGCCACCCGTGAGAAGCGCAGATGGGTGCCCTCCACATCGGGGCCGTAGACGAACGTCTCGAAGAGCGGACGCGGTTCGGGCAGCTCCGGGATGCCGCCGGAGTCGAGCTTGACCGTGATCACCGGCCCCGGCGAGCCGTCGTCGGCGACCCGGAAGAAGTCGGTGCGCACCGTGCTCAGCACGAGCGAGAGGAACGCGCGGAGGATCCGGTCGTCGTCGATCCCGGGGACGCCTTCGATGTCCGCCCTGATCCGGTCCTCGGTCTCGGCCGCCGCGACGGCGTCGATGCGATCCGGGTCGAGAAGGCTCCCGAAGAGGCGGACGAGCCGGCGCGTGACGCCGTCGTGGCGCTCCAGCACGCGCACGACCTGGGCGGAGGAGAACGGAAGCCCGGCCTGCTTGAGGAACCGCGCGTAGACGCGCAGCAGCGCCGCCTCCCGCCAGCGCAGCCCCAGCCTGGGCACGAGGACGTTGAACGGATCAGCCTCCGCGCGGCCCGACCACACGGCCCGGAACGCGTCGACGACGACGTCCTCCTGGTCCGCCCGCGGCGCCGCCTCGGTGCGGATGCGGAACTCGTACGACCATGCCGCGGCGCCGGCGGCGGTGAGGTGGGCGGTCGGCCGCTCGTCCAGCACGACGAAGCCGAGGCTGTGCAGCACCGGAAGCACGTCGCTCAAGGCGGCCGGCTCCCCGCACACGAGGAGGGTGAACACGCCGGCGGCGATGTCCAGCCGGGCGTCCATCTCGCCCGGTCGCAACGACTCCAGGCGTGACATCACGTGCGTGCCCATGCGTCGGCTCCCCTCATCGTGCACCGCGAACCCGGTGGGGATCACGCCGTCAGCTGCCGGCCAGCTCGTGCGCGCGTTCGACCGCGGCGACGGTCGCGGCGTCCACGATGTCGCCGAGCCCGCGGGTCGCGAACACGTCCAGCGCGGCCTGCGTCGTGCCGCCCGGGCTCGTGACCTGCTCGCGCAACGCGGCCGGGTCGCTGCCGGTCGTCTCCATCAGCGCGATCGCCCCGCGGAACGTGCCGACGACGAGGAGGCGCGCGGTGTCCGCGTCGAATCCTCGCTCCCGGGCTGCGGCGATCAACGCCTCGATGAAGAGGAAGACGTATGCCGGGCCCGAGCCGGAGATGCTGGTCAGCGGGTCCAGCATCTCCTCGGGCACGGCCACCGCGGTGCCGATCGTCGCGCACAGCGTCATCGCGACCCGGACGTGCGACGGGCGGGCACGCGAGCCCGCGGCGACGCCGGTGACGGCCTGCCCGACGCGTGCCGGCGAGTTGGGCATCACCCTCACGACGGCGACACGGTCGGGAAGGCGGGACTCGATGGCCGAGGTCGGCACGCCGGCGGCGATGCTGATCAGGACGGTGTCGGGCCCGAGCGAGGGCCGGATCTGGTCCAGCAGCTCCGCCATCTGGTGCGGCTTGACGGCCGCGATGACGACGCGAGCCCCGTCGACGGCGCGGGCGTTGGCGTCCGGGTCGGTCGCACCGTCGTAGCCGGTGACGCCGGTCGCCCGCGACAGCTCGGCGATGCGGTCGGGCCAGCTGTCGGCGATGCGGATGCCGCCCTCGATGTCGAGATCGGAGTCCAGCAGTCCCTGCAGGATGGCACCGCCCATCGCCCCCACGCCCAGGATCGCGACCGGACCGAGCGGCTCGCCCGGTGTCGGCATGTCGGCGTCGCTCATGATTTCCTCCTCCGTCCGCGGCGGTCGCGGCAGCCCGTCAGATGATCCCCGCCGACAGCGTCGTGGGGTTGCCGAACCGGTGGTTCGTGATCGAGATCGCCTGCTCCCGCAGGAACGGGAGCAGCTCGACGCGACCGGCGTCCGTCACCGCGTGCCCCCACACGGCGATGTCGGGCGAGCCGCCGAGATCCTCGGCCACGGTCGCCGCGTCCGCACCGACCAGACGGACGCGATGCGACACGGCTCCCCGCGCGGCCAGTCGCCGCGTCCACGTGCCGGCGCTCTCGTGGCGGACCTCGACGCCCGTGGCGGCGAGCGCCCGTCGGACGGCCTCCGGCAGCGGGGTCTCCGAGGAGACCGTCAGCGGGGAGCCGCTGCGCAGACCCGCGGCGAGGACGCGAAGGCCGTCGACGAGAGGGGCGTCGGCGATGCGCACGTCCACGGGCACCGGGCGGTACCGGAACAGGTTCCGCTCCACTCCGAGGCCGGTCACATCGACGCACCGGCCGAACTCCTCGTCCCAGGCTCGCTGGTCGGAGGCGGCCGCGTACGCGAGCCGGGTGCGCTCGTCCGCGGTGACGACCGAGCGCGCCGCTGCCAGCAGCTCCGCGACCGCGCCCTCGGTGGGGGCCGCTCCGCTGCGCACCTCTGCCGGCAGCCAGTCGCCCAGCCCGAACAGGTAGTTCGGGCCGCCCGCCTTCGCGCCCGCGCCGACCGCCGAGCGCTTCCAGCCGCCGAACGGCTGACGCTGCACGATCGCGCCGGTGATGCCGCGGTTGACGTACAGGTTCCCGGCCTCGACCCGCGCCAGCCACGTCTCGAGCTCCGCCGGGTCCTGCGTCTGCAGCCCGGCCGTCAGCCCGTAGTCCACCGCGTTCTGCAGTCGGATCGCCTCGTCCAGGTCCGTGGCGCGCATGATGCCGAGCACCGGCCCGAAGAACTCGGTGAGGTGGAAGTACGAGCCGGGCTTGACGCCGGTCTTCACCCCGGGGGACCACAGCCGCCCGCTGTCGTCGAGCCGTCTGGGCTCCAGCAGCCACCGCTCGCCGGGTTCGAGGCGGGTGAGCGCGTCGAGCAGCTTGCCGGCTGCGGGCTCGATGATCGGGCCCATCTGGCTCGTCGGGTCGTCGGGGTAGCCCACACGCAGCGACCGGGCGGCGTCCAGGACCTGCCGGGTGAACCGCTCCGAGTCGGCGACCGAGCCGACCAGGATCGCGAGCGAGGCGGCGGAGCACTTCTGACCGGCGTGCCCGAAAGCGCTCTTGACGAGGTCGGATGCCGCGAGATCGAGGTCCGCGGACGGCGTGACGATGATCGCGTTCTTGCCGCTGGTCTCCGCCAGCAGCGGCAGGTCCTTGCGGAAGGAACGGAACAGCTCCGCGGTCTCGTAGGCGCCGGTGAGGATGACGCGGTCGACCAGCCGGCTCGCGATCAGATGAGCGCCCAGGTCATGCGACTGCAGGTCGATGAGGGCCAACAGGTCGCGGGGGACCCCCGCGTCCCACAGCGCCTGGACCATGACGGCACCGCACCGCTGCGTGAGCCTCGCCGGCTTGATGACGACGGCGGAGCCGGAGGCGAGGGCGGCCAGCACCCCGCCCGCGGGGATCGCGAGCGGGAAGTTCCACGGCGGTGTGACGACCGTGAGCTTCGAGGGGACGAACCGGGCGCCGTCGATCGCGTCGAGGTCCTTGGCGCGCTCGGCGTAGTAGTGCGCGAAGTCGACGGCCTCGCTGACCTCGGGATCGCCCTCGGCGATCGTCTTCCCGGCCTCGGCCGCCATCACTTCGAGCAGCTCCGTTCGCCGAGCGGCGAGCATCTCGCCTGCCCGGTGGAGGACCGCCGCCCGCTCGGCGCCCGGCTGGGCGACCCAGGTCGCCGCGGCGGCGACGGCGCGCTGCAGCACCGCATCCACGTCCGCGGCGTCGTCGATGCGCGCGGCGACGATGGTGTCGACGCCCAGCACGGACTCGGTGGAACGCTCGAGGATGCGCCGACCCCACTCCCGGTTCGCCGCGAGCGAGGGGTCGGTGTCGGGCTCGTTGCGGAAGCCGCTCGCCTCGCCGGTCGGCTGAGACGTCTCGCGGGCACGGTCCTGCGTGCGGTTGGGCGCCGGGACGCTGCCGGCGCTCGCGGTCAGCTCCGCCAGCGAGCGCTCGAAGCGCCCGCGCTCGCGGTCGAAGAGATCGCGGCTGGCCGAGAGCTCGAACACGGCCGACATGAAGTTCTCCTGGCTGGCGTTCTCCTCGAGACGGCGCACCAGGTAGGCGATCGCGACGTCGAACTCGGCCGGGTCGACGACCGGGGTGTAGAGCAGCAGGCGGCCGACGTCCTTGCGGACGGCCTCGGCCTGGCCCGTGGCCATTCCGAGCAGCATCTCGAACTCGACATCGTCCGTCACCCCGCGCGCCTTCGCGGTCAGCCACGCGTACGCGATGTCGAACAGGTTGTGGCCCGCGACGCCGAGCCGCACCGCGTCCAGCCGCTCCGGTGTCATCGACCAGTCCAGCACCCGCTTGTAGTTGGTGTCCGACTCCTGCTTGCTCGAGTAGGTCGCGAGCGGCCACCCGTGGACGGCCGCGTCCACGCCCTCCATCGCGAGGTTGGCGCCCTTGACCACCCGCACCTTGATCGGCGCGCCGCCCGCCGATCGCCGCTCGCGGGCCCAGTCCTGAAGCCGCTGCATCGCGCCCAGCGCGTCGGGCAGATACGCCTGGAGCACGATCCCCGCCTCGAGCTGCGCGAACTGGGGCTGATCGAGCATCCTCGTGAACACCGCGATCGTCAGGTCGAGATCGCGGTACTCCTCCATGTCCAGGTTGATGAACTTGGCCGTGCCCCGTGCGGTTCCGCGAGCCGCCAGCTCGTAGAGCGGGGTCAGCTCGGTCACGATGTCGGCGACAGCCTCGTCGAACGACCACATCGAGAGCTGGCTGACGACGCTCGAGACCTTGATCGACACGTAGTCGACGTCGGGACGGGCGAGGAAGGCGTAGGTGCCTTCGAGGCGACGACGCGCCTCGCGTTCGCCCAGCACGGCCTCGCCGAGCAGATTCAGGTTGAGACGGTTGCCGCTCGTGCGGAGCCGGGCGATCGCCGGCCCGAGCTTCGAGGGCGTGGCATCGAGCACCAGGTGGCCGACCATCGCGCGCAGCACCCGCCTGGCGATGGGGACGACGAGGGCAGGAGCCTTCGAGGCCACGAGGCCGCCGAGGTTGATCGCGCCGCGCAGGTACCAGGGAAGGAACGTGGGGGTGATCGCTGCGAGCTCGGCGAGCTTCCGGCCGGCGACACGCAGATCCTCGGGGCGCATGACCCCGTCGACGAAGCCGACGGTGAAGTCGAGCCCGTTGGGGTCCTTGAGCACCTCGGCGAGGCGTTGCGCGGCGCTGTCCACGGGATACCGCGTGCTGTCCTCGAGCCAGCGGCGGACGAGCAGATCGATGTCTCGCGCGGTCGGCGTCGAGAGGTCGGCAACGGTCATGAGAAGTACTCCGAGGTCAGAGCGGGCTGTGCGACGGGTGCGTCAGAAGCTATGCTCCGGTGTGCGAACCGTTGTGTCTATCAAACGGTTGCAGCAGCAATAGATCACTCATGCTTAACAATGGAGCTCGCGGTGCTGGACACCCGTCGCCTTCGCGTCCTCGTGGAGCTGAGCCGTCGCGGCACGCTCAGCGCCGTCGCCGACGCGCTCTCGTACAGTCGCGCCGCCGTGTCGCAGCAGCTGAGCGCGCTCGAGAAGGAGGTCGGCGCCCGGTTGCTCGTGCCGGCCGGCCGGGGCGTGCACCTGACGCCGCAGGCGGAGATCCTCGTGGCTCACGCCGTCGACGTCCTCGATCGGCTCGAGAACGCGGAGGTGGCCGTCTCGCAGTCCCTGGGGGCCGCAGTGGGGACGATCCGCGTGGCGGCCCTGCAGTCGACGATGCACGCCGTGATCCCGGATGCGCTGGCGATCCTCGCCGCCGAGCAGCCGGCGCTTCGGGTGGAGGTCGTCGAGTACGAGCCCGAGCACGGCCTGGCGGCCGTGCTGGCGCGAGAGGTCGATCTCGCGATCGCGGAGCAGTACCCGGGGCGCGCCCGCCGGCCGCGCCTCGATCTGGACCTCGTCCCGCTCGCCGCGGATCCGATCTCGCTCGCGCTCGCTCCGGGCTCGCCCGTCTTCGACGATCCGGTCGAGACGCTGCTGTCGACGCGGGATCGCCCATGGGTGCTCGAGCCGCAGGGGACGGTGACGCGCGAATGGGCCGAGCAGCTGTGCCGGGCGGCGGGCTTCGAGCCCGACGTGCGGTTCGAGACCGCCGACCTCACCGCCCACGCCAAGCTGATCGCCACCGGCCACGCCGTCGGCATCCTTCCGGAGATGCTGTCGACGCAGGTGGCCCCCACGCTGCTGCTGTCGGCTCTTCCGGGGGCTCCGGTCCGCGACGTCTTCTCGTCCGCGCGGCTGTCCTCCGCTCAGGCACCCGCGATCCAGGCTTTTCGTGATGCGCTCTCACGGAGCGCGTCACGTCCCGGGCAGGCTCGATGACCGGTCCGCGCGGCGCTCGGAGCGACGCGATGAGGTGCTCGCCACGGCTCGCCGGCGGAGCGCGCGCCCGCACTGCGACGATCTACGGTCGGGGAAGCGCGTCGTCGGCCCCCAGGAGGATGCGGAGCCCGTCCCGGTAGGTGGTCACCTCGAACTCGGGGAACCGGGCGGCGAACTTCGCGGAGTCGAACCGGTTGTCGTGCGCGTACCGGGGCAGCAGCTCCCTCAGCTCCCGCGCCGCCATGGAGAAGAGGCCGGCCGTCTCCCATACCCATCGGGGGATCACGATGTCGCCGACGGGACGGCCGAGCTCCGCCCCGGCCAGCGCGACGAGCTCGCGGTACGTGAGCCGGTCGTCGCAGACCGGGAGGTGCCAGGTCTGCCCGAAGGCATCGGGCGCGTTGCCGAGGGCGGCCAGCGCACGGCTCGCGTCGGGTGTCCAGATGAGCGTGCGCAGCCGGTCGTCGCGCACCGGGACGAGGGGTCTCCTGCCGGCTTTCAGGCGATCGATGACGAGGGCGTTGGTGAAGCTCTGCGTCCGCCCCGGGCCGTAGAACTCCGGCGCCCGGGCGATGAGGACCGGGATCTCGCCGCGCGCCATCTCGTCGAGCACCATCGACGCCATCGCCGCGCGGACCCTCCCCTTTCGCCCGACCGGTGCGAAGGGGGTGTCCTCGGTCTGGACCCGGTCGTCCTGCGGATACATGTAGGTGTTGTCGAAGTATGCGAACCTCGCGCCGGCGGCGCGGGTCGCCTCGAGCGCATTCCGGAGCATCGTGGGGAACTGCGCCTCCCACAGCGCGGTGTCCGCCGGCAGCCCCGCCGTGAAGTAGACGACGTCGCTGCCCGCGACGGCCGCGGCGGTCTGCGCGGCGTCGAGCAGATCGGCGCGCGCGAGGGTGTCGGAGTCATTGATCGTGCGCGGGTTGCGACTCACCAGGCGGAGATCGGATGTGTGAGCGCGGCTCAGCTCCCGCGCGAGCTCGACCGCGATCTGACCGTTGGCTCCCAGTATCGTCTGCACGCTGTCCCTCGATCCCCGGTGCGGTATGTTTGCACTGCTTACATAAGGGTAAGAGGGGTTGTGAGCAGTGTCAACTTCAGGGAAGAGCTACCATCACGGCGACCTGCGCGCCGCGTTGCTGACGGAGGCGATGCGGATGGTGGAGGCCGGCGAGGCCTTCTCGCTGCGAGCGGTCGCGCGGGAAGCCGGCGTCTCGCCGACGGCGCCGTATCGGCATTTCACGGACCGCGACGCACTCGAGTCCGCGCTGGCCGCCCAGGGCCTGCGCGACCTGCTCTCCGACCTCACCGAGGGACGCCCGCCGGTGGTGACGCCGGAGGACCTGACGGAGATCGCGGTCGCCTACGTCGACTTCGCGCTCCGACGTCCCGAGCTGTTCCGCCTGATGTTCACCAACGCCTGCGACGAGCAGAACGAAGAGCGCGCGCGGGCAGCCGGGCAGATCCATGAGCTGCTGGGCCGCGCCATGCTCGGAGTGTTCCCGGATGCGGACGCCGAGGCCATGGCCTCGGCGGGCTGGGCCCTCGCGCACGGCCTGGCCTGCCTGTACCTGGACGGCAAGCTCCTCGCGGCATCGCGTGCGGACGTCGCCGTCCACGTCCGCCGCGCGTTCGCCGCGATCCTCACCGCCCGCCCGAGCGCAGTCCAGCCGGGATCGTCCTCGTCCTGACCGCGGTCAGGGCTCGTCGATGACGACGTCGAAGAAGGCGTCGCGGGGCTGGTCGGGATCGGGGCCGCCCCGCATCCCGGTGTCGAGTCCGTCGATGCGTGCCACCTCCCCGGCGTCCAGCACGAAGTCGAACACGTCGATGTTCGCCGCGATGCGCTCCGGGTTCACGGACTTCGGGATCACCGAGCGGCCCTGCTGGATCCCCCATCGCAGCATGACCTGCGCCGGGGTCCTGCCGTGCGCGGCGGCGATCTCGGCGATCGTCGGATCGTCCATCACGCTGTGCGTGCCGTCGCCCCAGCCCGGGTAGAAGGTGATCCCGCCGATCGGCGACCACGCCTGGGTCAGGATGCCGTGCGCCGCGTCCGCCGCCTGCACGTCCGGCTGGGCGAAGTAGGGATGCACCTCGACCTGGTTGACGGCGGGCACGACATCGGTCTCGGCGAGGAGCGCGTCGAGGTGGTGGGGCATGAAGTTGCTCACGCCGATCGACCGCACGCGGCCCTCGGCGAGGAGGGTCTCCAGCGCCCGGTATGCCGCGATCGTCGTGTCGAAGCGGGTGGGAGCCGGCTGATGCAGGATCAGCAGGTCGAGCGTGTCGACGCCGAGCTTCCCCGTCGCCTTCTCGAAGGCGTGCAGCGTCTTGTCGTACCCGTAGTCGCTGACCCACACCTTCGTCTCCAGGAACACGTCGCCGCGCGGGATGCCGAAGCGTCGCAAGCCCTCGCCGACCTGGCGTTCGTTGCGGTACGCGGCGGCGGTGTCGATGTGGCGGTAGCCGATGCGCAGCGCGGCATCGACGGCTGCGGCCGTCTCCTCGGGCGGGCTCTGGAACACGCCGAGGCCGAGGGCGGGGAGGGTGACGCCGTTGTTCAGGGTGAGGTCGATCATGATCGTGGATCCTTCCGGTCGTGCGGAGTCGCATCCTCCAGCAGACGCCCGCCGTCGTCGTCTCGGCAGTCACCGGTATCCCCGGTACTGGCAGACCCTCCCTCACGATGACCGGGCGGCGTAGCGTCGGCGACATGGATCACCGCAGCGAGGTCCGCGAGTTCCTCTCGACGAGGCGCGACCGCATCACCCCCGTCCAGGCCGGCCTTCCCGCGTTCGGCGGGAACCGGCGCGTGCCCGGGCTGCGCCGCGAGGAGGTGGCGCTGCTGGCCGGCGTCAGCGTCGACTATTACACGCGCCTGGAGCGCGGCGACCTCTCCGGCGCGTCCGAGAGCGTGCTCGACGCGCTGGCCCGCGCCCTGCAGCTGGACGAGGCCGAGACCGCGCACCTGTTCGACCTCGCCCGCACGGCGAACGCGTCACCCGGAGCGCGTCGGCCGAGGAAGAAGGCGGAAGCCGTGCGTCCCAGCATCCAGCGCGTGCTCGACGCGATCACCGACGCGCCCGCGATCATCCGCAACAACTACTTCGACTACGTCGCCGCCAACCGCCTCGGCCGGGCGCTCTACTCGCCCGTGTTCACCGATCCGGCGCCCAACAGCGCACGTTTCGCCTTCCTCGACCCGGCCGCGCGGGACTTCTACGCCGAGTGGGACAAGAACACGCAGGAGCTCGTCGCCACGATGCGCGGCGAGGCCGGTCGCAACCCGTACGACAAGCGGCTCACGGACCTGGTCGGCGAGCTGTCCACCCGGTCCGAACGGTTCCGCACGCTGTGGGCCGCGCACAACGTGCGCTATCACCGCACCGGCGTGAAGAGGCTGCGCCATCCGGTCGTCGGCGATCTCGAGCTCACCTACGAGGCGTTCGAGCTGCCCGCCGACCCCGGCCTGCAGCTCTCGACCTACACCGCCGAGCCGGGCACATCGTCGGCCGACGGGCTGCGGATGCTGGCGAGCTGGGCGGCGACCACCGAGCTGCCGGCGCCGCGCGGCGCCGGCCTGACCGTCGACTGATCCCGTCGCAGGAGGAAGGAATGCACACCAGAACCCTGGGGCAGCGCCTGCGGGTCTCGGCGATCGGCCTCGGCTGCATGGGCATGTCGCAGAGCTACGGGCCCAACCCCGGCGACCGCGAGGAGATGGTCGACGTCCTCCGCTCCGCGGCGGAGCTCGGCGTCACGTTCTTCGACACCGCCGAGGTCTACGGTCCCTACGGCAACGAGGAGCTGGTCGGCGAGGCGCTGGAGCCGCTGCGCGGCGACGTCGTGCTCGCGACGAAGTTCGGCTGGCGGATCGAGGACGGCCGCAGCGTCGGACTGGACAGCCGCCCGGAGCAGATCCGGCGCGTCGCCGACGCGTCGCTGCGTCGGCTGCGCACCGACGTGATCGACCTGTTCTACCAGCACCGCGTCGATCCCGACGTGCCGATCGAGGAGGTCGCGGGCACGGTCGGCGAGCTCGTGCACGAGGGCAAGGTGCGGCACTTCGGACTCTCCGAGGCGTCCGCGACGACGATCCGCCGCGCGCATGCGGCGTTCCCGGTTACCGCGGTGCAGAGCGAGTACTCGCTGTGGACGCGGGACCCGGAAGCGGACGTCCTCCCGACCCTGGGCGAGCTCGGCATCGGGTTCGTGCCGTTCAGCCCGCTCGGCAAGGGATTCCTGACCGGCACGGTCGACACCTCGACCGCCTTCGCGGCCGGCGACGTGCGTGCCACGATCCCTCGCTTCGAGGCCGAGAATCGGGCCGCGAACATGGCGCTCGTCGACCACGTCCGCGTCCTCGCCACGGACAGAGGCGTCACCCCGGGCCAGATCGCGCTCGCGTGGCTGCTGGCGCAGCACCCGTGGATCGTCCCGATTCCCGGCACCCGCCGTACCGGCCGCATCGCCGAGAACGCGGCATCCACCGCGGTGGGACTGTCCGCCGACGAGCGGGCCGACCTCGACGCGCTCGCTCAGCGCGTCGGCGTGCACGGCGACCGCTACAACGCCCACCACCTCCGACTCGTCGGTCGCTGAGGCCCCACCCCGCATCCAAGGAGAACCGCCATGCGCCAGGTCGTCATGCACGCCCCCGGAGACGTCCGCGTCGAGGAGCGTCCCGATCCCGTCCTCATCGAGCCCACGGACGCGATCATCAAGCTCGCCGCGACGTGCATCTGCGGGTCCGACCTGTGGCCCTATCGCGGCGCAGAGCGCGTCGAGGATGCCGTGATGGGGCACGAGTACGTCGGAGTGGTCACCGAGGTCGGTGCGGCGGTGAAGGACATCGAGGTCGGCGACTTCGTCGTCGGCTCGTTCTTCACCTCCGACAACACGTGCGAGATCTGCCAGGCCGGATACCAGTCGCACTGCGTGCACCGCACCCCCATGGGCGGCGAGGGCACGCAGGCCGAGTACGCCCGCGTCCCGAACGCCGACGGGACGCTCGTCGCCACCCCCGGCCAGCCCGGGGCGGACCTCGTCCCGTCGCTGCTCGCGGCGTCGGACGTGCTCGGCACGGGCTGGTTCGCCGCCGTCGCCGCCGAGGCCGGCCCGGGCAAGACGGTCGCCGTGGTCGGCGACGGCGCGGTCGGCCTGTCCGCGATCCTGGCCGCCACGCAGCTGGGCGCCGAGCGGATCATCGCCATGTCCCGTCACCCCAACCGCCAAGCGCTCGCTCGCGATTTCGGTGCCACCGACATCGTCGAGGAGCGCGGCGACGACGGCGTCGCACGGATCAAGGAGCTCACCGGCGGTCTCGGCGCCCACTCGGTGGTCGAGGCCGTCGGCACCCAGGCCGCGATGGACCAGGCGATCCGTTCCACGCGCGCCGGCGGTCACGTGGGGTTCGTCGGGGTGTCCCACGACGTGTCGCTGCCCGGTCAGGAGCTGTTCTTCTCGGGCGTGCACCTGCACGGCGGCCCCGCCCCCGTCCGTCGGTTCCTCCCCGATCTCATCCGCCTGATCTGGGAGCGGGCCATCGACCCCGGAGCGGTCTTCGATCTGACCCTCCCCCTCGAGGACGCGGCCGAGGGCTACCGGGTCATGGACGAGCGTCGCGCCACCAAAGTCCTGCTGACCGTCTGAGAGGAGCCGTTCCGATGAACATCGAACCCGCACGCCCCACCGTCAAGAACCCGCCCGAGCAGTTCGCCGGCGACGTGTGGGTCGACACCCTCGCCGCGCCGCACGAGGCCGACCAGCGGATGACCGTCGCCGTCGTGAGGTTCGCCCCCGGCGCGCGCACCGCGTGGCATTCGCACGCCCGCGGCCAGTATCTGCGCGTCACGCAGGGTGTGGCGCGCTTCGGCACGCGCGACGGCGAGGTGATCGAGGTGCACCCGGGCGAGACCCTCTACACCCCGCCGGACCAGGACCATTGGCACGCTGCGGCGCCGGGATGCTTCATGGAGCACCTCGCGATGCTCGAGAGCGGGGACGATCCGGCGACGACCACGACGTGGAAAGAGCACATCACCGACTCCGAGTACGAGGGGACCTCTGCATGACCGGGTGGACCGGAGGCCGGCGATCGGTCGGCGACATCGCTCCGGCGCTGGCCCATTACACGGACGCGGTGCTGTTCGACGAGGTGTGGGAGCGGCCCGAGCACGATGGCAGTCCCGCCGAACGGCACCTCTACCGGGCGATCTCGACGGTGACGACGCATTCCGCGGACGCCGCGGTGCGGACCAGGTCGAGCATATGAGCGGTGGCGGCGTCTCCGTCATGCGTCAGGAAGTCCCGCTCGCCCACGCGCACTCGCCACCCGCCGTTCCAACGCAGCCGCAGTCGGGCCTTCGAGCCGTGGATCTCCGCGCCGTCACCGACCAGCGTGATCCGGAAGAACGAGACGAGACGGTCGATGATCTCGATCGCCTCGTCAGCCACGAAACGGTCGCTGATCGTCAGCGTCCCGTCCGCAAAGCCCAACGAACGACGCACCTCCCGGAGGCCGGGCACGTCATACCCGGAGGTGATGTCGACGACGAGCCGTCCCTCGTCCGCGGAGACCTGCTGCACGACGGCCGCGGCGTCGGTCCCGGACCGCTGACAGACACCGGCGACGATCGGAACGCTGTGCCCCTGGGATCCGGCGGACACGGATGCATACCGGGTCTCGAGTCGGAAATAGTCGCGGTCGTAGAAGCCCATGCCCAGTTCGCTGAGCAGCGGCTCGCCGTCCACGACGAGCACGAACGAGCCCAGGTCGTTGTGGTTGTGCGGTTCCTGGTTGTGCCCGGCCTTCGCGGCGAATCCGAACACGGAGCCGCCGGCGTCCTCCCGGACGACGAGCCACCCGGCATCCGGGAACCAGCGTCTGAGCATCCCGGGGGCGGGGATCTCGTCCTCGGCGTCACGCGCCCAGGCGAACTGCCGCACCACGGGGCCCCAGTTGTAGGGCCACACCGCACCCCACCAGAAGTCACGGGGGACCGCGGCGTCTGCATCACGCGACTCGACCAGCGCGGCAAGCCCAGGCGCCACCACCCCGTATGGCTCCGCATCGGAGAATGCCGCGACCGCGCGGCCTCCCAGCGAGACGTTCGCGGCGAATCGGAGAGCGGCGGCGAGCTTGTCGTGATGCGACCCCGACCAGAGGTCCTCTCCGGTGCGCTGCCGCAATGCCTCCGCATAGATCGCGAAATGCCCGAATCCGTAGTTCCAGTAGACGAGTCCCTCGACGCAGATGCCGTCGTCGCCGTATCCCGCGAGGAACACGTCCATCGCTGCAGTGCAACGATCCAGGATGGCCGCCAGGCCTTCTGTCTGAAGATGCATCGCGGCAAGTCCGACGCCTGCCGCGCACACGGCCGCCCAGTTCGTCTCGATGCCCTCCCAGAACCACGTGCGCTCGCGGAAGGGGGTGAGCACACGCCGTTCGACCTCGTGCCGGACCCGGGCGGCGACGAGCGGATGCAGCCGATCGCCGAGAAGCACGACGATCTCGGCGAGCGCGAACGCCGTCTCGGCGGCGAACAGGTCGATGATCTCGTCATGCGGGATCGCGGGCGCCGACGCGGTCAGAGCGGGGATGTGCGCGGGGAGCGCCCACGCGTACTCATCGCAGACCGCCCAGAGCACGTCTTCTGCGGCGGAGATCGGGACCTCATCGCTCAGCAGCGCCCCGATCACCGCAGCGAACAGCCGACGGCGGCGCCGGAAGTATCCCCGCTGGAAGGCCGTGCGGTCTCCGTCGTCGTCGAAGCGGCGGTATTCGGCGAACGTCGACGAGACGATCGGCGTCCCGGCCTCGGTCAGGGCTCGCTCGACAGTGCGCCGTGCGGATGCTGCGATCCGCCGGTTACGGATCGGTTCGCGCCAGCGGTGCGGATCACGTCCCTCGGCGAACACGGCTCCCGACGAGCCGTCGTCGAACGCTCTCGCGGTCATGGGGAATCTCTCGTCTCGGTGAACACGTGCCGGCCGGCCCCGACGCGCACGGGTTCCGCGCCAGAGGGCAGGTGCACTGTCGCGACCACCCCTTCAGGGATGGTGGCCTGAAGGGTGAACTCCCCTCCGTCGATAGACCACGACACCTCGGCGCGCCCGAACGGGGTGACGTGCGCGGCCTGTGCCGAGGTGATGCCTCCTCCCGGAAGTGGTGCGACGCGCACCTCGCGCCAGCCCGGAGCCGCTGCGGCGAGGCCGGCCACCCGACGGTGCAACCAGTCGGCGACGGCGCCCAGCGCGTAGTGGTTGAACGAGGTCATCTCGAACACGTGCGCGTTGACGGCGTCGAGCGTCTGCCAGGGCTCGTCCGGCGATGTGCCGCTGTTGGTGTCGCAACCGTCACAGGACGAGTCGACGTAATAGGTCGTTCCCGTCTCGGCCGCTACGGAGGTCGCATGCGCCGGCACGGACGCGAGGAGGGTCGCCACCGTCATCAGCGCGGTTACGGCGGCGGCCGCAGCGATCCGACATCCCTGCTCGACCGGTTGAATACCCGTGGTGTGCATCCGAACGCCGCTCCTTCGTCGTCATCGGCACCGTGCAGCACTGCGCGGCGGCTCCCGACGCTAACGACGTCCACACCACGGCGACAAAGAAGCGGTCAACAACGATCGGCGCGGGTCGACTGCGCATGAGGAACCGGCGGCGTCCGAAGGTCGTCCCCCGTCGCGCTCGACCCCTCAGGTCCCGCCGGGCGACACCCAACCGGTCGTGCCGGCTATCCGCTCGAACAGTCGGACCACCGCCGCGGAGGATCGAGAGATTCACGGTCGAGCAGTCGACCCGAGGCAGCCGCGGTCGTCGTTGCGAGGTGCCCGACATCGACGAGAGACGACAGTTCCCTGTAGGTTCCCGCGCGAGATGGCGAAGGACGTCGTGATTCCACGCTAGGTGACGATGGTTTCGGGCTCGGCTTCCACGCGAAGTGGCGGATTCCTACACCTGCGGCCACTACGGGACGCGGCGCGAGTGACACGGCGCGCCAGCACTCGAAGCTACTCTCAATTGTTTAGAGTAGTTGCATGCCGTCGAACGATGTGGATCGCGCGCTCCACGCGTCCATCCAAGAGACCGGCGCCCTCGTGCTGGGTCTGGCTGAGGATCAGTGGTTCGAGCGCAAATCCATGCGCATCGCACCGAAGGATCTTGCGGTCGCCCTCGTCGCATTCGCCAATGCCGAAGGCGGCAGCGTGGTGGTAGGTGTTCATTCCGGTCGAGTCGAGGGCACAAAGGCTGACCCGAAGCACGCCAACGCCCTCCGACAATCGGCGATCGACCACACCTCTCCTCCCGTGCGTGTGCATGTCGAGCAGGTCTCCTGCGTGAACGACAAAGGCGAGCCCGACGCTCTCCTGGTGTTCCGAATATCCCCAGGCGAGTCGGTGCACGAACTCAAGAACGGCGACTGCTATCTCCGGGTAGGAGATGAGTCACGTCGCCTCGGTTTCGCGCAACGCCAAGAACTGCACTATGACCGCGGCGCGTCTCAGTTCGACGGAACACCCGTCTCGGGAATCGGGGTAGGGGACCTCGATACGGCGCTCGTCGCGAACTATCGGGACAGTGCCGGCTTCTCGGGAACACACACACAACTGCTCCGCAACAGGGGATTGCTGACGCACGACGGCGTGGTCACGACCGCGGGCTATCTACTCTTCGCTCCGAACCCGGAACAGAGATTCCCCCAGGCACACGTGCGCGTCCTCCGATACCGGGAGAACGATCGAGGTGTCGGCGCGGGCCTCAACATTGAAGCCGGCCGGGACGCTCGAGTTGAAGGACCCATCCCCCGCGTGATCAGCGAGGCTCGCCGCATCATCGACGACTGGCAACCGCTGCGAAGGGCGCTGAACGACAGCGGTGAGTTCGCCGACACCCCCGTGGTGCCCCGTGACGCATGGATCGAAGGACTGGTCAACGCCGTAGTTCATAGGTCGTACAGTCTGGCCGGTGACCATATCAGGGTCGAGATCTTTCCGAATCGGATCGACATCACGAGTCCAGGGCGGTTCCCCGGACTCGCTGACCCGGCGCAGCCGATGGACATCAGCCGCTACGCGAGGAATCCTCGCATCGCGCGCGTATGCACGGACCTGCGCATCACGCAAGAGCTCGGTGAGGGGATCCGACGGATGTTCGCAGAGATGCGCGCTCGGGGACTCACCGACCCTGCTTACGTACAGGGGCACGGTTCGGTTCGACTGACGCTGTCCGGGATATCTAGAGTGCCGAACGATGTCACCGAACGCCTTCCTCGTGGGTCACTTGAGACGCTCAACACCCTCCGGCGTGCAGGTGTGCCCCTCGGCACGGGCGATATTCAGCAACTGACCGCTCTGAGCCGACCAACGCTTCTGAAGCAACTGAATGCCCTCCGCACCGAGGGGCTTGTGACCTGGGCCGGCAAGTCCACCAGAGACCCACGCGCGACATGGACAGCACGCGACTGATCGCCAGATTAGGGCGGAGTCGCTACGTACCTGTCATCTATCCACTGAAACAGACAACTCCGAGCGGATCCGACAGCCCTACTCCATCCCCACGGCCATGTCCGCGAAGCGGGAGAAGTGGCCCTGGAACGCGACCGTGATCGTGTCGGTGGGGCCGTTGCGGTGCTTGGCGACGATGAGGTCGGCCTCGCCGGCGCGCGGGCTGTCCTTGTCGTAGGCCGACTCGCGGTGCAGCAGCACCACCATGTCGGCATCCTGCTCGATCGAGCCCGACTCGCGCAGATCGCTCAGCGCCGGCTTCTTGTCCTGCCGCTGCTCGGGGCCGCGGTTCAGCTGCGACAGCGCGATGACCGGCACCTGCAGCTCCTTCGCCAGCAGCTTCAGCGCGCGCGAGAACTCGCTGACCTCCTGCTGACGCGACTCGACCCGCTTGCCGCTGGTCATCAGCTGCAGGTAGTCGATCACGACCATCTTCAGCCCGGCGCGCTGCTTGAGCCGGCGGCACTTCGCACGGATCTCCACGAGCGTCATGTTCGGGCTGTCGTCGATGTACAGCGGCGCGTCGTTGATGCGACCGCGCGTCGAGGCGATCGTGGTCCAGTCGCGCTGGTCGAGCGTGCCCTTGCGCATCGCCTGCAGCGGGATGGCGGCCTCGGCGCTCATCAGGCGCATGGCGATCTCGCTGCGCCCCATCTCGAGCGAGAAGAAGATCGTCGGCAGCTCGTGCTTGATGGCCGCCGCGCGGGCGAAGTCGAGGGCCAGCGTCGAGTTATGGGTCGGAATCATCGACTCACCCGCCAGGTACAGGTGGTCGGCGTTGTCGACCTGCACACAGCGCACCGGAACGGTCGCAATGGGGCGCACCGCCTTGACGTATCGCCTGCCCGTGCGCAGCGAGGTCGCCGGGCGCTCCTGCTGGTGCAGCAGGCGCTTGCGCTCGAGCCAGAAGACGTCGTCGGTCGTCGTGAAGTTCAGAATGTGGCACGTCGACGACGCCTCGGAACGACCTTTGACGCGCTTGGTCGTGCGCCCGCACCGGTAGCCCAGGCTGACGACGAGCTCATAGACCGAGTCGGCCAGCTTCTTGTTCGTCACGGCGAACTGACACGAGCCGGCACCCCTGACGACGGTGCCGTCGGTGTCGAGAAGGCCGGCCAGCAGCTCGCGGCGCTGCGCCTCCGATGCCCGCAGGTATGCCGCAGGCACGTGCTTGTCGCCCAGGACGCCGATCTTGCGCAGCAGCGCCGTGAACGAACCGTGATCGTGGTGGCATTCTGCGCACCGCTGCGCTTCGCCGGAATATGCCCTGCCGCAGTCGGGGCACGACAGCCGCTCGGGGTGAGCCCCCTTGTTCTTCGGCCCGCACACCTGGCCGCACGTGCGCACGTGCGGATGCCGCGCGGCGAACTCGACACCGCAGGTACGGACGAGCCGCTCGCGCTCCAGGAGCTGGAGCGAATAGTTCATTCCTCCGCGAGCCTGAACGCGCAGCCCCGTGCGCGCGACCAACGCGGGGATCTCCTCGGTCTCGCTCGTGAGCCGCGCACCGGCGCTGTGCCCGTCGCCGAGCCAGGCCCCCAGCGCGTAAGGTGCAACCGGCAGATCGGCCTCGGGCGCCTGCAGCGCCTGGGCGTTTCGCACCGCGTGGTTGGCCCGCATCTCCGCACCCACGGTGAGCGTCTCGCGAATCTGCTCGGTCGTGACGACGGCCGTCCCGACCGGTCCGCCGCGCCGGGCGGCACGCGTCTCGGTCACCCACTGGTGCTGGGCGTCGGCGATGATCGTCGACCCGTCCGAGAACTCGACCTCGTAGCACGGCCGATCGAGCATGACCTCGGTCGCTGCGACGACCGTGGTCGGTCGACCCGTGGCGTCGTAGAGCTCATCGCCGACTTTGACCGCGCCCATGGTGGTCCACCCCGTCGGCGTCGGCAACGGAGTGTCGAGGGCGAGCGCCTTGCCCATCGCGGGACGGGCGGCGACCACGATCATCTGCCCGGCGTGCAGGCCGTTGGTGAGCTGATCGAGACCCTCGAACCCGGTCGGGATGCCGGTCATCTGACCGTCGCGGCCGCGCGCCGCCTCGATCTCCTCGACCGCCGCGTCGACCGCGACCGTGAGCGGCACGTAGTCCTCTGCTGTCTCCGCGCCGGTCACGCCGTAGATCTCGGCCTGTGCGTTGTTGACGAGATCGACGGCCTCGCCCTGGCCCGAGTACCCCATCTGCACGATGCGGGTGCCGGCTTCCACGAGGCGGCGCAGCAGCGCCCGCTCGGAGACGATCGACGCGTAGTAGCCGGCATTGGCCGCGGTGGGCACGATCGAGGTCAGCGAGTGCAGGTAGTCGGCGCCGCCGGCGCGCTGCAGGTCGCCGGTCTTGATCAGCTCGTCCGTGACCGCGATGACGTCGGTCGGCTCGCCGTGCGAGTAGAGGGTGAGGATCGCCTCGAAGATCAGCTCGTGCTTCGGGATGTAGAAGTCGGTTCCGCGCAGCGTCTCGATGACGTCCGCCACGGCATCCTTGCTCAGCAGCATCCCGCCGAGCGTGGACTGCTCGGCGAGCACGTCGTGGGGAGGGGTGCGCTCGTGCTCCCGAGGAGCGCCCAGGCGCTCCTCGGAGATGTCTGCGATCGACACAGCGCTTCATCCCTCCTCGCCCCGCTCGCGCAGGAACATCTCTCGAACCTCATGGCGACGACACGCACCGGCCCCGTCCCTGGAAGGACAACACCGACCTCCGACATCGTCGTCCCCCGCGGCGCTCCCTGTGAGGTGACTTCACGCTACGGGCGCATTCTCGCGTCGCCAAACGGCCCTGTGGATAACCGTGTGGAGAAGCTGCGGAACACGCCGGATCACCTGTGCACAACACCTGTTGATAGCGACGCGCATATCCGATTCTCAGACTTTTTATCCATGTCTGACCTGGGGATTTTCGACACACACCCTGTGGGATCGGACGCAGTTGAAGTGTGGGTTGAGACTTGACAACCGCCCACAGGAGGGTGTGTACAACATCGATAGATCACGACGGCATGTTTCGCGCAAGCCCTTTCGCCACCGCCGCGCCGCTCCTAGGCTCTGGGCTTGGTACGGCAGGTTTCACGACGCGACGACGCGGGGGCAAACGTGGACGAGCAGACGGCGGGCTATGCGCGCTGTGTGCTGCGCAGCGTCCTCCTCGCGTGCGGCCTCGTGCTGGGATGGTTCCTGCTGTCGATCGCATTCCCGGCGACCTCCGCCTCGGCCGATGACGATGTGCCTCCCGGCGGGCTGACGGGCCTCGTGCAGCAGGTCACCGGCTCCGTCGCGCAGGCCGCGGGAACGACGACCGGCGCGGTCGACGATGCTCTCCCGGCCGCCGCGCCCGTCGCCGACGCGGCGGCCGGTGCCGTCTCCGCCGCCGAGCACGTCGCGGACGCAACCACCGAGGCGGCAGCGGATGTCGCCGCCTCCTCGCCGGTCTCGAGTCTCACCGCTCCCGTGGCGGCGGCGGTCGCGCAGGTCGTCGATCAGGTCCCCGTCGTGAACGACGTGGTCTCCGGTCTGGGCGTGCTCGACACGGTCGAGGGCGTCACCGACACCGTCGACCAGGTCGTGGACGTCGTCGTCTCCGGCTTCCCGGGCACGCCGACAGCATCGACCGACACCATCGACGACGTGACGGGCAGGCTCGAGGCCTCGGTGCCGGCGACCGACATCGACGCCCCGGCCGCGTTGGTCTCGCAGACCGCTGTGCCGGCCGGCGGCGCGGCCTTCCCCGGGTCACCCGCCGTCGGCGTCGTCCGTGACGTCGGCAGCACCGGCTCGGCGCCCTCGCCGGGCCTCGCCGGGCCCGGCCCGGCCGGATCCGGCAGCTCGCCCGGGTCCTCCTCCGCCGGCAACGCCGGAGGAGGACCCGCGAGCGGTGAGCTGCCCGCATCCCTCACGCTCGGTCGCGGCGGCGTCTCGCCGCCGCCCGTGGGCGACGATCTGCCCACCAGCCCCGTCTTCGGGACCGATACCCCTCCTGACTGATCGGTGATCCGCCGTGCCCGCGCACGGCAGAGGAATCCCTGCGCACTCGCGCGCATCCACTCACCTTTCGATCAGGAGATCATCATGAACACTTTCGTCTCGCGCGCCCTGTGGGGTGCGCTCATCGGGGGCGGCATCGTCCTCCTCGGCGCCACGGTCGCGAACGCGGCCGAGACCAGCGGCGACGACGGGCTGCTCTCGGGCACCCAGGCGGTCGCCGAGGCCAGCGCACCGGTCACCGTGGCCGGCAATGCCGTCTCCGTCATCGGCGACAGCCAGAGCACGGACGCCGCCACCTCGACGTCCGCGGGCAGTGCCCCAGCCGACGCGACCACCAGCGGCGACGACGGCGTCGGATCCGGGACACAGGCGCTCGTGAGCGTCGCAGTCCCGGTGACCGTCGCCGGCAACGCCGTCTCGGTCGCCGGCGACAGCACGTCCTCCGACGCCCAGACCACCGACACGGGTCCGGCACCGTCGGTCACCGTGGCCGACCCGCAGACCAGCGGCGACGACAGCATCCTGGGCGGGAGCCAGGCGCTCGTCAGCGTGACGGCGCCGGTCACCGTCGCCGGCAACGCGATCTCCGTCCTCGGCGACAGCCAGACGACGGACGCGACCACCACCTCGGGCGGATCCGGCACGACCGCTGCGGCCACGCCCGCCGAGGCGACCACCAGCGGCGACGACTCGCTGCTCGGCGGCACCCAGCTGATCGCCCCAGTCACCGCACCCGTCACCATCGCCGGCAACGCCATCTCGATCATCGGCGACAGCACCACCAGCGGCGCGACGACCA
>NZ_JASGEL010000092.1:0-31411 GCF_047606385.1 Microbacterium sp.
CCCGGCACGCCGCCGCCGGCGGCGCCGCTCCAACGCGGGTGGCGGCGCTCCCGCCGCGGGAGCCTGAGGGCCGGCGCGCCCGTCTATCCGTGGACGGGTGCGCTCCCGGTCGCGCGCTCGACGATGCGCGCGACCATCTCGTCGCTGGTCGTGTTCTCCCCCGGCCGGTTGGGCTTGCCGGCACCGTGGTAGTCGCTGGAGCCGGTGACGATGAGGCCGTGGCGCGCGGCGATCTCCCGCAGCGCCGCCTTGCCCGCCTCGGTGTTCTCCCGGTGGTCGATCTCGAAGCCGGCGAGCCCCGCGCCGATGAGCTCCTCGAGGACGGCGACCGGCATCATCCGGTCGCGCCCGGCGGTCGCGGGGTGCGCGACGATCGCGACGCCGCCGGCATCCGTGATCAGCCGCACCGCGGTGAACGGGTCGGGCGCGTAGTGCGGGACGTAGTACCCGGCGCGCGGATGCAGGATGCCCGCGAACGCGGCGCTGCGATCGGGCGCGAACCCGCGGGCCACCAGGGCGTCGGCGATGTGCGGGCGGCCCACCGTGGCCCCGTCGGTCGTCTGCGCGAGCACGTCGTCCCAGGTGAGATCGTGGTCGTGCGCGATGTTCGCGACGATGCGCGCCGCACGGCTGCGCCGCGCCTCGCGGATGCGGTCGGTCTCGGCGACCAGCGCCGTGTCGGCGGGATCGAAGAGGTACCCGAGGATGTGCACGCTGCGCCAGTCGTGGCGGGCCGAGAGCTCCATGCCTGGCAGCAGCGTCAGCCCGAGCGGCACGGCCGCTCGCCCCGCCTCGTCCCAGCCGGCCGTCGTGTCGTGGTCGGTCAGCGCGACCGTGCGCAGGCCGTGGCGCTGCGCCGCGGCCATGACCTCGGCGGGGGTCTCGGTCCCGTCGGAGCGCACCGAGTGGAGATGCAGATCGCTCGGGCCTGCGACCCGCCACGTGACATCCACGCGCCGAGCCTATCGCCCGCGATCGCAGGCCGTTTCCCAGCCAGCATGCTTAGGCTCGAGGGGTGCGTCGGCTGGGAATCCTTTTCACCCTGCTGTTCGCCATCGTCTGCGCCGTGCTCACCTGGCCGGGCTTCTTCCACGTGGAGCGGACGTTCCCGATCGCGCAGGTCATCGCGTTCCGCGGACCGATCACCGCCGGCATGGGCGCGCTGCTGGTGCTCTTCCTGCTGTTCGCGCTCGCGCGCCCGCTGCGCCGTGTGATGCTCCCGCTCGCGCTCGTCGCGGTGCTCGCCGTCGTGGCGGGCACGGTGACCCTGACCTCGCGCGGCACCGGGACGGACGCCCTGCCGGAGAAGACCGACGACAGCATCCGCGTGATGACGTGGAACACGGCCGGCGACGCCACCGACGCCGAGACGATCGCGCAGACCGCCGTCGCGATGAGCGCGGACATCGTGAGCCTGCCCGAGACGACGATCGAGACGGGTGTCGCCGTGGCGGTCGCGATGCGGGAGCTCGGCCAGCCGATGTGGGCGTTCCACACCGAGTACGGCACCGACGGCTGGGCGGCGGACTCGACGACGCTGCTCATCTCGCCCGACCTCGGCGACTACTCCGTCACCGTCTCCTCGCAGAACGGCTCCAGCAACACCTCGACGGTGCCGTCGGTGGTGGCGATGCCCACCGACGGCGACGGCCCGACGATCGTCGCCGCGCACGCGGTCGCGCCGCGTCAGGACGCCATGAGCGACTGGGACCACGATCTGCAGTGGCTCGCCGACCAATGCGCCTCCGGGGACGTCATCATGGCCGGCGACTTCAACGCGACGCTGGACCACATGGCCGGTCTCGGCACCGACGGGGGCGACCTCGGCGACTGCTCCGACGCGGCCTCGGCGACCGGGACCGGCGCGGTCGGCACGTGGCCGACATCGCTGCCTGCGCTGGCCGGCGCCCCGGTGGACCACGTGATGACCACATCCGCCTGGACGGCGACCGGGTCGCTCGTGCTGACCTCGCTCGACGGCTCCGGCAGCGACCACCGGCCGCTGATCGTCCAGCTCGAGCGCACCGGCTGACCGCACCCCGGCGGTGGGAGACTGGACGCATGGGCGAACAGAACGCGACACCGGCCGAGACGGCCCAGAGCACGAACCGCAGGCAGCCGTTCCCGCAGGGCTTCCTCGACTCGATCTCGACCGGCTGGGCCGAGCGCCCCGACATCGTGGCCGCGGCCCGCGAGCAGGCGCGGTACACCGGCCGCCGCCGTGACCTCGTCTCGGCGGCCTTCCCCGGTCGACGCCTGGTCGTGCCGGCCGGCGAGCTGAAGGTCCGCAGCAACGACACCGACTTCCCGTTCCGCGCGCACTCCGCGTTCGCCCATCTGACCGGATGGGGCGCCGACGCCGAGCCGGGGGCGGTGCTCGTGTTCGACCCGGCCGAGTCCGGCCACACCGTCACCCTGTTCTTCCGCGAACGGGCCGACCGCGCGACAGCCGAGTTCTACGGGGACGCCGCGATCGGCGAGTTCTGGATCGGGCCCCGTCCGTCGCTCGCCGCGGTGGCCGCCGACCTGCGGATCCCGACGGGGCACATCGACTCGTTCGTCCCGGCGGACGGCGATCTCGTCGTCGGCGAGGACCCCGGGCTCACCCGATTCGTCTCGGAGATGCGGCTGGTCAAGGACGAGTACGAGATCGCGCAGCTGCAGCTCGCGGTCGACGTCACGGCATCCGGGTTCGACGACATCGTCGCGAACCTCGACCGCGTGATCGCCCATCCCCGCGGCGAACGCGTCGTCGAGGGCGTGTTCCATCAGCGGGCGCGCAGCGACGGCAACGGCGAGGGCTACGACACGATCGCCGCCGCGGGCCCGCACGCCTGCTATCTCCACTGGACCCGCAACGACGGCGCCGTCGTCGCGGGCGATCTCATGCTCGTGGACGCCGGCGTCGAGCTCGACAGCCTGTACACCGCCGACATCACCCGCACCCTCCCGGTGTCCGGCACCTTCACGCCGGCGCAGCGCCGCGTGTACGAGACGGTGCGCGAGGCCGCCGACGCGGCGTTCGCCGCCGCCCGTCCCGGCGTGCGCTTCCGCGAGGTGCACGCGGCGGCCATGGCGGTCATCGCCCGCAGCGTCGCCGGATGGGGCCTGCTCCCGGTGTCGGCCGAGGAGGCGCTGGACGCCGAGCTGGGAGGTCAGCACCGTCGCTACATGGTGCACGGCACGAGCCATCACCTCGGCCTCGACGTGCACGACTGCGCGCAGGCGCGCCGGGAGATGTACTACGACGGCGTGCTGACGGCGGGCATGGTCTTCACGATCGAGCCGGGGCTGTACTTCCAGATCGACGACCTCACGGTCCCCGCCGAGCTGCGCGGCATCGGCGTGCGCATCGAGGACGACGTGCTGATGACCGAGCACGGCCCCGTGAACCTGTCCGCGGCGATCCCACGCACGGCCGACGAGGTGGAGGCCTGGATCGCCCGCGGGCGCTGAGCGCGCTCAGCCCTCGCTGTCGTCCGCCGGCGGCGTCACCCGCTCGCCGTACTGCGGCGGTGCGCCGTCGGCCGCGGGCGCGGGCCGTGTCGGCGCCGCCACTCCGAGCGCCGCACGCGCGCGGCGCACGCTTCCCGGCGCCACCTTCACCTCGTAGTGGTCCGCCGAGATCTGCACGACCGACGCATAGTCGCGGCGACGCCGCACGACGGCGTACATCAGGATGCTGAGCAGCATGCCGACCGCGATGCCCAGGAACAGCACGCCGACGAACGCCTGGATCGGCACCGACGAGCTGCCGAGCACGAAGATCGCAGCGAACAGGACCCCGAGCACGAGCCCGTTGACCGCGCCGGAACGCGCGGCCGCCGCGTATCCGAGACGTCCGGTGACCCGCTCGATCGAGCGCAGGCCCTGTCCGACGATCGCGATCTCCTTCGCCGGCACGTCGGCGGCGATGAGCTTCGACACCGCCTGCTGGGCCTTCTCGTAGGCGGTGTAGGAGGCGATCGTCTCCCCCGACTCCGCGGACCCGGGAGCGAACGGGGCGCCCATCATGCTCATGGGCCCATCCTGCCACGCCGCGCCATGCCCGCGACCGGCCACGACCGCCGGGCTACGCTGGTCGGGTGAGCACACAGCGGGTCTTCGTCGCGCGTCTGGCCGGATGCGCCGTCTTCGATCCGTCCGGCGACCGGCTCGGCAAGGTCCGCGACGTCGTGGTCATCTATCGCGCCGACGACTCGCCCCGGGTGGTCGGCCTCGTCGTCGAGATCCCGGGCCGCCGTCACGTGTTCGTCTCGATCGGCCGGGTCACGACGATCGACACCGGCCAGGTCATCACGACCGGGCTGATCAACGTGCGCCGCTTCCAGCAGCGCGGCGGCGAGGTGCGCGTGCTCGCCGAGCTGGTGGGCCGCACCGTCACCTTCACCGACGGCTCCGGCACGGCGGTCATCGAGGACGTCGCGATCGAGCGCAACCGGCTCGGCGAGTGGGACATCGGCCAGCTGTTCCTGCGCAAGCCGAAGACGAGCGCCTCCCCGTTCTCGAAGGGCCCGACCGCGTTCGCGCACTGGAACGACGTGCACGAACGGCAGAAGCCGGGCGAGTCGCAGTCGGCCGAGCATCTCGTGGCCAGCTACGCCGATCTGCGCCCCGCCGACCTCGCGAACACGCTGCTCGACCTGCCCGAGGAGCGCCTCCTGGAGGTGGCCGAGGAGCTGCCCGACGACCGGCTCGCCGACGCGCTCGAGGAGATGCCCGAGGAGGAGCAGGTGCACATCCTCGAGGCCCTGGGCGATGAGCGCGCTGCCGACATCCTCGACCACATGGAGCCCGACGACGCCGCGGACCTGCTGGGCCAGCTGCCGGAGGAGCGCCTGGAGGAGCTCCTCGATCTGATGGAGCCCGAGGAGGCCGAGGACGTGCGCGCGCTGCTGCAGTACGGCCCCGACACCGCGGGCGGGCTCATGACGCCCGAGCCCATCGTGCTCTCCGCCGATGCCACGGTCGCCGAGGCGCTGGCCCTCATCCGCCGGCACGAGCTGCATCCGGCGCTCGCGGCGTCCGTGTTCGTCACCCTGCCGCCTTACGAGACCCCGACCGGGCGCCTGCTGGGCGTCGTCCACTTCCAGCGGATGCTGCGCTATCCCCCGCACGAGCGCCTGGGCGCGATCATCGACGACGGCCTGGAGCCCGTGCCCGCGAACGCCCCGGCCACCGAGGTCGCGCGGCTGCTGGCCAGCTACAACCTCGTCTCGCTGCCCGTGGTCGACGGCGCTCACCACCTGGTCGGCGCCGTCTCGATCGACGACGTGCTCGACTACCTGCTGCCCGACGACTGGCGCAGCGCCGACGACACGGGCGACACGCAGACGGAGGCGCGCTGATGGCGCGGGCCTCGAAGCGACCCGCCCTGGACGCGCCCCGCGGCCGTTCCGGGATGCTGAGCCGTTCCCCGCAGCCGTCGCGCGACCGCTTCGGGCGGTTCACGGAGTGGATCGCGCGGGCGATGGGCACTCCGTGGTTCCTGCTCGGGCTCAGCGCGTTCTGCGTCGTCTGGCTCGTCTGGAACACGATGCTGCCCACCGGCTGGCGGTTCGACTCCGCGGACAACGGCTTCACCGCGCTGACGCTCGTGCTCTCGCTGCAGGCCTCCTACGCCGCGCCCCTCATCCTGTTGGCGCAGAACCGCCAGGACGACCGCGACCGGGTGCAGATCGAGCAGGACCGGCAGCGGGCCGAGCGCAACCTCGCCGACACCGAGTACCTGGCGCGGGAGATCGTCGCGCTGCGCCTGGCGCTGAACGAGGTCTCGAGCGAGGTCATCACCCGCGACGTGCTGCGTGACGAGCTGCGGGCGCTCGCGGAGGACCTCCAGGCCCGCGCCTCGGGCGAGTCCGACGACGAGATCGCCGAGCGCGAGGAGCGCCGCCGCAAGGCGGAGCGCCGCGAGAAGGCGGAGCGGGACGCGCGTGAGCGCTGACCTGGCCGCACGGGTCACGGATGCCGTCGGCGCGGTCACCGATCCGGAGCTGCGCCGTCCGATCGGCGAGCTGGGCATGGTCGGCGCGGTCGAGGCCGCCGGCGACGCCGTGCGCGTCGAGGTCCGCCTGACCGTCGTCGGATGCCCGGCGGCCGACCGGATCGAGCGCGACGTCCACGACGCCGCCGCCCGGGTCGCCGGGGTCGAGGCGGTGGAGGTGGTCCTGGGCGTCATGACGCCCGAGGAGCGTGCCGCGCTGACGGAGCGGCTGCGCGGCGGCCCGGCCCGCGGCATCCCCTTCACCTCCGACTCCCTCACCCGCGTGATCGCCGTCACGAGCGGCAAGGGCGGCGTCGGCAAGTCCACCCTCACGGCGAACCTCGCCGCGGCCCTCGCCGCCCGCAGGCTGAAGGTGGGGCTCGTGGACGCGGACGTGCACGGGTTCTCGATCCCCGGGCTGCTCGGGCTCGTCGACGCGGACGGCCGCACAGCGCGCCCCACCCGCATCGACGACCTCATCGTCCCGCCGGTCGCGTTCGGCGTGAAGGTCGTCTCGATCGGGATGTTCCTGCGGGAGGGCGACGAGGGCGCGGCCGTCGCGTGGCGGGGGCCGATGCTGCACCGCACCGTGGCGCAGTTCCTCACCGACGTGTACTTCGGCGACCTCGACGTGCTGCTGCTGGACATGCCGCCCGGCACCGGCGACGTCGCCCTCTCGGTCGGCCAGCTGCTGCCCCACGCCGAGGTGCTCGTGGTCACCACCCCGCAGGCCGCGGCCGCCGACGTCGCGGTGCGCAGCGGCCTGGTGGCCCGGCAGACCGGCCAGCGGGTCGTGGGCGTCGTCGAGAACATGGCGCCGATGGCGCTGCCCGACGGCACCGTGCTGGACCTGTTCGGCTCCGGCGGCGGAGCGGCGGTCGCTCGTGCGCTGTCGACCGTCGACCAGCCGGTGCCGGTGCTCGCGACCGTGCCGCTGTCGCCCGCGCTGCGCACCGCCGGCGACGAGGGCGCACCGGTCGTCGTCGCCGCACCGGCGGACGCCGCCGCCGTCGCGATCACGGAGCTGGCGGCGTCCCTCGTCGCGTCGGGCCGCTCGCTCGCCGGCCGGCGGCTCGGCATCCAGCCGACCTGAGCCTCGCCGCGCCCGTACCCTCTCGAGCGGGATCTGGGTGCGCGACGTCAGGTCGCCTCGGAGTCGAACGGGGGCGGCTCGCCGGATGCCGCGTCGTAGCGCACCGGCGCGGCCGCCGCCGTCGTGACGGCGGCGGCGACGCCCGCCGCACGCACGGTCGCGACCGGCGGATCGTCCAGCAGCGCCTCCCGGATGATGCGTCGGGGATCGTACTGACGCGGATCGAGCCGCCGCCAGTCCGCCTCGTCGAACTCCGGCCCCATCTCGTCCTTCATGCGCGTCTTCGCGTCGCGCAGGAAGTCGCGGGCGCGTTTCGTGAACTGCGCGAGGAACTGCGCGTACTTCGGCAGGCGCTCCGGGCCGATCAGGAAGGCGGCGATCACGGCGATCACGAGCACCTTCTCGATCGTCAGGCCGAAGAACATGCTCACAGGTTACCCGCCGCGCCTGCCCGGCACCGCCCGCCGGCCGCCCTAGGCTGAAGCCGGAGGTACCCCATGGGCATCAGCGATGCGAACGTCAGGTTCGCCCTCGAGGCGACCGTCGAACCCGAGACGATCGCCCGTGCCCGCAGCCACGCCCTCGAGATCGGCGCCGACCCGGTCAGCCCGCCCGTCGGAGCGCAGTGCGCGGTGATCGCCGCCGCCTCGGCCGCGCTCAACATCGTCGAGATCGGCACCGGCGCCGGCGTGTCCGGGCTGTGGCTGCTCCACGGCTCCCCGCGCGCGGTGCTGACGACCATCGACAAGGAGCCCGAGCACCTGGCCCTGGCACGCCAGGCGTTCACCGACGCACGCGTGCCCGCCGCCCGCGCGCGGTTCATCACGGGTCGCGCGTCGGACGTGCTGCCGCGGATGAACGAGGCGTCCTACGATGTCGTCCTCGTGGACGCCGACCCCGACGGCGTCATCGAATACGTCGAGCACGGTCTGCGTCTGGTCCGGCCCGGGGGCACGGTGCTCGTGCCCCGGGTGCTGTGCGGCGGAGCGGTCGCCGACCCGGTGCGGCGCGACCCGGTCACCAGCGCGTACCGCTCTCTCATCCAGGAGATCCAGTCCTCCCCCGCGGTCATCGGCGCGCTGTCGATCGTGGGAGAGGGTCTGCTGCAGCTCACGACCGTGGCCGAGCCGCGCGTCTGAGGCCGCCGACGCCGAAGGCCGGCCCCGCGGGACCGGCCTTCGGAGGACTGCGGATCAGGCGCCGACGACGGCGCCGAGCACGTCGTGGAGCTCCTTGGCCTCGGCGTCGTTGACGGACACCACCAGACGACCGCCGCCCTCGAGCGGCACACGCACGATGATGAGGCGCCCCTCCTTCACCGCCTCCATCGGGCCGTCTCCGGTTCGCGGCTTCATGGCTGCCATCGTGGCTCCCTTTCGTCGATGTTCAGGTAACGAGTTTATCCTGCGCCGGCTGGCGGCCCCGACACCGCGACACCGGACGACGCGCTACGGGATCCGCCAGAACGTGTTCCCGAGCGCGTACACGTTGTAGATCCAGACCGCCTGTCCCACCAGGCAGGCGGCGAGCACGACCGCGCGCCACACCGTGCGACGCGGCACCGCGACCGCGCCCCACAGCGGCGAGACCGGCAGCAGCAGCCGGAAGACGCTCGACTGCGGGAAGAAGACCGCCAGCAGATACAGCAGGTAGCTCGCGCACCACAGCCGGATCTCGGCACCGAGCCGGCGGACGTGTGGTTCGAACAGCAGCAGCGCCGCGATCGCCGCCACCGCGACGCCGAGCACCGCGTAGCCGAGAGCGGTGGGCCATCCCCAGATGCCCGACCAGAAGGCGGTCGCGGTGAGGAACCCCTCGAACGGCTCGAAGACCGCCGTCGCGTCGGCGATCCAGTTGCGCCGCCACGCGAGCTCGGTCACGAAATAGGCGTCCGGCCGCCCGGTCGCCACCGCCGCGATCACCTGCCACGCGAAGCCGACCGCCACTGCCAGCAGCCCGAGCGCCACGATGTGCGCGATCTCCCGAGCGCCCAGCGCCTCCCGCCGGCGCCGCAGCCAGCGCCAGATGCCGTACAGACCCAGGAAGAGCGCGAACGGCAGCACCCCCGGCCGGGTGAAGCCCATGAGCGGGATGAGCAGGGAGAGCCAGCCGTAGCGGCGCCGTTGCACCTGCCACAGCGCGAGGAACAGCCACAGCAGGAAGAGCGCCTCGGCGTAGCCGACCTGGAACATCGCCGCCAGCGGGCCCGAGACGAAGAACACCACCGCCCAGGTCGCCGCCGGCACGTCCAGCCGCGTCCGCAGCATCCGGTACAGCACCAGCGCGGCGAGATACCCGGCGACGAGCGAGACGAGCAGCGCTCCCACCGCCCAGCCGCCGGTCGCCCATCCGACGATCTGCGCGAGATAGGGGTAGAGCGGCAGGAACGCCCACTGGTTCTCCGCGACCTGCCCGGAGCTGGTCAGCGGCAGCGTCGAGGGGTAGCCGTGCACGGCGACGTACCAGTACCAGTTCGCGTCCCAGCCCACCACGAGGTCGGCGATCGTCGCGTTGCCGCCGAAGCGCCCGTCTGCCGTCGACAGCTCGGCGGCGCCGGTGAGCAGCGCCGTGGTCACGACGCGCGCCGCCAGATACAGGATGCCGACCCGCAGCGCCGCCGGCAGCCGATCCCAGCGCGTCCGGGGCTCCGCGATCAGCGGGTCAGCCACGTGCGCAGCCCGCGCTCGACGTCCTCGATCTGCGCCAGCGGCACGCGCTCCTGGTCGTGGTGCGCGAGGCTCGGGTCCCCCGGACCGTAGTTGACGGCCGGGATGCCGAGGGCCGAGAAACGCGCGACGTCGGTCCAGCCGTACTTCGGGCGCGGCTCGCCGCCGACCGCGGCGAGGAACTCCTGCGCGAGCGGGGCGTCCAGCCCGGGCCGGGCGCCCTCGGCGCGGTCCACGACCTCGACCTCGAAGCCGGCGAGCACGTCGCGCACGTGCGCCTCGGCGGCATCCGCGCTCTTGTCGGGCGCGAAGCGGTAGTTGATCTCGACCTCGCACAGGTCGGGGATGACGTTGCCGGCGATCCCGCCGGAGATGCGCACGGCGTTCAGCCCCTCCCGATACCGCAGCCCCTCGACCGGGATCTCGCGCGGACGGTACTCCGCCAGCCGCACCAGGATCGGAGACGCCGCGTGGATCGCGTTCTCCCCCACCCAGGCGCGCGCGCTGTGCGCCCGCACGCCGTGCGTGCGGGCGATCACGCGCAGGTTGCCGTTGCAGCCGCCCTCGACCCGGCCGTTCGAGGGCTCGCCGAGGATCGCGAAGTCACCGGCGAACAGGTCCGGGCGGGTGCGGGAGAGCCGGTTCAGCCCGTTGAGCGAGGCGTCGACCTCCTCGTGGTCGTACCACATCCAGGTCAGGTCGACGCGGGGGTCGCTCAGCTCGGCGGCGAGCTTGAGCTGCACCGCGACGCCGCCCTTCATGTCGACGGTGCCGCGTCCCCAGAGATACGGCTCGCCGTCCTGGTCGAGCAGGCGCGTCGGCACGTTGTCGTTGATCGGCACGGTGTCGATGTGCCCGGCGATGACCACGCGCTGCGGCAGGCCCCGGTCGGTGCGTGCGACGATCGTGTCGCCGTCGCGGTGCACGTGCAGGTGCGGCAGGTCCGCGAGCTGCGCCATGATCTCGTCCGCGATCCGGCGCTCGTCGCCGGAGACGGAGGGGATGTCGCACAGGGCCTGCGTGATCGAGGCGGCAGACGCGGACAGATCGAGCCGTGGCATCCCTCGAGTCTACCGACGCGCCCGGCCCCTGCCGCAGCTCCCGCTAGCCTGGAGCGATGAGCGAGCGGTGGATCTGGGCGAGCGGGCTTTCGACGGCGACGACGGGCGGCACGGTGCTGGACGCGTGGTTCCCGGTCGTGCACACCGGGCGCCTGCCCGACGACGCCGCGCCCGACGACGATCTCGAGGCGGCCGCCGGCCCCGACGAGCGTCGCGGTGTCGTGGTCGAGCCGGTCACCCTCGCGATCGACCTCGACGCGGCGCCCGCGTCCACCGCGGACGCCTACCTGCGCCTCCACGCCCTGTCGCACCTCGTGGTGCGCCCGAACGACGTGAACCTGGACGGTGTCTTCGCCCATCTGCCGAACGTCGCGTGGACGACGGCAGGGCCCGTGCACCCGGACGACCTCACGCGCCTGCGCCCGGCGCTCCGGCGCGCCGGCATCCAGGTGCAGAGCCTGGACAAGTTCCCCCGTCTGACCGACTACGTCGTGCCGGCCGGCGTGCGCATCGGCGACGCGTCCCGGGTGCGTCTCGGCGCGCACCTCTCCCCCGGCACCACGGTCATGCACGAGGGCTTCGTCAACTTCAACGCCGGCACCCTCGGCGCCTCCATGGTCGAGGGGCGCATCTCGCAGGGCGTCGTCGTCGGCGACGGCAGCGACATCGGCGGCGGCGCCTCGATCATGGGCACCCTCTCCGGCGGCGGCACCCATCGCGTCCAGGTCGGCGCCCGGTCGCTGCTGGGCGCGAACTCCGGCATCGGCATCTCGCTCGGCGACGACTGCATCGTCGAGGCGGGCCTGTACGTCACCGCCGGCACGAAGGTCGTGCTCGCCGACGAGGCGGTCCGCGCCGACGGCACCCGGCCGGTCGTGAAGGCCGCCGCCCTCAGCGGCCGCGACGGCATCCTCTTCCGCCGCAACTCGCTGACCGGCGCGGTCGAGGCCGTCCGCCGGGCCGGGACCGGGGTCACGCTGAACGAGGCGCTGCACGCCTGAACGCGCCAGGCGGTGGTCCCGACCAAGCGGCGACGGGAGCAGGGTGGGCGGATGCCGCGTCCTCCCGCTCCGTTGCCCGAGCCGCGGACGTGCTCGCGCGTGACCGACGTGTGCGGGATGCGGTGCTCCTGCGCGTGCGCGCGTATGAGGTCGTGCGACGCGCCCATGCGTTCAGATCGCCAGCCCGGCGAGTGTCTGGGCTCAGCTCGCGATCGATCTCGACGGTCCCGCGCTCGTACGTCTGGGTGACGGCATGGTCCGCATCCCTCGAGGCGAGCACGGGACACCCCGGCCGTACGCACAGCTGGCCACGATCTCCCAGCTGCGCGCCGCCGCGGACGCACCGGGCCGGCGTGCCAGGGCCGCCCTGGAGTGGGCGCTCGATCGCGTCCGGGTGGGGAGCATGTCGGTGCTCGAGACCGACCATCGCCTGGCCTGCCGGGAGGCCGGTCTGCCGGAACCGCTGCTGGATGCAGAGATCCGCGATGCTCATGGCCGGCTGCTCGGGATCGCCGACGCGGCCTATCCGCGGCATCGGTGCGCGTCGCCGGGCGTCACGTGCGCTCGCGCGAACGCAGGTCCGCGCGCCTGGTCGCCGATGCGCTGCACCGCCACGGCTGGTCCGGATGACCACGACGGTGGAGGGTCCCCGTCAGGACAGCAGCGCGGGACGCCGCTCCGCAGCGACGCCGGAGCTCAGCGCGCGCCGGGGTACGTGCGCTCGGCGGCGCCCGTGTACAGCTGCTGCGGGCGGCCGATCTTGGTCTGCGGGTCGCCGACCGCCTCGCGCCACTGCGCCAGCCAGCCGGGCAGGCGTCCGATCGCGAACAGCACCGTGAACATCCGCGTCGGGAAGCCCATCGCCTTGTAGATCACACCGGTGTAGAAGTCCACGTTCGGGTAGAGCCGGCGCTCCTTGAAGTAGTCGTCCTCGAGGGCGATGGCCTCGAGCTCCTTGGCGAGGTCGAGGAGCGGGTCGCTGACGCCGAGCTCGGCGAGGACCTCGTCGGCGGACTCCTTGACGAGCTTGGCGCGCGGATCGTAGTTCTTGTAGACACGGTGGCCGAAGCCCATGAGCTTGACCCCGTCCTCCTTGTTCTTGACGCGCTCCACGAAGCGCTTCACGCCCTCGCCGGAGTCGCGGATCTCGGCGAGCATCTTGAGCACCGCCTCGTTCGCCCCGCCGTGCAGCGGACCCGACAGCGCCTGGATGCCGGCGGAGATCGACGCGAACTGGTTGGCGCCGGTGGAGCCGACCAGGCGCACCGTCGAGGTGGAGGCGTTCTGCTCGTGGTCCTCGTGCAGGATAAGCAGCAGCTCGAGCGCCCGCGACATGACCGGGTTGATCTCGTACGGCTCGCTCAGCACGCCGAAGTTGAGCTTGAGGAAGTTGTCCACGAAGCTCAGCGCGTTGTCCGGGTAGAGGAACGCCTGGCCGACGCTCTTCTTGTGCGCGTACGCGGCGATCACGGGCAGCTTCGCGAGCATGCGGATGGTGTTCAGCTCGACGTGCTCGGGGTTGTGCGGGTCGGTCTGGCCCTCGTAGTAGGTCGACAGCGCCGCGACGGCCGACGAGAGCACCGACATCGGGTGCGCCGTGTGCGGCAGCGCCGAGAACAGCTGCTTGAGGTCCTCGTGCAGCAGCGTGTGGCGTCGGATGCGCTCGTCGAACTCCTCCAGCTCGCTCGCGGAGGGCAGCTCGCCGTAGAGCAGCAGCCAGGCCACCTCGAGGTAGGTCGAGCTCTTGGCCAGCTGGTCGATCGGGTAGCCGCGATAGCGGAGGATGCCGGCGTCGCCGTCGATGTAGGTGATCGCAGACTTGGTCGCCGCCGTGTTCACGAATCCGTAGTCGAGAGCCGTGTGCCCGGTCTGGCGCGTCAGGGTGGAGACGTCGATGCTCGGAACGCCGTCGCTGCCGTGCAGCACCGGCAGATCGGCGACGCGGTCGCCGATCGTGAGGACTGCGGTCTCCTGCTGCGCGGCCGATTCGCTCACGGCGCCTCCTTGCGATCGATGGGTCATCGAGATGTCTCGTCGGTCGCCGGTCGGCGATCCGCTCGGCCCGGGCAGGGATGCGGCTGGGCCGTGTGTGTTCAGCCTAGTCTTCGCACGAGGCAACCATGACAACCGCCAAAGGATGGCAGCAATCGATGGCGGGGATCTACGACGCGGCGCTCAGACGTGCCGCGGCCGCCGCGATCCGCTCGTCCGCCGCGGTGAGCGAGAACCGCACGTGCTCCGGGTGGAACGGTCCGTAGAAGTGGCCGGGGCCGGCCAGGATGCCGAGCTCCGCGAGCCACGCGAGGCTGTCCCACGCGTCCTGGCCGCGGGTGGCCCACAGGTACAGTCCGGCCTCGCTGGCGTCGATGCGGAACCCGGCGCGCTCGAGCGCGGGCCGCAGCGTGTCGCGGCGGGCGCGGTAGCGCTCACGCTGCGCGGCCACGTGCGCGTCGTCGCCGAGCGCGGCGACCATCGCGTGCTGCACGGGGCCGGGCACGAGCAGCCCGAGATGCTTGCGCGCGGTGACGAGCCTGGCCACCAGCGTCGGGTCGCCGGCGACGAACGCCGCCCGGTAGCCGGCCAGGTTCGACTGCTTGCTCAGCGAGTAGACCGAGAGCACGCCGGCGGGATCGCCCCCGGTGACGGCGGGATCGAGGACGGACGGGATCGGCCGCACGTCCCAGGGCGCGTCCCAGCCGAGCTCCGCATAGCATTCGTCGCCGGCGAGGACGGCGCCGAGCTCGCGCGCACGGGCGAGGGCGGCGCGCAGCGCGACGGCATCCCACACATGCCCGTCGGGGTTGCCGGGCGAGTTGATCCACACGAGCCGCGTGCCGTCGGGCCACTGCGCCGGGTCGTCGCTCGCGAGCGGGGTCGCGCCGACGAGGCGCGCACCGACCTCATAGGTCGGATAGGCCGCCCGGGGATGCACCACGACGTCGCCGGGGCCGAGATCGAGCAGCAGCGGCAGCAGCGCGACGAGCTCCTTGGAACCGATCGTCGGCAGCACGTGCGCCGGAGTCAGGCCCGCCACGCCGCGTCGACGTGCGTACCAGGCGGCGATCGCCTCCCGCAGCGGGGGCGTGCCCACCGTCAGCGGGTAGCCGTGCGCGTCCGTCGCGGCCGCGAGCGCAGCGGTGACGACCCCGGGCGACGGGTCGACCGGGGATCCGATCGAGAGGTCCACGATGCCGTCGGGGTGCTCCGCCGCCCGTGCCGCGAGCGGGGCGACCGCGTCCCAGGGATAGTCGGCGAGGTCGGCGACACCCATCAGTGGCCCTGCGGCGGGAGGGCGGCGATGATCGGGTGGTCCTTCTTCAGCACACCGACCTTGGCCGCGCCCCCGGGCGAGCCCACGTCGTCGAAGAACTCCACATTCGCCTTGTAGTAGTCCTCCCACTCGTCCGGCAGGTCGTCCTCGTAATAGATCGCCTCCACCGGACACGCCGGCTCGCACGCGCCGCAGTCCACGCACTCGTCCGGATGGATGTACAACGACCGCTCGCCCTCGTAGATGCAGTCCACCGGACACTCGTCGATGCACGCACGATCCTTCACATCGACGCACGGAAGAGCGATTACGTATGTCACTCGGCAAGTCTACCGGGGCGAGGTCGTGCCCCGGCCGTCGCGCACCCGTGACAGGTCGGGCCACGCCACCACCAGCGCGGTCGCCAGCGGGGGCGCCGCCATCCACACGAGCGCCTCGGTCTGATGCACGGTCGTGAAGATCGTCGACCCGCCCGGCGAGGTCTGCGCGAGCACGAACGTCGCGAGCATCATGCCCAGGCCGCCCGCCAGCGCGCACCAGCGGTCGTGGGTCAACAGCCGCATCGCGAGGATCAGCGCCGCGGCGCCGACGACTGCGACGACGACCCCGACCGGCAGGCCCCACAGCGTCGAGGCGTGGGCGACGGAGCCGGCGGCGCCGTACACGACGCCGACGACGAGGGCGATCGCCCAGCTGCCGACACGGTTCCACATGAGGCGAGCGTAACCCTCAGACGCCTGCGTCCTGGCGCTTCAGACGCGCCGCAGCCCGACCGCGCTCGACCTGGTCCAGGACGACCTTGCGGATGCGGACCTTCTCCGGGGTGACCTCGACGCACTCGTCGTCGCGGGCGAACTCGAGGCTCTCCTCCAGCGACAGCGTCCGCGGGGGGGTCATCGACTCGAACGTGTCAGCCGTGGAGGAGCGCATGTTGGTGAGCTTCTTCTCCTTGGTGATGTTCACGTCCATGTCGTCGCTGCGCGAGTTCTCGCCGATGACCATGCCCTCGTAGACCTCTTCGGTCGGCTGCACGAAGAAGCTCATCCGCTCCTGCAGCGCGATGATCGCGAAGGGGGTGACCACGCCGGACCGGTCGGCGACGATCGAGCCGTTCTGACGCGTGACGATATGACCGGCCCAGGGCTCGTAGCCGTGGGAGATGGCGTTCGCGATGCCGGTGCCGCGGGTCGTGGTGAGGAACTCGGTGCGGAAGCCGATGAGCCCGCGCGACGGCACGACGAACTCCATGCGCACCCAGCCGGTGCCGTGGTTGGTCATGGTCTCCATGCGGCCCTTCCGGGCCGCCAGCAGCTGGGTGATCGCGCCGAGGTACTCCTCCGGAGCGTCGATCGTGAGGTGCTCGAAGGGCTCGTACGTCTTGCCGTCGATCTTCCGGGTGACCACCTGCGGCTTGCCGACCGTGAGCTCGAAGCCCTCACGTCGCATGTTCTCGACCAGGATCGCGAGCGCGAGCTCGCCACGGCCCTGCACCTCCCAGGCATCCGGGCGGCCGATGTCGACGACCTTCAGCGAGACGTTGCCGATGAGCTCACGGTCCAGGCGGTCCTTGACCATGCGGGCGGTGAGCTTGTGCCCCTTGACCTTGCCGACCAGGGGCGAGGTGTTGGTGCCGATCGTCATCGAGATCGCCGGATCGTCGACCGTGATCGCGGGCAGCGGGCGCACGTCCTCCGGGTCGGCGATGGTCTCGCCGATCGTGATGTCCTCGATGCCCGCGATGGCGACGATGTCGCCGGGCCCGGCGGACTCCGCCGGGAAGCGCTCGAGCGCCTTGGTCTTCAGCAGCTCGGTGATGCGGGCGTTCGAGTGCGAGCCGTCGTGGCGCACCCAGGCGACGGTCTGCCCCTTCTTGAGGGTGCCGTTGAACACGCGCAGCAGCGCGAGGCGGCCGAGGAACGGCGAGGAGTCGAGGTTGGTCACCCACGCCTGCAGCGGCGCCTCGTCGTCGTAGGACGGCGCCGGCACGTGCTCGAGGATCGCCTGGAACAACGGCTCCAGGTCGTCGTTGTCGGGCAGCTCGCCGCCTGCGGGACGCGTTCGGGATGCCGCGCCGGCACGACCCGAGGCATACACCACCGGCACGTCCAGCAGCGCGTCGACGTCGAGGTCGGGCACGTCGTCGACGAGGTCGCCGGCCAGGCCCAGCAGCAGGTCGTGGCTCTCCTCCTCGACCTCGGCGATGCGCGCGTCCGGGCGGTCGGTCTTGTTCACCAGCAGGATGACGGGGAGCTTGGCCTCCAGCGCCTTGCGCAGCACGAAGCGGGTCTGCGGCAGCGGGCCCTCGCTCGCGTCGACCAGCAGCACGACGCCGTCCACCATCGACAGGCCGCGCTCGACCTCGCCGCCGAAGTCGGCGTGCCCGGGGGTGTCGATGACGTTGATCGTCACCGGCGTGTCGGTGTGGATGCCGTTGTAGGTGATCGCCGTGTTCTTCGCGAGGATCGTGATGCCCTTCTCGCGCTCCAGGTCGTTGGAGTCCATCGCCCGTTCCTCGACGTGCGCGTGCTCGCCGAACGACCCGGTCTGACGGAGCATCGCGTCCACGAGCGTCGTCTTGCCGTGATCGACGTGCGCGACGATCGCGACGTTGCGGAGGTCGGAGCGGAGGGCGCGCGCCATGGAGGAGGTCCTTTGCGGGTGGGAGAGGCCGGAAGAGGTCCCCGCAGATCGAGGGACCCGGCCCTCCCAGTCTACCGTGCGGTCACGATGACGACGGCGATCGCCGCCCACACCGCGATCGCGAGCAGCGCGAGCAGCGCCGGCCGGTCCCAGGTGCGGGTGACCGGTCCGTCCGGCGGACCGGCCGCCAGCGCGCGTTCCCCGTCCTGCTGGATGCGGGCGGCCTCACGGAGCGCGCGGGGCTGCGCGTCCGGATCGTCCTTGCGTCCGCGCAGATTGGCGCGGACCATCGTGGGGCCGCCGAAGCACGAGATCTTGTCGCCGTCGGCGGTGGAGACGATCAGCTGCAGGTTGACGTCGATGCCGGCGACCTTCGGCCAGGGGACGCGGGTGCGCCGCAGCAGGTTCTGCACCGTGAGCGCCTCGGCATCCGTGACCACGCATGAGGCGTACACGCCCACGTAGATCGCCCAGAGGATCAGCAGCACCCAGGGCGCGATCAGCGCCGTCTCGGCCCAGCTCGAGCGGACGACGGCGTCGACCAGCACGAACACGACGAGGACCGCGGCCAGCACGCCCCACACGGTGGAGCTGGTGGGGCGGTAGACCGTGCGTTTCAGGATGTGCCTCCGAGCGGGATGGACGCGCCGGGGATCGCAGCGAGCAGCCGCTTCGTGTACTCCTGCGCCGGGTTCGCGAAGATCTCGTCCACCGTACCCTGCTCGACCACCGATCCTCGCTCCATCACACAGACGGTGTCCGCGACCACACGGACCACGGCGAGGTCGTGCGTGATGAACAGGTAGGTCAGATCCAGCTCCGACTGCAGTTCGGCGAGCAGCTGCAGGATCTGATCCTGCACGAGCACGTCGAGCGCCGAGACGGCCTCGTCGAGCACGACGATGTCGGGCTTGAGCGCCAGGGCGCGCGCGATGGCGACGCGCTGACGCTGGCCGCCGGAGAGCTCGTTGGGGTAGCGCGTGAACAGCTCCTGCGGCAGGGACACCTGATCGAGGAGCTCGCGCACCCGTGCGCGGCGGGACGCCGAGTCTCCGACGCGATGGATCTCCAGCGGCTCGCCGATCGTGTTGCCGATGTTGCGCAACGGATCGAGCGATCCGTACGGGTCCTGGAAGACCGGCTGCATGCGCCGGCGCAGGGCGAACGTCTGGGACGCCGAGATGTTCGCCACGTCCTTGCCGTCGACCTCGATCGACCCCGACGTGGGCTCCTCGAGCTTGAGGATCATCTTCGCGACGGTCGACTTGCCCGAGCCCGACTCCCCCACCAGCGCGAGCGTCTTGCCCTTCGGGATCTCGAAGGAGACGTGGTCGACGGCGCGGAACGGCTCGCTGCGGAAGCCGCCCTGACGGATCCGGTAGTCCTTGGTCAGCTCGCTCACGCGGATCACCGGCGGGATGCCGGCGATGTCGTCGCTCGTCTCGATGCCGCGACGCGAGACCTCCGCCTGGATCCGCTGCGACGCGATCGACGGCGCCGCGGCCACGAGCCGCTGCGTGTACGGGTGCACGGGGTTCTGCAGGATCTCGCGACTTGGCCCGGACTCGACGATCTCGCCGTTCTGCATGACGACGATCGCGTCGGCGCGCTCAGCGGCGAGCCCGAGGTCGTGCGTGATCAGCAGCACCGAGGTGCCCTTCTCCCGCGTGAGCCTCGCCATGTGATCGAGGATGACGCGCTGCACCGTGACGTCGAGGGCACTGGTGGGCTCGTCTGCGATCAGCAGCTTCGGGTCGGCGGCCAGTCCGATGCCGATGAGCGCCCGCTGACGCATCCCGCCGGAGAACTGGTGCGGGAACTGGTGCAGCCGCTTCGCGGCATCCGCCAGGCCCGCCTGCTGGAGCACCTCCACCGCGCGGGCATTGACCTCCTGCCGCCCACGGGCGATGCCGTTGGCACGGATCGCCTCCTTCACCTGGAAGCCGATCGACCAGACCGGATTGAGGTTGGACATCGGGTCCTGCGGCACATAGCCGATGTCGCGACCCCGCACCCGTTCCATCTGACCGGGCGTGAGCTCGGTCAGCTCGCGGCCGTCGAGCGTGATGGAGCCGGAGGTGACGTGACCGGTGCCGGGGAGCAGGTTCACGACGGCGGATGCGGTGGTCGACTTGCCGGAACCGGATTCGCCGACGATGGCCACCGTCTGGCCGGGGTAGACGTCCAGGCTGACGCCGTGCAGCACCTCGCGCGACCCGGACTGCGAGTCGAATGCGACCTTGAGGTCCTGGATGCGCAGCAACGGCGCGGAGGTGGAGACGCTCATCGGCGTGCCCTCGCTCTCGGGTCGAGGGCGTCGCGGATCAGCTCGCCCAGCAGGATGAACGCCAGCACCGTGATCGTCAGCGCCAGCGACGGCCAGATCAGCGCCATCGGCGAGGTGCGCAGCGAGGTCTGGGCCTGACTGATGTCGGCGCCCCACGACATGGTCGACGAGCCCAGTCCGACGCCCAGGAACGCCAGCGTCGCCTCCGCCACGATGGCCGCCGCCAGGCTCAGCGTCGAGACGACCAGCAGCGGGGCGATCGCGTTGGGGACGACGTGCGAGACGAGGGTGCGGAACCGGCTGAGTCCCAGGGCACGAGACGCCGTCACGAAGTCGGCCTGGCGCACCCGGAGGATCTCGGCGCGCACCACGCGGGCGGTCGAGGCCCAGGCGAAGCCGCCGATCGCCAGCGCCAGCGTGAACACGTTGCGGAAGTCGGCGAACACGCTCATGACGACGACGGCCGCCAGGATGTAGGGGATCGAGAAGAAGATGTCCCCGACGCGGGACAGCAGGGAGTCGAGCCATCCGCCGTAGAAGCCGGCCAGGGCGCCCATCACCAATCCGATGGCGGAGCCGATGAGCGTGGCGATCACGCCGACGGCAAGAGAGGTACGAGCCCCCCACACGAGGCGCGCGTAGATGTCGCAGCCCTGGAAGGTGAAGCCGAGGGGATGGCCTTCGGCGGGACCGCCGTTGCTGTTGGTCAGCTGGCACTCGTCGTTCGGGGGCGTCTGCGTGAACAGCGTGGGCCACACCGCCATGAGCAGCACGACGGCGACCACGGCGATGGAGATCCAGAACGTGGGCCGTTTGCGCAGGTCGCGCCAGGCGTCGCGCCACAGGCTGGAGGGCTTCTCGTCGATGCGGATCGCGTCGACGGTGACGGCGGCATCCCGGATCGGGGCGACGTAGTGCGTCTGATTACTTGACATAGCGGATCCTCGGGTCGAGCAGGCCGTAGAGAAGATCGACGAACAGGTTGACGAGCACGTAGATGATCACGAAGACGGTCACGAACGAGACGATGGTGGGGCCCTCGTGCTTGAGGGTCGCCTGGAACAGGGTGTTGCCGACGCCGGGGATGTTGAAGATCCCCTCCGTGACCGTCGCTCCGACCAGCAGCACGCCGAAGTTGGTGGCCGAGTTGGTGATCACCGGGATCAGCGAGTTGCGCAGCACATGGACCGGGATCACGCGGTGACGCGGAAGGCCCTTGCTATAGGCGGTGCGCACCCAGTCCTGGTTGAGGGTGTCGATGACCGAGCCGCGCATGAGGCGCATGCTCGTCGCATAGAGGCTCAGCCCGAGCACGAACGCAGGTAGCCAGAGATCGCCCCAGTCGTTCTGGGAGCCGACCGTCGGTTTGAACCAGCCGAGCTGGATCGCGAGGAAGTACTGGGCGAGGAAGCACAGCACGAAGATCGGCAGCGAGATGAAGACCAGTGAGATCACGAGCGACGTGTTGTCGAAGATCTTCCCCTTCCGCAGGGCCGACAGCGTCCCGATGATGATCGAGAGCACGAACTCGATGCCGATGGCCATGACCGCGAGCCGTCCCGTGACCGGGAGCGTTCGCGCCAGGACCTCGTTGACCGACTGCCCGGAGAAGGTCTCCCCCATGTTCCCCTGGAAGATGCCGAGGATGTAGTAGAAGTACTGGACGATGAACGGCTGATCCAGGTGGTACTGCGCCGTGAGCTGGTCGATGACCGCCTGATTCGGGGTCTTGTCGCCGAACAGCGCCAGGATCGGATTGCCGGGCATCGCGAACACGAGGAAATAGATGAGCAGCGTCGACCCGAGGAAGACCGGGATCAGCTGCAGGACGCGTCGGAGGATGTATGCGAGCATCCCCACTCCCTCCTGGTTCGGGATGCGGCGGTGCCGTCGTCGGACGGGAGACCGCATCCGTTAAGAGCATCGTGCCGCGTGTTCCACGCTGACGCGAGCATTGCGGACAGACCGCGAGGCGGTGACGGGAGTCACCGCCTCGCGGCTGCGATCGGACGTCAGCCCTTGGTGATCGCGTAGTAGAGCGGAACCGAGTTCCAGCCGAACTGGACGTTCGAGACCGTGTCGGCGTAGCCGCCGTCGACGTTCGAGTACCACAGCGGGATGGCCGGAAGATCCTGCAGGAGGACCTCCTGCGCCTGCTGGAAGTAGTCGTTCTGGGTGTCGGAGTCGGTCGACGAGATGCCCTCGCTGAGCAGCTCGTCGAACTCGGCGCTCGAGTAGTCGCCGTCGTTCGAGCTCGCGTTGGTCGCGTAGAGCGGGCCGAGGAAGTTGTACAGGCCGGGGTAGTCGGCCTGCCAGCCGGTGCGGAACGCGGTGCCCACGGTGCGGTCGGTGACGGCGGTGCGGAACGACGCGAAGTCGACGTACGGCGCACCGGAGGCGTCGATCCCGAGCGTGTTCTTGATCGAGTTGACGACCGCGTCGACCCACTCCTGGTGGCCGCCGTCGGAGTTGTACGCGATCTGGAACGTGCCCGACCACGGCGAGATCGCGTCGGCCTGGGCCCACAGCGCCTTCGCCTCGTCCGGGTTGTACGCCAGCACCTCGGCGCCGGTCAGCGAGTCGGACCAGCCGGCGATCACGGGCGAGGTGAAGTCGCTGGCGGGCGTACGCGTGCCCTGGAAGATCGTGTCCGTGATCGTGTCACGGTCGATCGCCATCGAGATCGCCTGACGTCGCAGCTGGCCTTCCTCGCCCGAGAAGTGCGCGAGGCTGTCCGGGATCGTGAACGACTGGAAGATCGCCGCGGGCTGGTTGACCGCGCGGTCACCGAGGTCGGACTCGAAGGTGGCGAGGGCCGACGACGGGATGCCGTCGATCACGTCGACGTTCCCGGCCAACAGGTCGGCGTACGCGGCATCCTGCGACGCGTAGAACGTGAACGTGAGCCCGCCGTTCTGCGCCTGTCGGCCACCCGTGTAGTCGTCGTTCTTGAGGAGGTCGATCTGCACGTCGTGCTGCCAGGCATCGTCTGAGGCCAGCTTGTACGGGCCGTTGCCGATCGGGTCCTCGCCGAACGCGTCCATGTCGTCGTATGCGACCGACGGCAGCGGATAGAAGGCCGAGTAGCCCAGCCGCAGTGCGAAGTCGGACGCCGGCTTGTTCAGTGCGATCGTGAAGGTGTAGTCGTCGACCTTCTGCAGACCGGTCAGCTCGCTGTCCTCGTCGTAGCTGAAACCCTCGATGTCCTCGAAGAAGTAGCTGTTGAGCTGATTGTTGGACAACTTCGCGCCGTAGTTCCAGGCATTGATGAAGCTGTCGGCGGTGACCTCCTCGCCGTTGGTGAACTTCTCACCCTGCTTCAACGTGACGGTCAGGTGCTGCGGATCGTCGGTCGTGATCGAGTCGGCCATGTCGAGCACCGGGTTGCCGTCGGCGTCGTAGTACTCCAGGCCCGCGAAGATCTCGTCGATGATCTTGCCGCCGCCGGTCTCGTTCGTGTTCGTCGGGATCAGCGGGTTCTGCGGTTCGGAACCGTTCGTGGTGATGATCGCCGAATCGTTGGTGCTCGACGATGATCCGCTGCTCGCGCAGCCGGCGAGGGCGAGGGCCCCGGCGCCGACGAGCGCGACCGCCGCGAGTGCGATCTTCCTGCGCTTCACTGTTACCTCCTGTGCAAGGGATATGGATGCGGCACGACCCGTGTCCGCGCGTGGCTGAACACCGGCCATGCCGTGAATAGGAAGACCCTAAGCATGTGCCGTCCGATACGGGAGGTCGATGCGCGGAACGATACAATCCGCTACTATTGCCGCGAACACGCTTCTTATCCGCATATGCGGATATCGACGGCATATTTCTCCGTATTGATTCCTTGTGAACCGGAGTTTCATCCGCAGTGACACTCCGGCTCAGTACGACTAAGGGTTGTCCGGAGCTGCTAAGCGGATATGCCAGGCTGTGCACGTGAGCCCCGCCATGATCCGCGCCTGGGACCCGCCGCGGGCTGCCGTCTCTGCTCGCACCCGCTTCGGCTGGGAGGTCGTGCTCGTCCTCGCGATCTCGGTCGGGCAGTCGGCGCTGTACTCGCTGCTGTCGTTCATGCGCACGGTGCAGCAGGCGATCGAGACACAGGCCTCGATCGGCGACCAGTCCACGTCGCTGAACCCGTCGGCCTCCAGCGCCGACTTCTGGACCGTCCTGTACCAGTTCCTCGCGGTCTTCTTCGCGCTCGCGACGGTGGCGCTGATCGTCTACCTGCTCTGGGAACCCGGCGGGAACGCGCTGCGCCGGATCGGCCTCGACTTCCGCCGATTCGGCGGCGACCTGGGCGGCGGCGTCCTGCTGCTGGCCGCGATGGGCATCCCGGGGCTCGCGCTGTACGTCGTCGGCCGCCTGCTCGGCGTCACGCTGCAGGTCTCGGCATCCCCGCTCGACTCCGCCTGGTACACGGTGCCGCTGCTGGTGCTGGCGGCGGTGCGCGCCGGGATCACCGAGGAGACCGTCTTCATCGGCTATCTCTTCGACCGCCTGCGGCGGCTCGGCTGGGGATGGTGGACGATCATCCTCGCCACGGCGGGGCTGCGCGGCGTCTACCACGCCTATCAGGGCGTCGGATCGATCGTGGGGAACTTCGCGATGGGCGTCGTCTTCGGCTGGTGCTACCGGCGCTGGGGCCGGGTGATGCCGCTCGTCATCGCGCACACGCTGATCGACGTGATCGCCTTCGTCGGGTACCCGCTGGCCGTGTCGTGGTGGCCCACCGTGTTCGCCTGACGCGGTCGCCTGCACCGGTCGCGCCGCCGGTCACGACATCCCGCGAGACCGCATCTGCGCGCCGAAACCGTGGGGGGACGCCACTGTCTCGGCGCGCAGATGCGGTCTCGGCGGTGTCGGAATGCCCCCGGCCAGGGTGCGGCGCAACTCGAGCAGTCGTGCCGTGTCCTCGGGGCGGATGCGGCGCACGCCGGCCCCGAGCAGGATCGCCCGCAGCTGGGTGACGTCGCGCACCTCGTCCCACGCCCAGTGAGCGACGCTGCGCACGTGCTCCCGCAGCCGGCCGTCGCGGCGGCGCCGCCCGCGCAGCGCCGTCGTCGCGTCGCCGAACCGGCCGTCGTACTTCACGTCCCCGTCGGCTTCGCCCGCCACCTTGTCGTCGCGCCACCACATGTCGGACCGGTCGCGTTCCCCGGTGCGCGACGTGAACCAGTGCTGCAGCTCGGGTTCCGGAAGCCCGAGCCACTCGATCGCCGCGCGGCTGACGGATTCGAGCGTCGACTCGGCGAGCGGAGTCGCACGATGCAGCGCCCACCGCGCGCGCCGGTGACCGCGACTGCTGGCGCGCGACTCGTTCGTGGCCACGAGCCGTTCGACGCTGACCGTCTCGTCGAGACGCAGCACGGCGTCGGCGACCGCGAGGGCCGCCGCGGGCGGTCGGCAGCGGGCGATGTCGACCGCGGTCTCGACCGGAGCGGTGACCGCGAGTCCGCCGAGGTCCAGGATCTCGCGCGGGTTCGCAGCCGTGTGGACGCGAACGTCCGCACCGACGCCGGCGGTGCCCTTGTCGTCGCGCAGGATGTGCACCACACCCGGGTCCCCGAAGATCGGGAAGCCGGTGAGCGTGACCGCCGACTCGAGGCAGAACACGGCATCCGGGTGCACGAGGGCGAAGGCGTGCACCCGGGCGAGGTAGCGATCCCACGGCGGCGCTGAGCGCCAGGCCGCCGCGGCGGCGTATATCCCCCGGCGCACCGGCACGAGCTCGCCTCGCCGAACCGCGCGTTCGGGATGCGGCACGTCACGCGCGAGCAGGAGGGGGAAGGGCGGCGGCACGGCGGCCCGGGGAGCGAAGGCCATCAGCGGCTGGGTCATGTCATGACGCTGTCACCGGCGCGTGCATCGCGGGCGGGCGATCCCCAGGACCTGGACGATCGTCGTTCGCGTGCCGCCTGGGGAGGAGAGGACGCCGACTCCGCGAGACCGCATCTGCGCGCCGAGACAGTGGTGTCACCCCACGTTCTCGGCGCGCAGATGCGGTCTCGCGGAATGGGCGAGTGCGGCGGGCGCGGGCGGAGCGGGGCGAGTCAGGCGAAGGCGTCGGGCGGCGGGCACGTGCACACCAGGTTGCGGTCGCCGAAGGCGTTGTCGATCCGGCGCACGGGCGGCCAGTACTTCGCGTGCCGCAGCGCGGGAACGGGGTACACCGCCACCTCACGCGAATAGGGATGCGGCCAGTCGTCGGCCGCGATCGCCGCTGCCGTGTGCGGAGCGTTCACGAGCGGATTGTCCTCGGCCGGCCAGCGCCCGGCGGCGACCGCCCGCGCCTCCGCCTCGATCGCGAGCATCGCCTCGACGAAGCGGTCGAGCTCGGCGAGGTCCTCCGACTCCGTCGGCTCGACCATCAGCGTCCCCGCGACGGGGAACGACATCGTCGGGGCGTGGAAGCCGTAGTCGATCAGGCGCTTGGCGACGTCGTCGACGGTGATGCCGGTCTCGGCCCGCAGCGGGCGCAGGTCGAGGATGCACTCGTGCGCCACCAGGCCGCCGTCGCCCGTGTAGAGCACCGGGAAGACGTCTCGCAGGCGTGCGGCGAGGTAGTTCGCCGCGAGCACCGCGGCACCGGTGGCCTCGCGCAGCCCCTCGACGCCCAGCATCCGGATGTACGCCCACGAGATGGGCAGCACGGATGCCGAGCCGTGCGGCGCCGCCGAGACCGGTCCCCCGTCGAACACGAAGCCGCCGGCGTGGTCGGCCCGCTGCGACAGCGGGTGCGAGGGAAGATACGGCGCGAGGTGCGCCTTCGCCGCCACCGGGCCGACACCCGGGCCGCCGCCGCCGTGCGGGATCGCGAACGTCTTGTGCAGGTTCAGGTGCGACACGTCGCCGCCGAGATCGCCGAACCGGGCGTATCCGAGCAGGGCGTTCAGGTTCGCGCCGTCGACGTACACCTGACCGCCCGCGTCGTGCACGGCCTGGGTGATCTCGAGGACGTCGTGCTCGTACACCCCGTGCGTGGACGGGTAGGTGATCATCAGCGCCGCGAGCTCGCCGGCATGCGCGGCGATCTTCTCGCGCAGGTCGGCGAGGTCGACGTTGCCGGCGTCGTCGCACGCCACCACGACCACGCGCAGACCTGCGAGCACCGCGGACGCCGCGTTCGTCCCGTGGGCGGACGACGGGATCAGGCACACCCGCCGATTCGCCTCGCCGTTCGCGTCGTGGTACTGGCGGATCGCGAGCAGGCCCGCCAGCTCGCCCTGCGATCCCGCGTTGGGCTGCAGCGACACGGCGTCGTATCCGGTGAGCTCGGCCAGCCACGTCTCCAGCTGCTCGATGAGCGCCAGCGACCCGCGCACGTCGCCCTCGGGCGCGAACGGATGCACGCGCGCGAACTCGGGCCACGACACCGCCGCCATCTCGGCCGCCGCGTTCAGCTTCATGGTGCACGAGCCGAGCGGGATCATGCCGCGGTCGAGTGCGTAGTCGCGGTCGGCGAGCGTCTTCAGGTAGCGCATCATCGCGGTCTCGCTGCGGTGCGCGTGGAAGACCGGATGCGTGAGGAAGGCGTCGTCGCGCCGCAGGGCGACGGGAACGGCCGCGAGCGGTTCGGCGTCCCGCCACGGCAGCCCCTCCGGGCCGGGGTCCGGGATGCCGAATGCCACGGCGACCGCGGCGAGGTCGTGCCCGTCGGTGGTCTCGTCGACGGCGACCCCGACGGTGGCGTCGTCGATCCACGCGAGCTGGTAGCCGCTCGCCCGCGCCCGGTCGATCACGGTCTTCGAGGGGCCCGGCGTGGTCACCCGGATCGTGTCGAACACCGCGTCGTGGTGCACCGCGAAGCCGTAGTCCCGCAGCAGCCCCGCCAGCGCCGAAGTCTTCCGCGCGATGTCGCTCGCGATCGCGGTGAGCCCCTCCGGCCCGTGGTAGACGGCGTACATCGCCGCCATCACCGCGAGCAGGACCTGGGCGGTGCAGATGTTGCTCGTGGCCTTCTCGCGGCGGATGTGCTGCTCCCGCGTCTGCAGGGCGAGCCGGTAGGCAGGACGGCCCGCGGCATCCTGAGACGCGCCGACCAGTCGCCCCGGCAGCTGCCGCTCCAGCCCGGCCCGCACCGACAGGTACCCGGCGTGCGGGCCGCCGAAGCCCATCGGCACCCCGAAGCGCTGCGTCGTGCCGACCGCGACATCGGCGCCGAGCGAACCGGGTGAGCGCAGCAGCGTGAGCGCCAGCAGGTCGGCGGCGACCACGGCGACGCCGCCCGCCGCCTGCACGGCGGCGATCACGTCCGCGGGATCCCAGACCCGTCCGGACGCACCGGGGTACTGCACGAGGACGCCGAATGCCTCGGGCACCTCGGCGGCGGCGGTGAACGCCACCTCATGCACGTGGATGCCGAGCGCCGCCGCGCGGTGATGCAGCACCGTCTTGGTCTGCGGCAGCGCGTCGGCGTCGACGAGGAAGACCTCGGACGCCGAGCGCGACGCGCGCCGTGCCAGCAGCATCCCCTCGGCCGCCGCGGTCGCCTCGTCCAGCATCGACGCGCCGGCGACCGGAAGCCCGGTCAGATCGGCGACCATCGTCTGGAAGTTCATCAGCGCCTCGAGCCGGCCCTGCGAGATCTCCGGCTGATACGGCGTGTAGGCGGTGTACCAGGACGGGTTCTCCAGCACGTTCCGGGCGATGACGGCCGGGGTGACGGTGTCGTAGTAGCCCAGGCCGATCATCGCCCGCGCCGGCCGGTTCACCGCCGCGAGCGCACGCAGCTCGTCGAGGGCGGCGCGCTCGGTCGCGGGCGCCAGCAGATCGCTCGTGGCGCGGGGTCGCAGGTGGATCGCGGCCGGCACCGCGGCCGACACGAGCGCCGCGACGCTGTCGTAGCCGAGCACGTCGAGCATCGCGCGCTGCGCCGCGACATCCGTCCCGATGTGCCGCTGCGCGAACGAGCTCGTCATGCGGCGGCGCCGGTCAACGTGACATAGGCGGCACGATCGAGCAGGCCGGTCGGGGCGTCGCCGGCGAGCTCGACGCGCACGAGCCATCCCGCGCCGTACGGGTCGCCGTTCACGAGCGCCGGGTCGACGTCGACCGCCCCGTTGACCTCGAGCACGCGACCGGTGACCGGGGCGTACAGCTCGCCGACGGACTTGGTCGACTCGATCTCACCGCACACCTGCCCGGCGGTGACGGTGCCGCCCACCGCCGGCAGCTCGACGTAGACGATGTCGCCCAGCTGCGCGGCGGCGTAGTCGGTGATGCCGAACGTCGCGATGGCGCCCTCGAGGGCGACCCACTCGTGCTCGGGGGTGAAGGACAGGGCGTCCGGGTCGACGGTCATGGTTTCCTCCGGTAGAAGGGCAGGCGGGTGACGGTGGCGGGCAGTCTCGTGCCACGCACATCGAGCTCGAGCGCGGTGCCGAGCGCCGACGACGACGGCGCGACGAAGGCCATGGCGAGGGGGACGCCGAGAGTCGGGCTCAGGATGCCGCTGGTCACGGCGCCGACGACGGCCTCCCCGGAGCGGACCGGGTAGCCGGCGCGGGCGGCGCGTCGTCCCTCGGCCATGAGGCCGACGAGCACCGGTGCGTCGTCGCGCGGCCTCACGCCGTCCCTGCCGACGAACGAGGGCTTGTCGAGGGCGACGAAACGGGCGAGTCCCGCCTGGGCAGGCCGGATGCCGAGGCCGAGCTCGTGCCCGTACAGCGGCATGCCCGCCTCCAGCCGGAGCGTGTCGCGGGCGGCGAGCCCGGCGGGCAGGAGCCCGAACGGCTCGCCCGCGCGCAGCAGCGCCTCCCACAGCTCGCCGGCGGCGGCCTCCGGGACGAGCAGCTCGAAGCCGTCCTCACCGGTGTAGCCGGTGCGGGCGACGAGCACCTGATCCCCCGCGAACGTGCCCCGCGTCGCCGCGTAGCGCGGCACCTCGGCGAGCGGCCGTTCCAGCTCGGTGAGACCGATCGCGTCGAGCACCCGCTGCGCCTGCGGCCCCTGCAGCGCCAGCAGCGCGAAGCTGTCGCTCGCGTCCTCGACGAGAACGCGGAAGCCGGCGGCGCGCTCGCTCAGCGCGGCCGCCACCGGCGCCCGGTTGCCGGCGTTGGCGATCACCAGGAACCAGGCCTCGTCGAGCCGGTAGACCACGACGTCGTCGACGACACCGCCGTCGGCGGCGAGCACCAGGGAGTACGCGGCCCTCCCCACCGGCAGGTCGGTGAGACGGCCCGAGAGCGCGTAGTCGAGGAAGGCCGCCGCATCCGGTCCCTCGATCACGAACTCGGCCATGTGCGAGATGTCGAACAGGCCCGCGGCCTCCCGCACGGCGCGGTGCTCGGCGAGATCCGAGCCGTAGCGCACCGGCATCCGCCAGCCGGCGAAGTCGGTGAACGCGGCGCCGAGGGCCGTGTGGTGCGCGTCGAGCGGGCCGACGCGGAGACCTTCGGAACGGGGCTCGGTCATGAACTCTCCCGTCAGGGGCAGGACGCGGCCAGCCTATCGCCCGGGGCTACCCGGCACAGTCCCCCGTCGACACGGCCGCCGTGGCCGCAGGCGCCTGCGCGACGACCGGCTCGAGCTCGGCGACGGTCATGGCGTATCCGATCTGCGAGCCGTCGTCGGCGCGGGCGAACACCAGGCCGGCGACGTCGCCGTCCGCGGTGAGCAGCGGCCCGCCCGAGTTCCCCGGCGCCACGGTCGCCGCGAGGGCATAGATCTCGCGCGGCGAGCTGGAGTCGTCGTAGATGTCGGGCACATTCGCCGTGCCGACCGATCGCACCACCGCGGTGCTGGTGGTGAACGGCCCGCCGTAGGGATAGCCGTCGATGACGGCCGAGTCCCCCGCCTGCAGCGTGTCGGCCAGCTCGAGCACGGGGGCGTCCTGCGTGTCCACGGCGATCACGGCGAGATCGTCGATCGGGTCGAAGTAGACCACCTCGCCCTCGGCGGCGCCCTTGCCGGGCAGCTCCACGACGGGCGAGGAGATCCCGGCCACGACGTGGGCGTTCGTGATCACCCGGTCGTCGGCGATGACGAAGCCGGTGCCGGTGAGCGTCTCGCCGCACGCGTAGGCGGTGCCGGAGACCCGCGCGACCGCATCGGCCGCGGCGTCCAGGTCGGGGTCGTCGAGATCGATCGCCGCCGAGGTCGACGTGCTCGGGCCCAGGTCGATGAGCTCGCCGAGCGTCGGCAGCCCGTCGGCCAGGACCTCCTGGCGCAGCTGCGCGAGCGCGCTGGAGATCGGGGTCGGCGTCAGCGCGTCGATCGCGCGAACCACCTGCGACGACGAGACGGCGGCGGACAGGCCCGGGATGCCGGCCAGCGCGACCGACTGGGCGACGAGCGACACCGACAGCGCCGCCACGACGAGGCTCAGCGCACCGCCGAGGACCCGGTCGAGCGGGCGCAGCGGGGTGCGGTCGGCCCGACGGCGCAGCGCGGCGCCCACCGCGCCGCCGGCGATCGTGC